>JAJYKK010000040.1 GCA_021788645.1 Pseudomonadota bacterium
GCGTCGAATCCTGCTTGCTCGTTCTCCGGCGCAACTGAGCGTCAAGAGGGTCGAGTTGGGCACGAAAGTGCGTCAACCGACTGCGGATAAATCCGATGCGCAAATATGCGCAACTTTTTAGGAACAGTACCTATTCGCTCGGAGAGCGAAACGAGATAAACATGGGGTCGCCACTGGCAGCGACCCTGTTCGATCCCATTTTTAGGAACAGGAGGTCGCATGCCCGATGCCCTGATGCTGGTCGCTTCCCCCTCGCGGATCCGGCAGTTCGTCCAGTTGTGCAAACCGAGGGTGGTCGCGCTCGTGGTATTCACCGCCCTCATCGGGATGTTTCTGGCGGCCCCGGGAATGGTGCCCCTGCCGATCCTGATCGGCGGCGGGCTCGGGATCGCGCTGGTGGCTGGCGCCGGGGCGGCGGTCAACTGCCTGGTCGAGTACAAGATCGATGCCGTGATGGCGCGCACCTGCATGCGCCCGCTTCCGCGGGGCCTCCTTACACGCACCGAAACGCTGCTTTTTGCCTCAGGGATCGGTGCGCTTGGCCTTCTCCTCCTGGATCAGGCGGTCAACCCGCTCACGATGTGGCTGACCCTGGCCACCTTTGCCGGCTATGCGGTCATCTATACCGTGCTCCTCAAGCCCGCCACGCCGCAGAATATCGTCATCGGCGGCGCCTCCGGCGCGATGCCTCCGATTCTCGGCTGGAGCGCGGTGACTGGGGGAATTTCGGCCCATGCGCTTCTCCTGTTCCTGATCATCTTCGCCTGGACGCCGCCGCACTTCTGGACGCTGGCCCTCTCCCGCAGGGATGAGTATGCCAAGGCGCGCGTGCCGATGCTCCCGGTCACCCACGGGGTCTCCTTTACGCGCCTTTGCGTGCTGCTTTACACGGTCGTCCTGACGGCGGTCAGTCTTCTGCCCTTTGCCGTGGGCATGAGCGGATGGTTTTATTTGTCCGTCGCGCTGACCCTTGACGCGGTGTTCCTGGGCTATGCCATCCGGCTCTATCGCCAATACAGCGATGCGCTTTCGCGCGCCGCCTTCCGTTACTCCATCGTCTACTTGAGCACGCTCTTTGCCGCACTGCTCATCGACCATCATCTGTCGTCCGTGGCGTAGCATGCCGCCTCGGCCGGCGCGGCTTTTCTGCTCCGCCAAGGCTTGCAATCGGCCACTACGGCCCCATGTTGTCGAAAAGCCATGTGATCGACAGGGTCTGCACGGCCAAGAAATTCAAGAAAAATCGATGCTTGTCAGAATGGCCGCGATGTGCTTGAATGTGAATTATTTCGATATTCAGACCGAAAAATATCCATGAAAGAGGCGATCCTAGCCCTTCCGAGGTTCCAATGATTTTATCGCGTACCAGCCAATACGCCATTCAGGCGCTCATCTATATTGCGACGAAGCCGCCGGGCGAGCCTGTGTTGAACCGCGAAATCGCGGAACACCTCAATGTGCCGCCTGCCTATCTCGCCAAGATCATGCAAAGCCTGTGCAAGGGCAACCTGCTGTATTCGTTCCGCGGGCGCCTGGGCGGCTTTTGCTTGCGTGAGGGCATGGAGAAGGCCGACCTCATGCAGGTGCTTTCGCTGACCGAGGGCGTCGGTTTCACCCAGGACTGCGTTCTTGGCCTCAAGGTCTGCAGCGACGAGACGGCCTGCCCGATGCATTTCAAGTGGAAACCGATCAAGGAAAAGATCGTCGGTTTGCTGCACGAGCAGACCCTGGAAAAGCTCGCGCGGGCGGTCCAAACCGGCAAGTACCGCTTGGCCGACATGCCCCACGTCTTGCTGGGTGAACAGCCGCTGGCCCACTGAATCCGCCGCGCAGCGCCTCCTGCGTGCGACCAGCAGGCGCCCGCCCGAGGTCCCGGGCTGTGGGCGTGCCCGAGGGATTCAGGGCGGGACTGCTGATGGCTCTGGAGCGATCCGGGGCCATTGCTTCTTGGTGCGCCGGGCATGGCGTGTCGCGCCGTTGCCTATACCCGTTCGGACCCCTTTCTCGAATCCATCCCTGGCGGTGCTCTTCCATGGCCATGCAGGCATTGCCCGCACCGGCGTTGCGGTCCTCTCGTGTCCGATGGGGAGGCCGAATGCTGGGGTGTTGTGATAGCATCACTGTCGCCGGCGGGATCTTGGGAGAGGGGGCGTTTGCGGGTGGACCGTACCGAGCGTTTTTACAAGATCGACCAATTGCTGACCGAGCGGGGCCTTCTGCCCTTCGATGCCCTGTTGGCCGCGCTGGAGGTGTCGCCCGCCACGCTCAAGCGCGATCTCCAGTATCTCCGGGATCGCCTCAATGCGCCCATCGTATGGGACCGTGAGCGAGGCGGCTATCGGTACGAATCGGCGCCGTCGGGCGCGGGCCACGCCTTCGAGCTGCCAGGGCTGTGGTTCAGCCCCGCCGAAATCCATGCGCTCCTCACCATGCGCCAGCTCCTCGCCGGCCTCGATTCCGGGGGGTTGCTCGGACCGCATGTCCAGCCCTTGATGGTGCGCCTGGAAAACCTGCTGGGCGCCGGCTCGGACGCCGCCGAGCAGGTGCGCGCCCGCGTCAAGGTCCTGGGGTTGGGCGCCCGCCCGGTGCAAGCCGCCCAGTTCCAGAGACTAGGCTCGGCGCTGCTGCGACGCAGGCGGCTGCGCATCGCCTACCGGTCGCGGGGCCAGGGCGAGCTCACGCAGCGCGAGATTTCTCCCCAGCGCCTCGTGCATTACCGCGGCAATTGGTATCTCGACGCCTGGTGCCATCTGCGCCGGGCGATCCGCAGCTTCAGCGTCGATGCGATCGAGCAGGCGGCCGTTTTGCGCGCCGGTGCCGACGAGATCGCCGAAACGGCCTTGGACGAGATCCTCGGTGAAGGTTACGGGATCTTCTCCGGCCCGGCGCATCGGTGGGCCGCGCTCCGGTTCACGCCCGAGCGCGCACGCTGGGTGGCGCAGGAGCAATGGCACCCGAGCCAGAGGGGTCGGTTTTCCCCGGACGGAAGCTACCTGCTGGAGATTCCCTATGCGGACGATCGGGAACTCGTGATGGACATCCTCAAGCACGGGCCGGAGGTCGAGGTCATCGCGCCAGCCGCGCTGCGCAACCGGGTGTCCGCCCTCCTGGCCGATGCGGGCGCGCGCTATGCCCAGCCCGCGGCCGCGCTGCCTGTGGTCGACCGGAGCGCGGACAGCCCGGTGGAAGGCTAGCCCGGGAACAAGGATAGAGTGCGCGATGCTTCATCTGTACCAGTCCAATCGCATCGAGATCCTGGGCGAGCTGCTGGCTGCCGTCCTCGCCGAACCCTTGGACGCGGTCCTCGCCCCGGAAAACATCGTCGTCCAGAACGAGGGCATGGGCCGCTGGATATCCCTCTTCGTCGCGAAGCGGCTGGGTATCTGCGCCAATATGGAGTTTCAGCTGCCGGCCGCGTTCATCTGGCGGGTCGCGCGCAACGTGCTGGGCGATTTGCCGGAGCGCTCGGTGTTCGCGCCAGAGATCCTGGCTTGGCGCCTGATGGGTGAATTGGGGGGGATCGCCGAGCGTTCCGTCGACGGCGCGCTCGCGGGCTATCTCGACGGCGCCGGGGATCTGGCCCGCTTTGAGCTCGCGCGCAAGGTGGCCGACACGTTCGACCATTATCTGGTCTATCGCCCGGACTGGATCGCCGCCTGGGACGACGGGCGGCTCCTCGGGCTCGGACCGGACGAACCCTGGCAGTGCGCGCTGTGGCGCAAGGCGGCGAGAGGCGATCGCCATCGGGTCCACCTGCTGGAGCGCCTCCTGACCGACCTGAAGCGCCTGCCGGCGCGCCCGTCGGGGCTGCCGTCCCGCGTGATCCTGTTCGGCATTTCCTCGATGCCGCCCGCCTATCTCGCGGTTCTTCGCGAGCTCGCCCAGAAGATCGACATCTGCCTTTTCGTGCTCAACCCGTGCGCGCAGCCTTGGGGCCATATCGTCGACAGCCGCGAGATCGCGCGTCGCGCCGGTGATGGGGCCGCCGAGGATCTGCATCTGGAAACCGGAAACGCCCTCTTGGCGTCCTGGGGCAAGCAGGGGCGCGACTTCATGGATCTCGTGCTGGAGGCCTGCGACAGCGAACTGCACAGCGTGTTCGACGATCCGGGCGCCGACAGCCTGCTTCATGCGCTTCAGTCCGACATCCTGAACCTGGTCGACCGGGGGAGCGAAGACGCCCGCCCGATGGCATCACCCGACCCTTCCGTCGAAGTGCACGTCTGCCACAGCCCGATGCGCGAAGTGGAGGTGCTCTTCGACCAGTTGCTGTCCCGCTTCGCGGCGCGGCCTGACCTCGAGCCCTCCGAGGTCGTGGTCCTGGTGCCCGATATCGAGACCTATGCCCCATACATCGACGCGGTGTTCCAGGCGCAAGGGGGGGGCGCAAGGATCCCTTACGGCCTCGCGGACCGGCGGCCCTCCGCGGACGATCCGTTGCTCAGCGCCTTCCTCGGGATCCTCGATATCCCGGGCAGCCGCTTCGAGGCCGGCCGCGTGCTGGATATCCTGGCCGCTCCCGCGGTGTTGCGGCGCTTCGAGCTTTCCGAAGACGACGCTTTGCTGATTCACGATTGGGTCCGTGCCGCCGGCATTCGCTGGGGCCGCGACAGCGCCCACCGGGAAGCCTTGGGACTGCCGGGCACCGGGGAGCACACCTGGCGTTCCGGGATCGACCGCCTGCTCCTCGGGTTCGCCCTGCCGCAGGCCTGCGCCCAAGGCGCATCGCCCCTGTACCACGGGGTCCTGCCCTTTGATGCGATCGAAGGCGATCGCGCGCGCGTGCTGGGACAGTTCGTGGCGTTCTTCGAGACGGTGCTGGACGCGGAAACCTGGCTCACGGGCGCGCATCCGCCCGGGCAATGGACGGTTCGCCTGTCGCACCTGCTCGACCGCCTCTTTGTGCCGGATGAGGCGGAAGAGGAGACGCTGGCCCGCATTCGCGCAAGCCTTGACGACCTCATGACCGACAGTGCCCTCGCCGGGTTCGGCGCGCCGGTGAGCTTGGCCGTCATCCAGGCGTGGCTGGCGGGCCGGCTGGGGCAGGCGAGCGGTGCGTCCGGCTTCCTGCGCGGCGGTGTGACGTTCTGCTCCCTGGTTCCCATGCGCGTGCCGCCCTTCCGCGTCGTGTGCGTGCTGGGCCTGAACGATGATGCCTTCCCGAGGCAGACGCGGCCGCCCGGGTTCGACTTGATGGCCCGCGATTTTCGGCGCGGCGATCGCTCCCGCCGCCACGATGACCGCCACCTGTTCCTGGAGACGATCCTGTCGGCGCGAGAGGCCCTGTATCTCAGCTATGTGGGCGCGAGCATCCGCGACAACGAACCGTTGCCGCCCTCGGTCCTGGTGTCCGAGCTCCTGGATGCGGTGCGCCGGGGGTTCAGGCTCGAGGAGAGGGGCGATGCGGGCGCGCGCACCGTGACCCATCACCCGCTGCAGGCGTTCAGTCCCCGCTATTTCCTGGGCGAGGCCGGGCTGTTCAGCTATTCCGCGTCGCTTGGTGCGGCAAGCGCGCTGGTGGGACACGGCACGGCGAAAAGCGAGCCGCTCTTTCCCGTCCCCTTGCCGAACCCGGAACCGGAATGGGGCTCGGTCGAGCTTGCCAGTCTGCACGAGTTTTTTCGGAACCCGGTACGGTTCCTGCTCCAAAGGCGCCTGGGGCTCCAGCTGGCGGAGGCGGACGGCGGGTTCGAGGCGCGTGAACCGTTCGGGCTCGACGCCTTCGCGAGAATGCACGCGCGCAAGACCCTGCTTGAGGAGCTCAGGCAACGGGGCACCATGGACGGCGCCCTGGCGCTGCTTCGCGCCGAGGGCGTGCTGCCGCACGGTCAGTGGGGCGCCGCCTTTCTCGATCGCGAGCGTGAACCCGTGCAGGCGTTGAGCGTCCGCCTGCACGGATGCCTTCCGGAGCGTGCCCTCGATCCGCTCGAGGTGGCGTTTGTCGCGCCCCACGGCGTGCGCCTCACGGGCTGGCTTGATCGCGTGGGCCCGGGGGGCATCGTCGACCATCGCGTGGCCGACATCAGCCCCGCCGACCGCTGGGGATTGTGGCTGCGCCATTTGCTCCTGTGCCACCTCAAGCCGGAAGGGGTCGCCCTCTCGAGCCGCTGGGTCGGGCTGGACGGCGAGTTTGCCTTGGCGCCGGTCGCCGATCCCGCGCCCCTGATCGCCACGATCTTGGAGACCTATTGGCGCGGCTTGACGCGCCCCGTGCCCTTCTTCGTAAGGGCGTCCCATGCCTATGCGACGGCATCGCGGGCCGGCGGCCCGGCGCTCAAGGCCGCCCATGCGGCGTGGGATGTGCCGGAGTTCCGCAACGGAGGCACCTTTGGCGAATCGGAGGAGGCACATTACCAGTTTGTCTACCGCGGGCACGACCCGCTCGATGACGAATTCACGGCGCTCGCCGCGCGGTTGTTTGCGCCGATGCTCGATCACGTCATCGGGGATGTGGCATGAGCCAGGGCTTCTTGCCGTTCGATATCCACGAGGCGCCGCTCGACGGGATCAGCCTGATCGAGGCGAGCGCCGGGACGGGCAAGACGTGGACCATTACCGGGCTCTATGTGCGGCTGTTGCTGGAGCTTTCCCTTGAGGTCGACGAGATTCTGGTCGTCACCTACACCAAGGCGGCTACCGCCGAGCTGCGTGCGCGGATCCGCGAGCGGCTGGCCGACGCCAAGCGGGCGCTGACGAAAGGGGCGGGCGCGGGTCCTTTCTGCCAGCGGCTGGCGACCCGGCATGCCGCCCGGACGCAAGGCGCGGTGGCGCGGCTTACCCGCGCCATTCGGCGCTTCGATGAAGCGGCGATCTACACGATTCATGGGTTCTGCCAGCGGGTGCTGGCCGATCATGCGATCGCCAGCGGGACGCCTTTCGACACCGAGCTCATTCCCAATGAGTCGGACTTGCTGGAAGAGGTGGTGGAGGATTTCTGGCGGCGGGAAGTCTACACGGCCTCCGGGCTCTTCGTGGCGTATCTGGTGGACCGCGGCGCGAATCCGCAAGCGTTGCTCGAAGAGATCCGGCCGCATGTCGACAAGCCGTATCTGCGCATCGAACCTCCCGCGTCCGCGCAAGATTTCCAGGTTCTGGAACAGGAATTCGCGGACACCTACCGCGCCTGTCGCGAGACGTGGATGCGCAGCCGGAGCCCCATCATGGCACTCCTGCTCTCCGGCGGGCTGGACGGGCGTCGGTACCGCAAGGATGCCATCCCCAAATGGTGCGAGGGGCTCGATGGCTATTTCCGGCCCGAGGCCCACCACGCCGGGAGCTGCGCCCACCTGACCCGTTTCGCTGCGTCAACCATCGCCGCGGCGGCCAAGGGCGGCACACCGCCCAGGCATCCGTTCTTCGATGCGTGCGAGCGGCTCGCGACCCTTCGGGACGCACTTTTCGAGGCGCGGCTGGTGGGCCTCAAGGCCGATTGCCTGCGGTTCGTCCAGGCGGAATTGCCGGCGCGCAAGCGGGCGCACCGGGTGCAGTCCTACGGTGATTTGCTCAACAACCTGGCGGCGGCCCTTGGCGGCCCGCTGGGGGCGCCCCTTGCCGAGAGCGTCCGTGCCCGATACCGCGCCGCGCTGATCGACGAGTTCCAGGACACCGATCCCGTGCAGTTCGAGATCTTCGCGGCGCTGTACGGGCAAGGCGAAGCGCCGGTCTTCCTTGTGGGCGACCCCAAGCAGGCGATTTACAGTTTCAGGGGCGCGGACATTTTCGCCTACCTGAAGGCGCGCGCGCTGACCACCCACCGCTATACGCTGGGCGTCAACCAGCGCTCCGACGCCGCCCTGATCGATGCCGTCGGCGCCTTGTTTGCCCACAATCCCAATCCTTTCGTCTTCGAGGAGATCGCCTATCCGCCCGTCTCGGCCTCCGACCGGGCGCGGGATGCCTTCACGGTGGCGGACGCAGACGGCTCGGCGCTGCGCTTCTGGCTCACCCCGGGAGGGGAAGACGGGAAGCCCCTCGACAAGGGCATGGCCAACCGGTTGGCGGCCGAGGCCACGGCGGGAGAAATCGCGCGGCTTTTGAACCTTGGCCGGCAATCGCGTGCGATGATCGGCGATCGGGCGCTGTGCGGCAGCGACATCGCGATCCTGGTGCCGACCCACCGGCAGGGGCGTCTCGTGCGCGAGGCCCTGGCCTGGCGCGGCGTGCCCAGCGTGCAGTATGGGCAGGACAATGTGTTCGCCTCGCCGGAGGCGCTCGATTTCGAGCGTGTGCTTCTGGCCTTGGTCGAGCCCGGTCGCGAACCGTTGTTCAAGGCGGCGCTGGCGAGCGAACTCATGGGCATGAAGGGCGCGGAGGTGTATGCGTTGAGCCTCGACCCGCAGGCCTGGGAGGCGCGGCTTGAAACCTTCCAGGACTATCATCTGTTGTGGCGCACCCATGGCTTCGTGCGCATGTTCCGCGCCTGGGTCGAAGAGGAGGGCGTGGCCGCGAGGTTGCTTTCCCATGTCGATGGGGAGCGGCGTTTGACCAATCTTTTGCATCTGGCGGAGCTCCTGCAGGCGGCCGAGTGCGATGGCCGCAAGAGCATGCAGGCCTTGGCTGCCTGGTTCTCGCGGGCCATCCACCAGCGCCAGCCCGGAGATGAGGAAACGCAGCTGCGCCTGGAAAGCGACGCGCGGCTCGTGAAGATCGTGACCGTTCACACCGCGAAGGGGCTCGAGTATCCCGTGGTGTTCTGTCCGTTCCTGTGGGACGGCCGCCTAAGCCCGCGCGGCACAGGGATGGTCATGTGCCACGATGCCGCCGGTTCGCACCCGGCGGTTCTCGACGTCGGCGGGGCCGACTGGCTTGCGCACAGCGCGCAAGCCGACGCCGAGCGGCTCGCCGAGAAGATTCGCCTGCTCTACGTGGCGCTCACCCGCGCGCGCCACCGCTGCTACGTGGTGTGGGGGCCGATCAACGGGGTGGCGACGTCGGCGCTGGGCTGGGTCCTGCACGGACGCGAGGTGAACGCAGGCGCGCATGCCCCCTTGATCGAGGCGTTGCGCAAGGGGCTCAATGATCTCGACGGCCCGCGCATGCGCGCCGCGTTGGCGCGCGTCGCGGCGCGGGCGCCAGGGGCTGTCGGGATCGCGGAAATCCCCCAGAAGGGCGACGTTTTCCGTCCGGCGGCGGCGATGGGCGCCGCCTTCCGGGTGCGCGCATTCCATCGCAGCCTGCAGGCGACGTGGCGGATGACCAGTTTTTCGGCCCTGACCGCCGGCCGCAACGCCGACGCGCCGGATTACGACGCGGGGCCGCAGGCCGTCGAGGGGTCGGGCCCATCGCGCAGCATTTTTTCCTTCCCGCGCGGCACGCGGGCCGGAACCTGCCTTCACGCCGTGTTTGAAACCTGGGACTTCCGGGTGGCGGACCGGGCAGCTTTGGAGGCCCATGTGGCGCGCAAGCTCCAGGCGCACGGCTTCGCCCCGGAATGGGGGGCGCCCGTCGCCGACATGGTGGAAAGCGTGCTCACGGTTCCCCTCGACGACCAAGGATTTTCCCTCAAGACACTGGTACCGTCGCGCAAGCGCGCCGAGATGGAATTTGCCTACCCGCTGCGTGCGCTGGACGCGGCGGGGCTGCGGCAGGCATTGTGCGGTGCGGCAAGCGGTTTGCATCCTGCGTTCCGGCAAGCGGCGGAAGGTCTGACCTTCGAGCGGGTGCTGGGGTATATGAAGGGGTTCATCGACCTCATTTTCGAGGCCCACGGCCGCTTTTACGTGTTGGACTATAAATCGAACTGGCTGGGCGCAAGCCCGCAGGCCTATGACGAGGCGGCCATGGTGGCCACGATGGCGCGGGATCACTACTATCTGCAATACCTGATCTATAGCGTGGCGCTGCACCGCTATCTCAGATTGCGTCTGCCCGGGTATGACCCGTCGCGGCACTTCGGCGGGGTGTTCTATCTGTTCCTGCGCGGGATCCGGGCCGGGGCGCCTGGGCGTCCCGGCGTCTTCCATGATCGGCCGGCGGCCTCGCTCATCGAGGCCCTGGACCGGCTCATCGGGCAAGGGGAAGGCGCATGATGTCACGCCTGCGTGCTTATGCCGGCGAATTGTCGGCGCTCGACCTGCAGTTTGCCGCCTACCTGCACAGGTTGGATCCGCATGCAGGGGATGGCGTGCTTGCCGCGGGGTGCTTGGCGGCCCATGGGGTGGCCCAAGGGCATGTGTGCGTCGATCTTGAGGCGCTCGCCGGAAAGCGTCTTTGGGAGAGCGCCGAGCGCGGCGGCCTCGCGCTGCCCCCGCTCGATCGCTGGGAGGCCGCGTTGCGGGCGAGCCGCGTCGTGGGACGGCCGGACGAGTATGCCCCCCTGATCCTGGATTCGGCCCATCGCCTGTATCTGGCCCGCTACTGGCGCTATGAGCGCAATCTGGCCGATCAGCTCCGGGACAAGGCGTCGGTTCCCGTGGCGGGCGTAAGCCTGGCGCGGCTGCGCGAAGTGCTTGACCGGCTTTTCGGGGTGCGCGCGGCGGTGCCCGACGGGCAGAAGATCGCGGCGGCGGTCGCGGTGCTGAAGGGGCTGTGCATCATCTCCGGGGGGCCGGGCACCGGCAAGACCTCGACCGTGCTCCGCATCCTGGCCGCCTTGCAGATGCAGGCCGCGGCGCCCTTGCATATCGCGCTGGCTGCGCCGACCGGCAAGGCGGCGATGCGGCTCGCGCAGGCGATCCGCGCGGCGAAGCAACGCCTGGGGCTTGACCCGGGGATACTCGCCCTGATCCCCGAGCACGCTTCCACGCTCCATCGGCTGCTGGGCACTCGTCCCGATGGGGTCACGTTCCGGCACGACCACGCCAATCCGCTGCCCGTGGACGTGCTGGTCGTCGACGAGGCGTCCATGATCGATCTCGCGCTGATGGCCAAGACGCTCGATGCGTTGCCCAAGCGTGCCCGCCTCATCCTGCTGGGGGACAAGGATCAGCTGGCGTCGGTGGAAGCCGGCGCCGTCTTCGGCGACTTGTGCGAAGGCGGCGGCCTCGGGCAGGGGGCGTTCCGCGAGCGCGTCCGGGCGGCCACGGGATGTGCGCTGGAGGACGGCGAGCAAGGCGAGTCGGCCCTGGCGGAGTGTGTCGCGATGCTGCAAAAGAGCTACCGCTTCACGGGAGAGAGCGGCATCGCGCATCTTGCCCGGCTGGCCAAACTGGGCGATGCGCCCGGCGCCCTGGGCGCGCTTCGCAGCCAGCGCTTCGGCGACCTGGGCTGGCACGAAGGGGCGTACGAGGCGATCGTCGGGGGCCTCGAGAGCAGCCTCGCGCGAGGGTATGCCGGCTATTTTGCGGCGGTGCGCGCGCGCGCGGTGCCGCCAGAGGTCTTTGCGCGATTCAATGGCTTCCGCGTCCTTTGTGCGCACCGCCGGGGCCGGACGGGTGCCGAGGGGATCAATCGCCTGGCGGAGGAGCGCGTGGTCGGTGCGGCGGGCCTTCGGCAAGATGGCCTTTGGTACCCTGGGCGCCCGATCATGATTGCCCGCAACGACTACGGCCTCGGCCTGTTCAACGGGGATGTCGGCATTGCGCTACCCACCGAGAAAGGGCTGCGGGTCTTCTTTGAAACCGTTGAGGGGCTCATGCGAAGCGTTCCCCCCGCGCGTCTGCCCGAGCACGTCACGGCCTTTGCGATGACGGTCCACAAGTCGCAAGGGTCCGAGTTCGACGAGGTCGCTTTGGTGCTGCCGGAAGATATCTCGCGGGTCTTGACGCGCGAGCTGGTCTATACCGGCATCACGCGTGCCAGGCGCCGGGTGGACATCTTCGGTGCGGAGGCGACCTTGGCGGCGGGTCTCGCGCAGCCTACCGTCCGCTCGTCGGGACTCAGGGACCGGCTTCGCGTCTTGAACTCCGTTTCTTGAAGGCGCGCGTGCCGGCGGCAATATGCGCCTCCCGTTGCTACACTTGAACCAGATGGGGAGACAAAACACAGCCTGAGACGCCGATTCATGACCGTGGATTTCGGGGCGCTGATTCTGAACGAGGTTCCAGACGGCATCATGGTGACCGGGCCGGATGGAAACATCGTCCACTGGACCAAGGGTGCCGAGGGGCTCTTCGGTTACGGGGCCGGCGAAGCCCTCGGGAAGCCCCACGAATTCCTGGTGCCCTCCGAGGCGGCCGAGTCCGAACGGGCCTTCCGCGAGAAGATTCTGGGCGCGGGCGTGGCGAGCAGCGAAGGGCTGCGGCGCCGCAAGGACGGCAGCCTACTGTATGTCCAGGCATCGGCCAAGGCCGTTCCGGCGTCCGATGGCGAAGCCCCTTTCATCCTCTACGCCGAAAAGGACGTCACCGAGCTCAAGGCATCGCGTGACGCGCGGGCCGTCGAGGCGCGTTTCGGTCCCCTGCTGGAATTGATGCCGGATGCGATCGTCATCATCAATGCGGCCGGGCGCATCGTGCTGACGACGTCGCGCGCGGATAAGCTTTTCGGCTATGAGCTCGGGGAATTGCGCGGGGCCGAACTGGAGAAGCTCTTGCCCGAGCCGTTCCGGCACGTGCACGTGGCCGATCGCGCGGGCTATTTTACGCAGCCGCGCGTGCGGCCGATGGGCATCGGCCTCGAGCTTTTCGGGATGCGCAAGGATGGCCGGGTGTTTCCGGTGGAGATCAGCCTTGCGCCGCTGGAGACGGACGAGGGGATGTTGGCGATGAGCGCGATCCGGGACATCACGCTGCGCAAGAAGGCGGAGAGCCGATTCCGCGGGCTCCTGGAATCGGCGCCGGATGCCATGGTCATCGCCAACGGCGGCGGCGAAATCACGCTCGTCAACTCGCAGACGGAAAAGCTCTTCGGGTACTCGCGCGCGGCGCTGCTGGGACAGCCGGTCGAGATGTTGTTGCCGGAGCGCTTCCGGGCCGGCCATCCGGGCCTGCGCAAGAGCTTCTTCGATGCGCCGCGCGCGCGTCCCATGGGCGCCGGGCGAGAGCTGTTCGGCTTGCGCGCCGACGGGTCGGAATTTCCCATCGAGGTGAACCTGAGTCCGATCGAGAGCGAGGAGGGCGTGATCGTCGCCAGCGCCATCCGGGATGTGACGGATCGTCGGCGCATCGAACAGACCTTGCTCGAGAAGAACATGGAGCTTCTGAACGCCAATCTGGCCAAGGACCGCTTCCTTGCCAGCATGTCGCACGAGCTGCGCACGCCGCTCAACGCGATCATCGGGTTTTCCGAACTGCTGGCCGACGGCGTGGTCGGCGCGTTGGCGCCGGAGCAGAAGAGCGTGATCGGGGATATTCTGGCGAGCGGCGAGCACTTGCTGTCCTTGATCAACGACGTCCTTGACCTGTCCAAGGTCGAGGCGGGCAAGATGACGCTCGACCTCGAAGCCATCGACGTGGACGCGCTCGTCCAGGCGAGCGTCATGGTGGTGCGGGAGAGGGCGATGGACCACGGCATGCGGGTGTCGATCGACGTCGAGCGCGGGCTCACGAAGCTGTGGGCAGACCCGCGCAAGCTGAAGCAGATCCTCTACAATCTGCTCTCCAATGCGGTGAAATTCACGCCGGACGGGGGCGAAGTCCGGATTGCGGCGCGGCGCGTGGATTCGGCGGCGGTGCCGTCGGCGACATTCCCGCGCTATCTGGAAGTCAGGGTCAGCGATACCGGGATCGGCATTCCGGCTGCCGCCATCGGAAGCCTTTTTCAGCCGTTCTCGCAGGCCGACAGCTCGCTTTCCCGCCGCTTCGAGGGAACCGGGCTCGGGCTGGCCATGGTGAAGAAGCTGACCATGCTGCATGGGGGGGAGGTCGCGGTGGAGAGCGAGGTCGGCCGGGGGTCGACTTTCACGGTGTGGCTTCCCTGGCGGGAGGCCGTGAGCGATGCCGCGCGCCCGCAGGCTGAAGAGGCGGCGCAGGCGAACGTGCCCCAGATGCCGGCGAGCGCCCGGTCCCCTTTGGCGCTCATCGTGGAGGACGACCCCTTGGCTGCGAACCTGCTCCGCATGGTGCTGGAGAATGACGGCTTCCGGGTGGCGACGGCGGCGAGCGCGGAGGAGGGGCTTGAAACCGCCGCCCGGGAGAAGCCCGACGTCATCGCGCTGGACATCATGCTGCCGGGGATGAGCGGATGGGATTTTCTTGCCCGGATCAAGGCGCAGCCGCAACTGGCCGACATCCCGGTCGTCATCGAGACGGTGCTGTCGCAGACCGAGAAGGGCACCGCCTTGGGCGCGGCACGCGTGCTGCAGAAGCCGCTGCGGCGGGCTGATCTTGAGGATGCGCTCAACGGCATGGGGTTTGGACTGCGGCGCCCGGGGGAGCGGCTTCGGGTGCTCGTGGTCGACGACGACGAGAAGACGGTGCGTCTGCTCGCCAACTATTTGCAGGCGGACGGCATGGAGGTGCTGGAGGCCTACGGCGGAGCGGAGGCGATCGAAACGGCCCGGCGCGAGCATCCCAACCTCTTGGTGCTCGACCTGATGATGCCGGAGGTGAGCGGCTTCGACGTCGTCGAGGCGCTCAAGGACGATCCCTCGCTGGAGCGCATGCCGATTCTCATCGTGACGGCGAAGGAAACCACGGTCGCCGAGCGGACGGCGCTGAACGGGTATGTCCAGAACATTCTGGAGAAATCGAAATTTGATCGCCGACACTTCCTGAATGAAGTGAGGCGGGCCGTTAATGTCCGGAGCGCCGCGGGGGATCTCGCGCATGGCACGCATCCTGGTCGTTGAGGACAATCCGGCCAACATGCGGCTTGCGGCGCTGGTGCTGGCAAAAGCCGGCCATCAGGTGCTGCAGGCTTTCGAGGCCGAAAGCGGGCTTCAGGCGGCACGGACCCATCATCCCGAACTCATTCTCATGGATATCCAGCTGCCCGGCATGGACGGATTGACGGCGACGCGCCTGCTCAAGGCCGATCCCCGCACCGCGGACATCCGGATCATCGCGCTGACCGCCTTTGCCATGAAAGGCGACGAGGAGAAAATGCGTGCTGCCGGCTGCGACGGGTACGTCGCAAAGCCGATTCGCTATAAGGAGCTGATGAGCGCCATCGACCGACTGTTGAGCGGCCCTTCCCCGCCGTCGCCGCGCATCGACGCGTGAGGCCGGGATCGGCCTTAGGCGAGGCCCAGCAGCGCCGTCCAATCGAAGCCCCATTGGGCGGAATCCTCGGCGCTCACGATCGCGTCCTGGGCGGCGGAGAGATCGACGAGTTCGGGGGCGATGGGGGCATTGGCGTTCGCCGAAAAGAAGACCTTGACGATGGGCAGTAGGAGATTGCATGCGGTCTGATCGGTGACGATGCCGAGGCGGCCGGAAGTGAGCCGGACCAGCGTGCCTGTAGGGTAGATGCCGACGACTTTGACGAAGGCAAAGAAGACGCGTTGGTCGAAATGGCCGTCCAGCCACTCCGCCATCTTGCGGACCGTCTCGGCAGGCGACCAGGCGCGCCGGTAGCAGCGGTCGGAGGTGAGCGCATCATAGACGTCGCATACCGCGACCATGCGTGCGAAGATCGACAATTCCTTGCCCGGCACCGGCCCGGGATAGCCTCTCCCATCCATGCGCTCGTGATGGTTGAGGCACACGTCGAGAACGATCTCGTCGACATGCGCGGCCTGCCGCAGCATCTCCCATCCGCGCCTGGGATGGGTCTTGACGAGGGCGAACTCCTCGTCGCTCAGCGTTCCCGTTTTCTTGAGCACCGAATCGGGGATCGTCATCTTGCCGATATCGTGCAGCAGGCCGGCCAGTCCCGCGCTTCGCAGCGTTTCACCGGTCAGCCCAAGCTGTATTCCCAGGGCCGTCATGAAGGCGCAGACCGCGACCGAATGCAGATTAGTGTAATCGTCCTTGCTCTTGAGCCTGGCGAGGGTCAGGAAGGCGGTCGTGTTGCGGGAGAGGGACTGCGCGATGTCGTCGACGACGCTCAGTGCCCCGCCGATCTGCAGCGCCTGCCCCATGCGAGCGTCTTGAAACATGGACATGACTTTCTGCCTTGCCCGGGCGTGAACTGCACGGGCGCGCTCGAGTTCCTCATGGAACGGGCACGGCGCGCCGGCGTTCGCCTGCTCTTCTCTGACCACCTCCCGAAGCACGCTTTCCACCTCGCGCTCCTCGGCTTCCAGACTGACGGTGGGCGCGCTTGGCACGGCGTCGAGCCCCTTGGCGGTGTCGATCCATATCTCTCGGATGCCGCACGACTTCAGGCGCTTGAGCTCGCGCGGATCGTCCAGGAGAAAACGTGCCTTCCAGAACGGGTGGTCCATCCAGCTGCCGCACAGCTCGTGGATGAACATCCCGAGCCGGGCGTTGCGGACAGAGATCTTCTTCAAGGTGCCGGGTGCATGCTTGACCATGGTTTTCGGTGCTTGGATTTATTGTTCGTTGTTTTTCGGGGGATCTCACCGCCGCTGCAGAAGGCCTCCCCATCCCGGTCCTGCGCCGCGATCCGCTAAATGCGCTGCCGGCCCTCTCTGTCTTAGAAAGGAATCTTCAAGCGGCTGGTGTTTGCGGAATGCGCTCCCCACCCGGAATCTTAAACTAATATTTGTTCTTATATCAAGATGTCTGGATCTGGTTATCTGATAATAGTTCGGGACATCTCCCTAAAAGAGAGGATTGGCGCGGTGTTGGGGCGTCGGCGGGCCAGGTTGCAAAGCATACAACTCGACTTGAGCGTCTGACAGTCTTCCGGGATAGGCCTAGGACAGTCTCAAAAACGTCATGAGCGGGTGCCGAACGCCAGCAATGGAATGCGTGCCGCGTTTATCGCCCAGCCGTTCCCGAATCATTCCTAACCTGGTGGGGTACGGCTACCATGCGCACACTCCTGCGTGATGCGCCTTTTAGGGCCGGGCGGCGACGTGCGGCGCGCCGTGCACCGCGTCTGCCTAAGCGGACGCTTGCCCGCGCGCCCGGGTGGCGCGAGAACGGGCGCAAAAGGCGCGCCTCCGGCCGACTCGCGCGGGCCGTCGGTCGGCACTGCTTTTGCGGCTGGAGACCGCTCGCGCTGGGCTCGACTATCATGAAGACACCGATGAGGGCGCGAATTCGGGGAGAGCGACGATGGATGACGACATCAGGCAGAAAATCTTGACGCTGCTGGGTCAACACCGAACCATGACGATTGCGACGCTCCGGCCGGACGGTTGGCCACAGGCGACGACCGTGGGCTATGCGAACGAGGGCCTTGCGCTTTATTTCCTGTGCGCGCCGGATAGCCAGAAGGCGGCCAATCTCGCGCGGGACGACAGGGTGTCGCTCACGATTGATCATGATAGTCCGCAGGTGATGGAAATCAGCGGGCTCTCCATGGCGGCGCACGCGCGACGCGTGGATGATCCGGCCGAAGCGGACAAGGCCTTGCAGCTGCTGATGCGCAAGTATCCGCAGCAAGCGTCGCTTCCCCTGCCCATGCCGACGCCTGCGGAGGTGTGCATATTCCGCCTCACGCCGGTGGTGATCTCCCTGCTCGACTACACCAAGGGCTTTGGCCACACCGATCTCGTGCGGTGCTAGGGATGCGCCCGCGGCCTTCTTGCCGCCCCCGAAGGGCGGCCTTTCGACGCCGCAGCCCGAACACGGCCGCACGGATCCGGTTGCCACGCGTTCGTCCTACCAAGCCGCGCCTAGTGCTTCCCCCCATAGACCTTCCTCCCGAGCGAATGCGAGAAGGCTGGGGCGTGAAAGGCGCGCAGCCCGCAGGGCTGCTATTGGGGGCGTTCTTGTCGCTCGATGTAGTGCTTGATCACCGGGAGCGGCGCACCACCGCAAGATGCGACGAAATAACTTCGGCTCCACAACACCGGTTTCCGATAGACCCGGTTAAGATGCGCGCCGTAGTCGCGGCGCAGCAATCGACTCGTCACGGTCTTGAAGTTGTTGGCCACCACCGACGGCGCGGCCTTCGGATTCATCTCCAGGAGGAGGTGAACATGGTCCGCTTCGCCGTTCATCTCGACGAGCCGGCCTCCCCAGGACTCGCACAAATCCGTCACGATTTGCTTTAGTCGATCCAGCATCTCCGCCGTGAGGCACTTGCGACGGTACTTTGTCACGAAGACGAAGTGGTAACTACGTGCAAACGTGCAGTGATGCAGCTTGTTTATATGGACACTGATGGGGCGGCGGCGAAAGCGGGACTCGACCGCGGCATTCTCGATGCCGCGCCTTCGATGCTCATCGGGATGCTCAAGTACAAAGCGGAAGAAGCGGGTGCTTGGTTCACCATGGCGAACACCCGACGGGTGAAGCCGACGCAGCGGTGTCATCGTTGCGGCGCCCTCGTCAAGAAGGAACTGTCGGAGCGAACGCACCGATGCTCCTGCGGTTGCGTCTGCGGCCGGGACGAGAACGCGGCAAGGACCCTCTTGCGCGGGCTCCTCGAAGGCGAGTTTTGGTCTGGGGCAGACCAGGGGAGGTCGCCACGGCGGCCCCACCAGAAACTCTACCCATAGCGGGTGCGGCCGTTTGGGCGGAGTAGTTCATGCCCATCTGCTGCATGATGCGTCGTATCGCCAGGTCGCCGTGACGCGGCATGAAATCCGCTTCGTTTTTGCGGGCGCAGCGGCGGCATGCGGCGTCTTCGACGCCGTAGAGCTTGATTGGCTGTTGGCGCCGCTTGCTCCCCGCGAGGCGGCCGCGTTGCGGGAGGAAGTCCAGCGGATCCTTGCCGGTCTCGAAACCGGGGAGGGGGTCAGCTTCGACTTCAGGCGCCTCTATGCGTCCGCTTTCGCCTAGGGGCAGGCGGGGCCGCGCGGCATCGGTGGGTGGGTTCACGCAACCTCTGCCCGAAGGCTTCCGGACGTTTGTCGGCGGGCGCGGGATGCGCCTGTCACGGACGCGGCGTCAACGCATTGCGATTGCGCGGACGATTTTGAAGGGTACGCCGCTGCGGCTGCGCCCTATGATGAGGCGATGGGCGCGCCGGATGCGGAATCGGGAGTCCTGGTGCGGCCAGGGCTGGCAGCCGCCATGGAACGGCGTACGAGCCGGGTCATTGCCCACCGCCTTCCGGGCGTGCGGAAAGCCGACCGGATCATGGGCATGGACGCCGGCCGCCTGATCCAAGTCGGCGCGCCCGCGGATCTGCGCGGCCAAGGTGCCGGGCCTGCCAGGCTCGCGCCACTGCAAGGCGGCCTCGAGCCGTTTCCGGATAGCGCCAGCGCTCGCGCGGTGCGCCGCGCCCCATTTGCGTGCCGCAGGCGACGGCGGCCGCCCGGTCGCACGCCAAAATCTTCTTTATTATCTGCTAACTTGCGCGATAATAGGCGAGGCCGCGCGCGAGGCGATTTGCCCGATGCCCGTCGGCCACGACAATTCCTTGCAGGGATCGATGAGCGATTTTACCGGCCAAAGGGCCTTGGTGATCGATGACAGCGCGACCGCGCGGCAAGCGCTGCGCACCGTGCTGGCCGACTTGGGCTTTACCGCGATTGACATCGCCTCCGGCGCGGCGGACGCGCTGTTCCGGATCAAGAACATGCGCTATGCGCTGCTGGTGTGCGACTATATGCTCGCCCCGGGTACCATGAATGGCCAGGAGCTTCTGGAGACGATCCGTCATGCCGGCCTGCTGCCATCGTCCAGCGTTTTCATCATGGTGACCGGGGAACGTTCCTACGAACGGGTCGTGGCGGCGGCGGAACTGGCGCCGGATGATTACCTGATCAAGCCCTTCTCCGCGGCGCTCATCATGGACCGCCTCTATCGCATCCGCGAAAAGAAATCCGCCTTCGCCGAGATTCATCGCGCGCTCGACGCCGGCAATCTGGATGGCGCGCTCGGGGCGTGCGACCTGTTGCTGGCCAAGGCGAGCCCCTATCATCTGGACGCCTTGCGGCTCAAGGCGGAGCTATTGATCGCGGCGGGCCGGGCGGAAGAGGCGCAGCCGCTTTACGAGGAGGTGCTCACCTCGCGCGCCGTGCCGTGGGCCAAGATGGGATTGGCGAAGGCCCTGCGTGCCCGGCAGGAGCTCGACGCCGCCAAGGAAGTCCTGGCGGAGCTCGTGAGCGAGTCGCAGCACTACATCGAGGCCATTGATCTCCTGGCCGAGGTGGAGGCCGAGAGCGGCGCCATGGATCGCGCGGTGGAGGTGCTTCACGAGGCGGCGAAACGTTCGCCTAATCGCGTGGTGCGTTTTCGCAAGCTGGGACAGCTCGCGGCTGACGCCGGGCAGGCGGACCTTGCCAAGGAGGCGCTGCAAACGGTCGTGGATCGGGGAGGGGCCATCAAGGAGCTGGACGATTACCTTTCCCTGGCCAAGGTGCAGGCGGACAGCGGGGGGGCCAAGGAGGCGATCTCGACGCTCAAAGGCGCGCGGAAGCTGTTTGCGGACCCCTATGCGGACTACCGCACGACGCTCGTCGAATCGTTCGCCCACGCCAAGGCGGGCAACGCGGATGAGGCGGCGGCCGCACTTGCGCGCGCCGAGTCGCTCGTGAGCGAGCACGAGCTCGCCCCGGGGATGGATGCCCGTCTCGAGCTGGCCCACGCCCACCTCGCCGCCGGACAGGAAGAGGCGGGCATGGCGATCTTGCATAAGCATCAGGGAAGCGAGGCGTTCATTGCCAGGGCCCAGAAGATTCTCACTGCGATGGGGCGGGCCGAGCTGGGCGAGGAGATCGCCCGCAAGAGCGATGCAGAAGTCATCCAGATCAACAACGATGCCGTGCTGCTGGCGCAGAAGGGAGATCTCAAGGGGGCGGCCGACGCGCTGATGAAAGCGGCCGAACAGTTGCCCGAGAATCTTCGCATCGTCGCCAACGCGGCGCAGGCGTGTCTTGCGCTGCTGCAGCGCGCCGGCATGGAGCCGCTCTACTGGCAGGCGGCGCAAACCTATCTGGAGGAAATCGAGAAGCGGGACGGGGCCCACCCGAAGCTCGCCATGCTGAAGAACATGGCGCAGAGCGTGCGCACGAAATTCGGGCTGCACAAGGGCCGCTGATGCACCGCCGCCCATCGAACGGGGCCGAGAGCGGCTCGGAGGCGTCGGTCATCGCACTCGCGTGCGGCATGCCCAAGGCGGAGCTGCATGTGCACATCGAAGGCACGCTGGAGCCTGAACTGGTGATGGCGCTGGCCCGGCGCAATGGTGTGGCCCTCCCCTACCCGAGCGCAGAGGCGCTGCGGGCCGCATGCCGCTTTCGGGATCTGCAGTCTTTTCTTGACCTCTATTACGCCTGCGCTTCGGTGCTTCGCACCGAACAGGATTTTTACGACCTGATGGTGGCCTATCTGCGCCGCGCGGCTGCCGACGGGGTCGTGCATGCGGAGATTTTTTTCGACCCCCAGACCCACACGGCACGGGGGGTTCGGTTTGAGACGGTGCTCTACGGATTGCGGCGCGGGCTGGAGGAGGGCGGGCGCGCCCTGGGCTTGAGCGGTCGGCTGATCCTGTGCTTCCTGCGCCATTTGGGCCAGGTCGAGGCCTTCGCCGCGCTGGCCCAGGCCGAACCCCATCTCGATGCCATCGATGGTTTCGGACTCGATTCTTCCGAGCTCGGCCATCCCCCGTCCGGATTCGCCGAGGTCTTCGCACGGGTGCGGTCGCTGGGGCGTCCGGCGGTCGCGCATGCGGGCGAGGAAGGGCCGCCCGCCTATATCTGGGAGGCGCTCGATATTCTCAAAGTGCGCCGTATCGATCATGGCGTGCGCGCCCTAGAGGATCCGGCACTGGTGAGGCGCCTCGCCGCGAGCCGCATTCCGCTCACGGTATGCCCGTTGTCCAACGTCCGGTTGCGGGTGTTTCCGGAGATGGCCGCCCACAACCTGCCGGCGCTCCTGCGGGCGGGGTTGTGCGTGACGATCAACAGCGATGATCCGGCGTATTTCGGCGGTTACCTCAACGACAACATCCGCGCCGTGGCGGGCGCGCTACGTTTGTCTGCGGCGGATTGGTACACCCTGGCGCGCAATAGCTTCGAGGCCGCCTGGGCCGGTGAGGCGCAGCGCGCGGCGTGGATCCGCGCGCTCGACGCGCATTTCGCAAGACAAGGCTACCCAGGCGCCGGCAGCGCCTAGCAGGCGCTGCCGGCGGGTGGTTGCCGAAGCGGCGTTGCGCGGCCGGGGGGGCGCAACGGCGAACCGCGGGTTTCACCCAGTCGCTCGCGGCGGCGGCTGCCCGGCTGCTCGCGCCAAGATTTCGCCTGCTTCGGCAGATGCCGTCAAGATGCCCGATTGGCCAGCGACTTCTCAAGCTGTTATGACAAGATAATGAGCGAAGACGCATACAGCCCACATGCTTCTGCTATAATAAAACTTCTGGATGCGTAACTCTTCTTTGTGGATCGTGAGCCGCCGATGCGGCGACGGCGCATCCGGCGTTTGAGCCCATTACTGTCGAGCCACCCGTAGAATGATCCTTTCTCGAGCAAGCCAATATGCGATCCAGGCGGTTATCCTGATGGCGATGCAGCCGCACGGGACGTTCGTGCTCAATCGCGAGCTCGCCGAGCAGCTCAACGTGCCGGCGCCTTATCTCGCGAAGGTGCTGCAAGCCCTCGTGCGGGGAAGTCTGCTGTATTCCTCGCGGGGCCGCAACGGCGGCTTCTGCCTGCGCGAGGGGGTCGAAAAAGTGGATCTGATGCAGATCCTGCTGCACCTCGAAGGACCGCAATTCACCGATACCTGTCTGCTTGGCCTGAAGGAGTGCACCGACGAGACCGCTTGTCCGATCCACAAGCAGTGGAAGCCGATCAAGCACAAATTGGCGCGCGTGCTGCGGACGGAAACGCCGGGCAAACTTGCCCGCGCCGTCAAGACCGGAAAGTACCGCCTGGCCGACCTCCCCATGATCATGGTCTAAGGCCTCAGATGAGGGCGGCCGACGTTTGCCGGCCGCCTCCTGCTTGTGCCTTCGGTGCGCAGCCTTGACAGGAAGCCGACAACCGTCGAAGAATAGCGGGTTTTCGGTCAATCTCGTCGAGCACCTTCACGGAGGCCGCATGCGCGCATCGCGCCGTATCCTGGCATTGTTCCTCTTTTTGCTGGTCGCCCGGGGGGCGCAGGCCGCGCCCATCGCGGTGGTGGCGGCTGAGAGCACCTACGGCGAGATTGCGCAGGCCATCGGCGGTCCCTATGTGGCCGTGCGCAGCATCATTGCCAGTCCCCGGATCGACCCGCATCTGTTCGAGGCGATGCCCTCGGTGGCCGTTGCGGTGGCGCGCGCGCAGGTGGTCGTCATGAACGGCCTCGGTTACGACGCCTGGATGCAGAAGCTGCTCCTTGCCAGCCCCAACCCGCGGCGGCAGGTGGTGGTGGCAGCCGACCTGGCGAGCAATCTCATCATGTCCGACCGCAACCCGCACGTGTTTTATGATCTCCGGGTCGCCCTCATCACGGCCGCTCGCTTGGCTGCAGTGTTTGCCGGCCTCGACCCGGCGCACGCCGCCCAGTTCCGGGCGAACCTCGCGGCGTTCTCTCAGCAGCTCTTGCCCGTCTACGGGCAGATCGAGGCCATTATTGCGGCCCACCCCAACCTGGCGGTCACCGGCACCGAACCCGTGTTCGGCTACATGCTGAGGACGCTGGGCTATCGTGCGGTCAACCGGCGCGTCCAGCAGAACGTCATGAATGATACGCAGCCGAGCCCGCAGGAGGTAGTCGCCTTCGAGCGCTCGCTGCGCACGCATGCGGTCGGCCTTTTCGTCTACAACGCCCAGGTGCAAAGTCCGCTCACGCAGCGTCTGACGGCGCTCGCGCGCGAGGCGCATATTCCGGTCGTGGGGGTGGCGGAATTCGCCCCCCCGGGTTTGCCGTACCCGCAGTGGCAGCTCGCGACCTTGCGGTTGCTGGCGGCTGCGCTCAATGGCGTCCGGCCATGACCAAATGGGCCATTGAGGCGCATGCCCTGGGCTGCCGCCTCGGGGCAAGGCCCGTTTTCAGCCAGCTGGATCTGGCCGTGCCTCGTGGTGCGCTCGTTGGCGTGCTGGGGCCCAACGGGGCCGGCAAGACGACGCTCCTGCGATGTCTGCTCGGCCTTGCGCGCAGGACCGAGGGCCGCCTCGAGGTCCTCGGCCGGGACCCCGGCGCGGTACGGGCCTCGATTGGTTATGTGAGCCAGGGCGAGCCGCCCGAGATGTCCTTGCACTTGAGCGCGGTGGCCTCGGTGGCTGCTGCGTTTCAAGGCGAGCGCTGGGGCTTTCCGCTTCACCGGCGGCGGGAGCGTAACCATGCGCTGGAGGCGCTGGAGGCGGCCGAAGCGGGCGCCTTGGCGCAGCGCCCGCTCGGGGAGCTTTCCGGCGGGCAGCGTCAGCGCGTGCGCATCGCCCAGGCGCTGGTCAACGCCCCGCAACTCCTCCTGCTGGACGAACCGCTGGCGAGCCTCGATCAGGGCGGGCAGCAGGCCGTCTTGCGGCTGGCCAAGCGGCTATGCCTCGACCGGGGCATCACGGTGCTGATGAGCGCGCACGATCTCAACCCCTTGCTCGAATACATCGACCTCGTCCTTTACATGGCGAATGGGCAGGGGCGGCTGGGCAGCGTGGACGACGTGGTGCGGGAGGATGTCCTGAGCGCGCTCTACGGCCTGCCGATGCGGGCGACCCGCGTCGACGGACGGATATTCGTCCACCCCGACCGCGGCTTCATTCCTGAACTCACCGACTGCTGTCCCCACTGCGAGGGGTGCAAGTGATCCTCGGGCTCGAGTATGCCTTCATGCGCCATGCGGTGTTCGCCGGCAGCGCGATCGCCCTGGTGTCCGCCCCCATGGGCTATTTTGTTCTGCTGAGACGTCAAGCCTTCGCCGCCCATGCGCTGTCTCACGTGGGTTTCGCCGGGGCCGCCGGGGCCATCCTGCTGAGTCTGAGTCCTTACCTGGGGCTGTTCGCCTTTACCCTGGCATCCGCCGTGGGGCTCGCCCTTCTGGGAAGCCGCGTGGGCGAGCGCGATGTCGGCATCGGGATGGTCCTGATGTTCGCCCTGGGGCTCGGCGTGCTGTTCCTGAACCTCTACACGGCCAATGCAGCGGCGGCCATCGGCATTCTCTTCGGCAGCATCGTCGGGATCAGCAGCACACAAATGTGGCTTTCGGCCGGGGTCGCGCTCGGCGTGCTCGTGGTGCTGGCCCTCATCTATCGCCCGCTCCGGCTGGCCAGCCTTGACCAAGATGCGGCGCGTGGGCGCGGCGTGCCGGTGGGGGCCCTGGGGGTTGTGTTCGTGCTGCTGCTGGCGCTGGCTGTCAGCATCAGTGTCCCGGTCATCGGGGCGTTGCTGATCTTCTCGCTGCTGATCGGCCCCCCCGCCGCCGCGCGCGTGCTCGCCCGCAGCGTCGAGGGCGGACTCCTTCTCGCCGCCCTGATCGGCTTGGCGGAGACCTGGGGCGGCATCGCGGCGTCCTATTACATAGGCTATCCGGCCAGTACGTGGATTGCCGGCATCAGCTTCCTCATCTATCTGCTGGCGGCCTGGGGCGGCCCGCGGCTGCGCCCGCGCGCAGCCCGCTAGGGCACCCATGGGAAGCCAGGCCGTGGACCTTGCCTGGTGCGGGGGTGTCTGCTAAACCCTAAATTATTCTGATTCGCCAAGCAACCCGCCGGGCGGGTGGTCGCGACCCATCAATGAGACGATTTCTGTTGCCGGGAAGCCCCGAGGATGTAATCGCCGCCCGTCCAGGCCCGTGCGTCTGCACAGCCCGCGCGCGTGCCGACGGGGGGCGAAAGCCTTGTGCGGTATCCCGTCGTGGCACGAGAAGAAGTATGGTCTGCCTAATCCATAAGGACTTTGCTATGCGCCGAATCGTTCTGCTGATGACGTGTGCCTTCGCGCTCTCGGCCTGCGGCAAGAAGGCCTTGCCGCCGCCTCCTCCCCCTCCGTCCTCGACCGCCCCTTCGATGGTCCCCGGCGCGCCGCCTACGCCGGGGACCGCACCGCCCGCGGCCGCGCCTTCCCCGCCGGCCGGCGCGGCACCGGCTACCTCGTCCATGAACGGACCAAGCGGCCCTGTCGCCATGGCGGGCGTCCGGGCGCAGATGCAGGCTGCGGGCTGCTTTGCCTGTCATGCCGTCGACCAGAAGCTCGTCGGACCCGCATATGGCTGGGTGGCTTACCGGTATAGAGGCAAGGAAAATGCGGTCGCCATCCTGAGCAAGGCCATCAAGGACGGGTCCAGCGGCAAGTGGTCGCAGTATACCGGCGGCGTGGCGATGCCGGCGCACCCTCAGCTTTCGGATGCGCAGATCAAGGCGATGGCGCAGTGGGTGTTGCGTCGCAAGCCCGTGCCACCGCCGGCGGGTTAGCCGTCGGTGCCGAGTCGGCCGGTGCGAGACACCGGTTCCAAGGGCTACCCGTTTTGAGACGGGTGTCTGTCTCGGCAGCTGCCAACGCCAAGAAGCCGCTGTCGCAGCGTTGGCACCGCCTCGGTGGGGACGACGTCATCGTGCAGCGGGATTGCTATAGCGCCTTCCTGGCGAAGCACGCCACGGAAGACGGGCACAGTTCGTCCCGGCTCGAAGAGGGCTGGGCAGTTGCGGAACCGCTACTAGAACGCGCGGGAGTGTGCCGGCATCACCAATCGACAAGCGGATTGCCCAAGGGCAACCCCACGGTGGCTATGCCGTCAGAGTCGATCGCGCGTAAGAAAAGGTTTGTGCGAGGCCTCCACCGGGATGCTGCAGGGATAAACCCCGAGAGCCCGGATGCCCCTCGCATGCCTGCCTTCAGAACCTCCTGGCTTTAGCCATGGGGAGGTTCAGCGGCAACGCGCATTCCGTTCGGAGGGCTTGATATAATGCGCCACACCGCGCGGCTGAGCGACCCTGAGCTTGTCTCGCGGCCTGCGAATCTTGAAAGGAGGTTTTAACTGATCCTTTAATCTTGTTCATATCTTTCTATAATTATATAAATGGACAAGCACCGCAACATCAGCGACTTCGCCCGCCGGATAGGTCGATCAGCTTCAACCGTTCGCCGGCGGGAGCGCGACGGGCTGCTTAAAAACAAGCGTCTGCCTTCCGGGCATCGCTACTTCGACGAGGATGACGTTCGCGGCATTCTTGGCAAGGCGGACGAGAAGCGCCTGACGGTGGTCTATTGCCGCGTACCCAGCCACGGGCAGAAAGACGACCTGCAATCGCAAGTCTCGGCGATGGAGCAGTATTGCCTCGGCGCAGGTATTGCCGTCGATGGAATTGACCCGGATTGTGCTGAGGCAAAGCGGCAGTACAAGGAAATGCGCAAGGCTGTCAAAGAGCATAACGAGAAGTTCCCTGCCACCAGTGCCTTACCGCAGCAAGGCATCAAAACTGCGTCAAGCTAAACGAGAAAAGAAGTGAAAGTCACCCGCGCCATACTTGCTGATGTGCCGCCTCAACTTGCAGCGATCTGCAAGACGGCAG
>JAJYKK010000099.1 GCA_021788645.1 Pseudomonadota bacterium
CGTCATGGCGGTCCCGGCCGAACAGGCCATCGAGATTTTCGGCGACGCGCTGGCCCAAGGCCGGTACACGAGCCGGCCGGCCACCCTCTATGGCCTGTCCTATGCGCTGTTCCGCGACGGCCAGTACGCGAAGGCCGCCGATGAGGCGGCACGCCTCGCCCAGTCCAGCCCCGCCAACCCGATCATCGACAATCTGCGCGCGATGATCGCCGAAGGCCTGGGCAACGTCCAGGGCGCACTCGCGATCTATCGCGCGGCCGTGCCGCGGTTTCCCGCCCATCGCGCCCTGCGCTTCGGCGAGATCCGCGCGGACTTCAAGCTCCAGCGGATCCAAGACGCCCTTGAGGCAACCCACTCGGCGCTCGCGGCCTTTCCGAACGATCCTCAGCTCTACCGGCTGGAGGCGCAATGCTACGCCCGTCAAGGCCATCTGCTGCTCGAACACGAGGCGCTGGCGAAGGCCTACGAGCATCTGCACGAGTTGAGCGCCGCCATCGAGCAGCTCTCGATCGCGAGCCGCAGCGGCGACGGCAACTTCTACCAGCGCTCCATCGTCGAGGCGGAGCTCAGGACCCTGCGCCGGCGCGCGGCCCTCGAGAAGTCCCTCAACCCGCCCCAACCCAAGAGGCCGCGGCTCGATCTCCAAGGGACGGGCGCAAACGGGCGTCGCTGGCCGATGCCCGCGCGCCTCACGCCGTGAGCTAAGACCCTGTCTCGCTCCTGCTAACGCACCAACGAAGACTGGTACAAGTGTACTACCCTTTGAAAATACAAGCCTTTTCTCAAAAAAATACTTGCATAAGACGATTTTTTTTAAGTATCCTTTCACCATCCGCTCATGGATATGTCATTCGGCGGGGATGGAATCGCCGCGGTGATAGGACTCAGAAAAAATATTTGGAGGTGACATGTTGAAATGCACTTCGCTCATCCTGGCTATGGGCCTTGCCTTGAGCGCCGCCGGCGCGGCTCATGCGGACGCCGCCGCGGCGGCCAGCAAGACGGGGGTCAAGGACAGCGGCTGCCTGCTGGAGAAGAACATGCCCGGCAAGCTCATCGCGTTCGACCGGTCGAAGGGGAACTGCCTGGCCTGCCATGCGATGCCCAGCCAGCCCGATGCGGTGGCCGCGGGCACCATCGGCCCCGCGCTCATCAACATGAAGCTGCGCTACCCCGACAAGGCGGTGCTGCGCGAGCACATCTACGACGAGATGCGCTTCAACCCGAGCACGGCCATGCCTCCCTTCGGCCTGAACAAGATTCTGACCCCGCATGAGATCGATGAAGTCACCGACTTCATCTACGGGCTTTGATCGACACCACGGAGATATAGAGAAGATGAACGAGCATCGCAGAAAATTCATTCAGGGCACCGGCACGGCAGGGGCGCTGGGCGTCTCCCTCGCGGCCGGCTTGTTGCCGACACGCGCCTTCGCGGCCTGGAACAAAGGCGCCTTCAGCGCCACCTCGCTGCCCGCCGTGGAGAAACTCCTGGGGATCGCAGGCGCCGCCAACAGCAACCAGATCACGATCAACGCACCCGACATCGCCGAGGATGCCCGCATCGTCCAGATCGAGGTGTCGAGCACGCTGCCCAATGTGCAGTCGATCAAGCTCGTCGTCGACAAGAACCCGGATCCGCTGGCGGCCGATTTCACGCTCGAGAACGGCATGGAACCCTACGTCACGACCCGCATCAAGATGAAGGAAACCTCCATGGTGCGCGCCTTCGTGACCTCCGGCGGCCGCACCTATACCGCGGCCAAGCAGGTCAAGGTCACCATCGGCGGCTGCGGCGGCTAATCGACGAACACTAGAGTTAAGGATCCGACAAACATGGGAAACATCAGAATCCGCGCGGTGATGAATGGTGGCTACGCCGACATCAAATGCCTCATGCTCCATCCCGAGGACACGGGGCTCGTGAAGAACAAGGCGACCGGCAAGCTCATCCCCGCCCACTTCATCACCAACGTGACCGCCACCGTCAACGGGAAGACGGTGCTCTCGGCGCAGTGGGGCATCGCGATCTCGAAGAATCCGTTCCTCGCCTTCCGCGTCAAGGGCGCCAAGGCCGGAGACAAGCTGGTCATCAGCTGGGTCGACAACCTGGGCGAGAGCGCGTCCGGCACGGCGACGATCGCCGCCAGCTAGAAGAACCGAGGGGGCAGCGCCTCTTGCGCATGCCCCCCACCGTCTTGAGGAAAGGAGGCTCGATGAACAAGGTACTTTTGGCACTTCTGGGCGCAGCGTCGCTGCTGGGCGCCCTGCCGGCCCATGCCGCCCCGGCACAGGACCTCTCGCAGATGCGGGCATATTTCCAGCACAAGTATCCCAATGTGAAGCTCAAGAACTATGTGTATGGCGTCTATGCCTTCGATGCGGACGCCATGAGCCAATACAAGAACATCATGGAGTTTCCGCCCTTCGACAACGTCGTCGACAAGGGCAAGAAGATGTGGGATACGCCCTTCCCCAACGGGAAGACCTATGCAAGCTGCTTTCCCAACGGCGGCAAGGACGTGGTGGGGAACTACCCCTACTACGATCCCAAGCTCAAGCAGGTCGTCGACTTCGAGATGGCGCTCAACCAGTGCCGGGTGAAGAATGGGCAGAAGCCCTACAAGCTGGGCGACATGAAGACCCTCGGGGTGCTCGACTCCTATGCGCGCACGCTGTCCGACGGCATGCTCATGAACGTCAAGGTGGACAGCCCGGGCGCCCGGGCGGCCTATCAGAAGGGCAAGGACTTCTTCTTCCGCCGCGAGGGACAGATGAACTTCGCCTGCGCGACCTGCCACTACCTCTATGCCGGCCAGCGCCTGCGCTCCCAGACCCTCTCGCCGTTCATCGGGCAGGCCACGCATTGGCCGGTCTTCCGCGGCGGGGATAAGCTCTTCACCCTGCAGAAACGGTTCGTCGGCTGCCAGAAGAAGGTACGCGCCGCGCCTTACAAGATCGGTTCGGCGCAATACGCGGATCTCGAGTACTTCCTGTCCTACATGAGCAACGGTCTGCCGCTCAAGGCCGACGTCTTCCGCCAGTGATACGGGTCCGGGGTTAGATCGAAGGGGACACGGTGTGTCCCCTTTTTTGTTGCGGCGCCGGACTGCCGACCCCTCGTCTCCTGCTCCCGTTCAGTCCACTCCCGAAGGGCTTGCCTCGGCAAGGCGCCGCGGGTCTTGATCCTGCGCAACGCCAGCATTCGGAAGAAGCCAACACCATCGGGCGCGCCCCGCATAGCCCGGTTCATCGCCGCGCACGGCTCATTCGTGCGCCGCGGATAGTCAATCCCTACCATTTTGTTGTCTAATTTCTTTCGATAAAATAACGCCTTAAGTAGATACGCCGGGCCGCTTCAGCGATTTCCTCCCCGGCGCGACGCAGATGCATCATGTGCGCGGTCGCTTCCCGAAATGCGCCGTCGCATGATGCGACCACTTTTCAGGAGGTTGTTCCCCATGTCGATGACGCGCCGCGAATTCCTGCAAGCCTTGGCTGTAGCCGCCGGCTCCGGCTTTGCACTCGATAGCGAGGCCGTGCTGGCGGGCCACGTACCCAGCCATTTTTATGAACTGCCGAAATTCGGGAACGTGTCGCTCCTGCACTTCACGGATTGCCACGCCCAGCTCCTGCCCATCGATTTCCGCGAGCCGTCGGTCAATATCGGCGTCGGCAGCCACAGCGGCCAGCCGCCCCACCTCGTGGGCGAGCATTTTCTCAAATATTTCGGGTTCAAGCCGCACACGCCGGAGGCGTATGCCTTCACCTATCTCGATTTCACGCATGCGGCCCGCGTTTACGGGAAAATGGGCGGCTTCGCGCACCTGTCGACGCTCATCCACAACATGCGCGCCCAGCGGCCGGGCGCCCTGCTCCTGGACGGCGGCGATACCTGGCAAGGGTCGGCGACCAGCCTCTGGACCAAGGGGCAGGACATGGTCGAGGCCCAAAAGCTCCTGGGCGTCGACATCATGACCGCCCACTGGGAATTCACCTACGGCGCAGACCGCGTCAAGCATGTCGTCGACAACGACCTGAAGGGCCATGTCGACTTCCTGGCGCAAAACGTGAGAACCGCCGACTTCGGGGACCCGGTGTTCAAGCCCTACGTGATCCGCGAGATCAACGGCGTCCCGGTCGCGATCATCGGCCAGGCCTTCCCCTATACGCCGGTGGCCAACCCGCGCTACATGGTCCCCGACTGGACCTTCGGCATCGACGACCAGCACCTGCAGCGCGTCGTGCACGAGGTGCGCAAGAAAGGCGCGCAGGTCGTGGTGCTCCTGTCGCACAACGGCATGGACGTCGATCTCAAGATGGCAAGCCGTGTCTCGGGGATCGATGCGATCCTGGGCGGGCACACCCACGATGGCGTACCCCGCCCCGTCGCGGTCAAGAATGCCGGGGGACAGACGCTCGTCACGAACGCGGGCTCGAACGGAAAATTCCTCGCCGTGCTCGACTTCGACGTGCGGGATGGGGGCATCAAGGGCTACCAATACCGTCTGCTGCCGGTCTTCTCGAACCTGTTGCCGGCCGATGCCGCGATGAGCGAACTCATCCGGAAAAGTCGCGCGCCGTTCGCATCCAAGCTCAACGAGAAGCTCGCGGTCACCGAGGGCCTCCTCTACCGCCGAGGCAACTTCAACGGCACCTTCGATCAAGTGATCCTCAATGCCATGATGGCGGTCAAGGGGGCGGATCTCGCGTTCTCCCCGGGATTCCGCTGGGGTACGTCGCTGCTGCCGGGCGAGCCCATCACCATGGAGGACGTCATGGACCAGACGGCGATCACCTATCCGTACAGCACCCTCACGGAAATGACCGGTTCGCAGATCCACGCGACCATGGAAGACGTGTGCGACAATCTCTTCAACCCGGACCCCTACTACCAGCAAGGCGGCGACATGGTCCGGGTGGGCGGGCTCGAGTATACCTGCACCCCCGGCCAGACCATCGGCAAGCGCATCACCAACATGCGATTGAAGGGCAAACTCCTCGATCCGAACAAGACGTACAAGGTCGCGGGCTGGGCGCCGGTTCACGAAGGCGCGACAGGCGAGCCCATCTGGGAGGTCGTCGCAGGCTACCTGCGCGACAAGAAGGTGATCGAGCCGGTGACGCTCAACACGCCGAGCCTGATCGGGGAGAAAGGCAACCCCGGATTGCCTTACTCCGCCTGACGCAAGGCATCGCCGCCGGGAGCCGGCTTGTCCTCCCGGCGGGATACCTGACGCCGCCCCTGCCGGACGGGCAGCCGGGCTCGCAATCATCCCGCAGTTCCCCGATGGGCCGGCCCGGCTGACACCCGGACCTGTCCCCCGCGGCCCGCATCATCGCGCGACCCTTTCGGCGCCCGCCGTGCGCACTGTCCCTATGCCGGCAGGTGGTTTTCCGGTGACCCATTGCCCGCTGTCTTCTGGTCCCGCGCCATCATGTGCGGCGGCCACGACAAATACACGCGCGCGCCAGGGCCGGATTTGTCCCCCGCAGCGACCGGGGCAATTTCCGCTTGAGGAGGTGGGTATCAGGGCGTCGGCAAGCCCGTACAC
>JAJYKK010000100.1 GCA_021788645.1 Pseudomonadota bacterium
AAATCATCTTTTCTGCCCTGATGTACAGGCAACTGCGCCTCAAGACCACGGAAGCGGCCAAGATCGAACGCCTATTGGGCCGCATGACGATTGACGCGGCGCGCGGCGGGGGCGCGGACTCGGCGAAGCCGGACGGGGGATTGTCTATTGCCGAATGCGCGCCGACGGTGCCCGTGGAAAAAACCGCCAGCGCGCCCGCCGTCGAGCCCATGGCCAGACCGGAAAGACTCGGCAATGGCGGTTATCCGCCTTTGCGTGCGCGGATCCGGCTCGTCTTCAAGCCCCTTATTCAGGGATTGAAGGGCTATGCCCCGGCAGACCTGCACCGTGCTCGGGAGGCCTGAGGCGGAATGCCCAAGGATGGCCGCCGCAGCAAGCGCGGGACGCGATGCCGCTCGGGCACGACCAGGCACCGTCGGCCATGCCGCGGTCGGCCACCGACCGGCACTCACTCGCCGCTGAGCGCGAGCTTGCTGTGGTGGTAGGAATAGGTGAAATAGATGATCGCGCCCAGCGCAAGCCACACCACGAAGCGGATCCAGGTGAGGGCGGGCAGGAAGGCCATCAGGGCCCCGCATGACAGGGCGCCCAGCACCGGGAAAAGCGGACTGAGAGGCATCTTGAACGGCCGTTCCATGTCCGGACGCCTGATGCGCAGCATGACCACGCCGAGACAGACCAGCACGAACGCGGCCAGCGTCCCGATGTTGACCAGTTCAGCCAGATCGCCCAGCGGAATGAGCCCGGCCGTCACCGCAATCAGCACCCCACACAGGACGATGACCCGGACCGGCGTCTGCGTCTTCGGGTTCACCCTGGCGAAGAACGGCGACAGCAAGCCGTCTCGCGACATGGCGAAGAAAACGCGGGTCAGGCCGTAATAGAGCACCAGCATGACCGTCGTCAAGCCTGCGATGACGCCGGTCGCCACCAGCGCCGAGGCCCACCGGTAACCCAGGATCTGCAGCGCGTAGGCCACCGGCGAGGACACGTTGAGCACCCGGTAAGGTACGATGCCGGTGAGCAGCCCCGACACCACGATGTAGATCACGGTACAGAAGACGAGGGAGGCGATGATCCCGATGGGCACGTCACGGCGCGGGTCTTTGGCCTCTTCGGTGGCCGTCGACACCGCATCGAAACCGACGTACGCAAAGAACACCATGGCCGCGCCGGCAAACACGCCTACCGGCTTGCCCTGCGGCCCCGTCCCGGACCAGCCGAAGGGCATGAACGGGTGCCAGTTCGCGGGGTGGACGTTGAAGGCCGCCACGCCGATGAACACCGCGATGGTCACGAGCTTCACGAAGACCATGACGGCGTTCGATTGTGCACTTTCCTTCACCCCGATGGCGAGGAGCGTCATCAGCACAAGCACGATGGCGGCGGCGGGCAAATTGATGATGCCGCCCAGCGACGGTCCCATCGTCAAGCTGGCCGGCAAGCCAATACCCATCGCGGTGAGCGCGTTTTCGAAGTAGCCGGCCCAGCCGTTGGCCACCGCCGCAGTCGAAAGCGCATACTCGAGAATCAGGTCCCAGCCGATGATCCATGCCACGAACTCGCCGAACGCGGCATAGCTGTAGCCGTAGGCGCTGCCGCAACCGCCCACCGCGGAGGACAACTCTGCATAGGCGAGCGCCGCGAAAGCGCAGGCAAGTCCCGCGACCACGAAGGAAAGAATAACCGCTGGTCCCGCCTGAGTCGCCGCCGCGATGCCGGTCAACACGAAAATCCCGGTACCGATGATGGCGCCGACCCCAAGAACCGTGAGATCGAACGCGCTTAAGCAGCGCTTCAGGCCGGTATCGCAAAAGTCATCGCCGGATGCCACCTTGGTGCGGAAAATGCGCATGAGCCCTGTCCAGCGGAGCGCCCCGGCCGCAAGGCCGGGGAGGTAGCGTCCGGAATGCGCGGCATTCCCTCAGCCTGTGCCGTTACCTTCCCCGCTTCCTCCGAAAATCGGCACCTTAGACCAACATGCCTGGCGGCTCGCCACAACCGGAGAACGCCCAGGTCCCGCCTTCGCCGAAGCAACGCCCACCGGGCGGCGGCGACCCGACGAGGGAAGCGCGGTCCTCCCGCCACCGGCACGCACAGGCGCAAGCGTGCATTCTAAGCGCTGGATTCTCGCCCTGGCAAGCGGCCAACCGGCCGGGCAGCCCGGCACGCGCCACGCATGCGCATTCGAGGGGAAACGGGCACCGGCCATGCCACGCCGGCGAACGACGTCGCCGGGCGGGCCACGCGGGGATTTGCGCGACGCATCGGGTCACCGCGCCGCAGGCATTGGGCGAACCAATGGCCGATGCCCCCCTTGGAGCTGCGGCATCGCCTGCGACGGAGAGAATTCGGGCATTTCTGCAGGCCGCGTAAATTCGAGGACGAACGCCACGATCATCACGCCGACGAGCGCAACCGCCACGGTCACCAGCACCGGCAACACGATCCACAAGGGATGAAATCCCCGGGCATCCTTCGATCCATCCACCGATCGCTGTTCCTAAACAGTTGCGCATATCTGCGCATAGGATTTATCCGCAGTCGGTTGACGCACTTTCGTGCCCAACTCGACCCTCTTGACGCTCAGTTGCGCCGGAGAACGAGCAAGCAGGATTCGACGCACTTCCTGGTAGGGAGTGAAGCGAGAAATCTCGCAATCGTCTAATCGCGCCAGCGGCGGCACGTCGAGTTTGGGGCCGCAGTCCGAGCACGCCTTTACGTGGCCTGCGCGTGGTTCGGGTCGCGCGCGATGCGGTGGGCGATCGCCATGACTGGGCATTCTCCACAGCGGCCCGCACGCCGTCGAGCAGCTTCTGGTTCTTGCGCGAACGGCTGCCCTACAGGCGGGCGCTGAAGACGGCGATGACCTCGAACGTCCCGCCCACGGCGGGCGCAGTACCATTCGAGCACCTGTTTCTGCCGCTCCCGCTTCCTTCTGATCATGACCGGACACGCGGGCGCAAGCAAGGGTCCGCCGATGCGCGGCATTCTCGGCGTGAACCCGCTCCGGGCGCAGCTTGCCCAGGTCATAGCGGCGATGGCCGCGCCGCAGCTTTGCCCTAATCTAGGGATAGCCCACGCGAGGCAAGCGGTCAACAGGACACAGCCGGCTCGCGGCACGCGCCCGCCAACCCGAAGGAACGGCTATTCGTCCTCTTCGTCCTCGCCGTCGTCTTCGTCGGCCAACTCCTCGAGCAAAGCGGTCGCATCGGCCGTCACATGGATCTGGAGCATCCCGTCGTCCACGCCGAGCACTTCGTACTCGATGTCGTCCAGATCGGGCGAATCGGTCAGCAGTTCCGACAGCAGGGTGAGGAAGGTATCACGGTCTGCGTCGATGATCTCTTCCAAGTCGACGGCAACGGTGCCTTCCACTTGGCCGGCCGCCTCCATTTGCTTGCGGATTTCACGCTCAGTCAGCGGGCGCGTGAGTGCGTCTTGCATCCCTCGGCTCCTTGTCGCCTCGTTCCGGGTGCGCTGCTTCCATCACCCGCAGGGCGCATAATAATCGTTTGCCGCACCGTGCGTGCGGCACCTGATGCCCACGGAAGCGGCCGCCAGAGGCTCGCTCCTGCCGTCGCGCCCCCTTGCATGCCTCCGCCTCCGAGCCGCTAGCCTAAGATTTAGCAGAATCGCCATCGGGCCGCAAGTCGGCCTTCCCCGGACGACCCAGGGGAATCGAGAGCCGGACGCAGGCGCCCCCCAGGCGCGAGGGGCCCATCTCCAACGTGCCGCCGAACATGAGCGCACGTTCCCGCATCCCGAGCAGACCCAAAGCACCTTCGCGGTCAACGGCATCGGGATCGAGGCCCACGCCGTTGTCGTCGACTTGCAACAGCAAAATGCCCTCACTGTCCACGCGCAAGATCACCCCAACCTCGGTGGCGTGCGAATGGCGCGCCACATTGGTCAACGATTCCTGCAGGATGCGGAACACCGCGGTGGCACAGGCTTCGTCCACCGCCGGCTCGCGCGGCGGGAGCGCGGCGTGGACGCGGATGCCGACGCTTTGCGCGAGCGCCTGGATCTGCCACTCGCACGCCGCAACAAGGCCCAGGTCGAGCACCGCCGGCCGCAATTCGGCCGCGATGTTGCGCACGGTGTCGATGATGCCGTCGATGGCGGCCAGGATCGGCTGGACCCGCCCCGGCGAAAGGGCGGCCCCGGGGGCTGGAGAGGCGAGCGCCGCCACCCCGATTTTTAACGACGACAGCCGCTGTCCGAGCTCATCATGAATCTCACGCGCGATGCGCTTGCGCTCCGCTTCGCGCACCCGCTCATGATGCGCCGCCAAAACCCGCAGCATGTCCTGCGAGCGGGCCAGCTCGTCTTCCCGCGCGCTCCGCGCGCCCACGTCGATGACGAATCCCACCAGCATGACGCCACCCAGCCCGCCCAGCGCCTCGCAGCCGATGACGACCCCGAGGGACGTGCGATCCGCCCGCTCGCCGGTCACTTCGACGGGTTCACAGAGCAGACCGCGGCCGGCGCGCGAAAGCGCCTCCTCCAGCCGAGGCCGGTCTTCGGCACGCGCGAGCTCCACCAGCGGCTTGCCCAGCAGATTGCCCCGGTCATAGCCGAAGAGCGCAGCCATGGTCGCGTTCACGAACACCAACCGGCCCGCGCGCAGCACAAACTGCGCCGTGCGGGACGCCTCGAGGGCGCTCCAGTCGATTTCTCTGCGATCGGGCAAGGAAGCTCTGGTCCTAAAAATGGGATCGAACAGGGTCGCTGGTCGTGGCCACCCTATTTTGATCTCGTTGCGCTCTCCGAGCGGCCGCCGGGTATTTGCGAAACGCTCCCGCTCGGGCGGTGCGGTAAGGCGTATGCCGCGTGATCTCGGAGTCTCCCGTCCTCTGGCGAAGGTTCGATTGCCGTGCCTTCGGCTGCTCGAAGCCGAAGGCGAAATCATCCACCACGACAACGGCGGGCGTCTTCGCCTGGATGACCCGGCCGTTGAACGCCGGGTTGATCTCGCGCGCCGGCTTCGCCATGGGGTTCCTGCCGCGCAGCCTAACGACTTGCCGTCGCGCGCAAGGCACCACGAAACTGCATCTGCGCCCGTCGGCTTTAACAGGTCCCGGCGTCGGCGCCTTGCCTTCGATGCACTCGAAAACTTGGTCATATCCGATCATGCGCCAATAAGCGCCGTGCCACCCGTCCTCGCGAAAATCTCCTGACGCGGCAACGTGGGCGCGCCACGCGGCGGCACTTCCGGAACCGTCGCCGGTCCGCCCGCGCGAGAACCTCCAGCCAACGGCGCTTCTCGGCCCGATAATCGCGAAGCAGCGCCTCGACGGCCATGGCACTGGCCTAGGGTGGCGTCTTCCGCCAGGCGGCGAACGGTCCCCATCTCCGTCCAGGCGCCGACGCGCGATCATTGGCGCGGCCATCCGCAATATTCATGATCACCGTCGCCTATGAAATAGGGCGACTATTCGCCACTCCCTTGGAGGTGAAAATGCGGGCGGGACATCCGTTCCAGGGGGCCGCCTGATGTCCCACCATAGCACAACTTCGGTACCGCGAATGCGGCG
>JAJYKK010000041.1 GCA_021788645.1 Pseudomonadota bacterium
ATACCCAGCACTTGGTCGCCGCATTCGCGACCGTCGCCTGCCTCGGTGGCATAGTGAATCTCTGTGAAACCGTCCTTGACGATGACGCGCAGGTTGCTGTTGTTCGATGGACTGTTTGATCACTTCCAGCGGTATCCGTATATCAACCAAAACCATTCGCTCACCCCAGGTCTGAAGCCATGGGCTTGCGCTCATACTTGATCAAGGATAGATGGGGCGCCGGGGTCATGCCAGCGCCGTTTGGCCCGTGCGCGGGCAAGGCCGGCGCGCGCGGCGGCGCGCGGGCGTCCTTGCCTTGTCTATACTGCTTTATGGGAGCGTCGAGCCTTCCGGGCTCGACGGGAAGGACGCGGGGCAGGACGCAGGGAGGGACCCATGAAGGCGCAAGCCTACCATTCGACCAGGATCGCTTTGGCGATCGGGCTGGCGGCGGTGAGTCTGGCCGCCGCCGCGCAGATGATGGGCGGCCCCTACGGCGGGCCGATGGGCGGTGCCTATTCGAACGCGTTCCCGCCAGGCATCGATCCGCGCTTGCTGCCCGATCGCGGCTCCCAGGGCGCGCGGCTGTTTGAGCAGTTCTGCAGCGAGTGCCACTTGGCGCCCAGCCCGTCCCTGCACACGGCGGCGCAGTGGCCGAGCGTGGTGGCGCGCATGAACGCGCGCATGCAGGCCATGGAGCAAGCCGGCATGGGGGGCATGATGGGGCGATTTTCGTCACCCACGGCGCAGCAGTCGGCGCTCATCACGGCCTACCTCGAGAAGTATGCCCGCAGTCCAGCCTACGCGCGCCCGCAGGTGCCCTTGAATTCGCCCGGGGGCCGCGCGTTCAGTGCGGCGTGCGCCCAGTGCCACACGCTCCCAAGCCCGCTCCAGCACACGGCCGACCAATGGCCGGCCGTCGTGGCGCGGATGCGCCAGTACGAGGTCGGGATGGGCAAGACGGTGACCAGCGAGGCCGCGGCCCGGGCGATCATCCGCTTCCTCCAGGGCCATGCGGCGCCACGGTGATCCGACGGCCCGCCAAGGACCGGCATGCACGAGTATTTCATGGCCGAGAGCGTGCTCAGGATCGTCGAGGAATCGGCGCGCGCCCATGGGCTCAATCGCGTGACAGGAATTGCCATCGAGGTCGGCGAGCTCGCCGGCGTGGACCGCGAGGCGCTGCAGCTTGCCTTGCACGTCGTGCTGGCGGGCAGCATTGCCCAAGAGGCTTGCGTGACTCTGCTCGTCGTGCCGGGTCGCGGGCGGTGCACGCGCTGCGGTCGAGTCGTCGCGCTGGCAACGCGCTACGACGTTTGTCCGGCGTGTGGGCATCCTGGCGTGGCCGTCACGCGCGGCAGCGAGCTCACCGTGGTGGAGATGGAGGCCGGTTAGCATGTGCGTGACATGCGGGTGCGGGCATGGCGTGCCCGAGGCTCGGACCGCTCGGTACCAGCCGCTGGACAGGCAACGGCGGCGGCCGCTGATCATGGGCGTGCGCCCGAGCCGGGGCGCCGCGCCAATCGGCGGCCCCTTGGCGATGGCCCACGAGCCCGGCCTCGGGGCGGTGCAACGGCTGCGCATCGAGCGGGAGATCCTGGGGCGCAACAATGGCGAGGCGCGGCGCAATCGGGCTCGCCTTAAGCACCACGGCGTCTTTGCGCTCAATCTGGTCTCGAGCCCGGGGGCGGGCAAGACGAGCCTTCTCGTGCGCACGCTGGCCGCGCTCAAGGCCCGGATCCCGGCCTGGGTGATCGAAGGCGATCAGGCGAGCTCCCGGGATGCCGAGCGCATCCGAAACGCTGGCGTTCCCGCCGTTCAGATCAACACCGGCAAGGGCTGCCATCTGGATGCCCATCGCGTGGGCTGGGCGCTGCAGGGCCTGCCGCTCGAGGCGGGCGGGGTGCTTTTCATCGAGAACGTGGGAAACCTGGTTTGTCCGGCCGCTTTCGATCTGGGAGAAGACCATAAGGTGGTCATTCTTTCGGTCACGGAGGGGGACGACAAGCCGCTCAAGTATCCCGACATGTTCCATGCCGCCGATCTCATGCTGGTGAACAAGATCGACCTGCTGCCCTATGTGACCTTCGATGTGGGCGCATGCATCGGCTATGCGCGCGACGTCAACCCGCGCCTTGCCGTGCTCGAGGTCTCCGCTACCAGCGGACAGGGTTTTCCCGAGTGGCTGGCCTGGATCGAGGCGGGCGCGCGTGCGGCTTGACGTCACGGCCGCCGCGGAAGCCTCGCGCGTCGCGCGGTGGCGGCTGCGCGTTTCCGGCCAGGTGCAAGGCGTCGGCTTTCGTCCGCTCGTCTACCGCCTCGCGCGCGAAATGGGCTTCGCCGGCTGGGTCCGCAACGGCGTGCAGGGCGTCGAGATCGAGCTGCAGGGCCCCGGCGGGGTCGAGGCATTCGTCCGGCGACTGCGCGATGAGGCCCCCGCGCTCGCGCGAATCGATGCCCTTGACGCCGAAGAATGTGCGCCCGCGGCCGATGGGGACGCCTTTGTGATCCGTCCAAGCCAGACCGGGCCCGTGGCGACGGCCAGCGCGCCCGACGCCGCCGTTTGCCCAGAGTGCCTGGCGGAACTGTTCGACCCCGGCAACCGCCGCCATCGCTACGCCTTCACCCATTGCACCGCGTGCGGGCCGCGCTACAGCGTGACCTCGGCCCTCCCTTTCGACCGGGGGCGGACCAGCATGGCGGCGTTCCCGCTGTGCGCCGCGTGCCGCCACGAGTACGACGATGCGAATGACCGCCGCTTCCACGCCGAGCTCAATGCCTGCCCGGCTTGCGGGCCGCAGCTTCGGCTGGTGGACGCGCAGGCACGAGTCCGGGACGGCGGCGACGCGATAGAAGCCGCGCTGGCGCGCCTGTCCCGCGGAGAGATCGTGGCGCTCAAGGATGCCGGTGGCTTTCATCTGCTGTGCGACGCGCGCAACGCCAACGCCGTCGCGCGGCTGCGGGCGCGCAAGGGACGCGACGAAAAGCCTTTCGCCGTGATGTTCCCCACCTGCGAGGCGCTTGCAGGCTACGCGTGGGCGGGCCCCGAGGAGCGCAGGCTGCTCGAGGGGAGGGAACGCCCCATTGTGCTCTTGCGCAAGATGCCCGAATGCGACGGACGTCTCCCCGGCGTGGCGGCAGGATTCGCGTGGCTGGGAGCGATGCTGCCCTATGCGCCGGTCCATTGGCTCCTGTTTCACGAGGCGGCCGGACGCCCCCCCGGCACGCACTGGCTGAGCCGCCCGCCGGCGCTTGTCCTCGTCATGACCAGCGCGAACCCGGCGGGCGAACCCCTGGTGACGGACAACGCCGAGGCGCTGGACAGGCTTGCGGGGTTCGCGGACGTGTTTCTCGTGCATGATCGCGAGATCCTGGCGCGCTGCGACGACAGCGTGATGCTGCTCGGATCCGGCGGGCCCGCCTTTGTCCGCCGCGCGCGCGGGTTCAGTCCGCAGCCTATTGCGCTGGCGCAGGCCGGCCCGTCGGTGCTGGCGTGCGGGGCCGAACTGAAGAACACGGTGTGCCTCACGCGGGGCGCTCAGGCGTTCTTGTCGCCCCATATCGGCGATCTGGACGACCGCGCCAGCTGCCGGGCATGGGGCGAGAGCGTGCGCCATCTGACCCGGTTGCTCGGGGTGACGCCGGAGGGCGTGGCGCACGACAGCCATCCCGAATTCTTCGGCAGCGCCTTTGCCGCCGACTATGCGCGCGAGCTGGGGATACCGAGGATCGCGGTCCAGCACCATCACGCGCACCTCGCCGCCGTGCTGGCCGAACACGATGGGGAGGGGGCGGCGCTCGGACTCGCGCTCGATGGGATGGGGCTTGGGACGGACGGCGGCATTTGGGGCGGCGAGCTGCTTTACCTGGCAGGATCGGCCATGACCCGCATCGGACACCTGCGCGAGCTTCCGCTGCCGGGGGGCGACCGGGCCGCGCAGGCCCCTTGGCGCATGGCCTGCGGCGCGCTGCACCTGCTCGGTCGCGCGGACGAGATCGGCCGGCGTTATGGCGCGCCGGGGCAGGCGATAGCCGCCATGCTCGCGCGCGGCCTCAACAGCCCTCCGACCAGCAGCGCGGGGCGCTGGTTCGACGCGGCAGCCGGTCTGTTGGGCATTTCCGAGCGCCAAGGCTTCGAAGCGCACGCCGCGATGCGGCTCGAGAGCCTGGCGGCGGCACACGGGGCGGTCTTGCCGCTGGCGGGAGGCTATCGGCTCACGGCGGACGGGAATCTCGACTTCCTGCCGTTGCTGGATGCGCTTTCCGGCATCACCGATCAGCGCCGGGGCGCTGCCCTATTCCATGCCACGTTCAGCGCCGGTCTTGCCGAATGGGTCGCTCCTGTCGCCGCGCAGTACGGGGTGCGGCGCGTCGCCCTCGGGGGCGGCTGCTTCGTCAACCGGTTCCTCGGCGCATCGCTCACCGCCCGTCTGAGCGCCCACGGCCTGACGGTTCTCCATGCGCGGCAGGCGCCGCCCAACGACGGCGGCCTTAGCCTCGGCCAGGCCTGGGTGGCGATGCGGATGCTTTCCAGAAACTGAGACGGCCCACGCAAAGGATGCGAAATGTGTCTAGCCATTCCGGCGCAGGTGATTGAGTTGAGGGCAGGTGAGCAGGCGCTCGCGGAGGTGGGCGGGGTGCGCAAGGAGATATCCCTGGCCCTGCTCGAGGGCGTGGCGGTGGGCGACTACGTGATCGTGCATGTCGGGTACGCGCTGGCGAGGGTGGACCCGGCGGAGGCGCAGGCGACGTTGCGTCTGGTCGCCGAAATGGCCGGCCTGGGAGGGGGCAGCGGTGAAGCATATCGATGAGTTTCGTGACCGGCGCCTTGCGGGTGGCCTGGTGGACGCCATCTGGCGGAAGGCCGACACCCATCGCCGGTACCGTTTGATGGAGTTTTGCGGGGGGCACACGCACGCCTTGGCGCGCTTCGGGATCGATGCCCTGTTGCCCGACAACGTCCGCATGATCCATGGGCCGGGATGCCCGGTGTGCGTGCTGCCGGTCGGGCGGCTCGACAGCGCCATTCAACTGGCGGGCCGAGAGGACGTCATCTTGTGCACCTATGGCGACACGATGCGCGTGCCGGCCTCCCGCGGCATGAGCCTGGCTTCCGCCAAGGCGCAGGGCGCCGACGTGCGCCTCCTGTACTCGAGTGCCGATGCGATCCGTATCGCGCGCGAGCACCCCGCCCGCGAGGTCGTCCTTTTCGCCATCGGCTTCGAAACCACGACGCCGTCCAGCGCCGTGGCGGTGCGCCAGGCGCACGCGCTGGGCCTTGGCAACTTCAGCGTGCTGTGCAACCACGTGGTCACGCCGGCTGCGATGCTCAATATCCTGGAAGCCCCCGCGCGGCGCGAGACGGGGCCCGCGCCCATCGACGGATTCCTCGGGCCCTCGCATGTGAGCACGGTCATCGGCAGCCGGCCCTTCGAGTTTTTTGCGCGCGAATACCAATGCCCTGTGGTGATCGCGGGCTTTGAGCCGCTTGATCTCCTGCAGGCGATCCTGATGCTGATCGGTCAGCTGAACGAGGGTCGCGCCGAGGTGGAAAACCAGTACCGGCGGGCCGTCGTGCGCGAGGGAAACCGGAGGGCGCAGGCGCTGGTCGCGGAAGTCTTCGAGCTGCGCCGTCTTTTCGAGTGGCGCGGGCTCGGGGAAGTGCCATACAGCGCGCTCAAGCTCAAGGAGCGTTTCCGGGCCTTCGACGCCGAGACGCGCTTCGCGCTGGAGTACCGGGCGGTCCCCGATCCCCGCGCGTGCGAATGCGGAGCGGTCCTGCGCGGGATCAAGACGCCGGAACAGTGCAAGGTATTCGGGACGGCGTGCACGCCGGAGAGCCCGATCGGCTCGTGCATGGTGTCGGCGGAAGGGGCGTGCGCCGCTCATTATGCCTATGGGCGAAGACGTCTTGCGTCCGAGGGGGGCACCTGAGCATGGCTCGCACGAAAGGCTACATCCGGCCGCTGGACTTCGCGGGCGGTCGCATCGAGATGACCCACGGCAGCGGCGGCAAGGCGACCGCACAGCTCATCGACGAGCTGTTCATCGCGGCCTTCGACAATGAGTGGCTGCGCAAGGGCAACGATCAGGCCCAGTTGGCGCTGCCGCCCGGCCGCGTCGTGATGGCGACGGACAGCCATGTCGTCTCGCCCCTTTTCTTCCCGGGCGGGGACATCGGTGCGCTCGCCGTCAACGGCACCGTCAACGATGTCGCTATGGCCGGCGCGCGCCCTTTGTACCTTTCGGCCGGATTTATCCTGGAGGAGGGCTTTCCGCTGGCGGACCTGAGGCGCATCGTCGAGTCCATGGCCCGTGCGGCGGCCGCTGCCGGCGTTGCCGTGGTGGCCGGCGATACCAAGGTCGTCGAGCGGGGCAAGGGCGATGGCCTGTTCATCAACACCACGGGCATCGGTGTTCTCCGCGACGGCATCGAGATTTCCGCCGAGCGTGCGCGCCCCACGGACGCGATCATCGTGAGCGGCGCCCTGGGAGAGCACGGCGCGGCGGTCCTCTCCGCCCGCGGGCCGTTGGGCTTCGAAAGCACCATCGAATCGGACACCTGCGCGCTGCACGGGCTGGTCGCCGCCATGGTCGATGCGGTGCCCGATATCCATTGCCTGCGCGATCCGACCCGCGGCGGGCTCGCCACCGCCCTGAATGAGCTGGCATGGGCCTCGGGCGTGGGGATGAACCTCATGGAGGCGTCCATTCCCATCCCCCCCGAAGTGTCCGCCGCGTGCGAGCTCTTCGGCTTCGATCCGCTGTATCTCGCCAATGAGGGCAAGCTTCTGGCGATCTGCCCCAAGGCGCAGGCGCCGGTCCTGCTCGATGCGATGCGCGCCCACCCGTTGGGCGGGCAATCGGCGATCATCGGCGAAGTGGTTGCCGATCCGCTGTGCTTCGTCCAGATGACCACGCGGCTGGGGGGGCAACGCCATGTCGATTGGCGCCGCGGCGACCAGTTGCCGCGCATTTGCTGAGGACTCGCCCGTGCGCCTGCTGGTCCACGCGTTCAGCCGCCTCGCGCGGCGCCTTTGATCGCGCACTGGCGCGCCTGGGGCCGGTCGGTGCTGGATTGGGCGACGGGCTAAGGCCAACGGGAACGAGGCGTGAGCGCCGGGCGGGCGAACGGTCGGCGCCCCGCCGACGACGCAAGGCTAGGATCGGTTCGGCTGCCGAATACCTATACTGCGGTAAGCGGTATCGGTCACCCTTGAGAGGAGACAGCGGGAATGTCACGGCAGCCTGACGTGCCTTCGTCCATGGTCTTCCTGCCGCACGAAGGCTTGTCAGGCCTGCTGGACCATCTTCGCTCGGAAGGGTACCGCTGCCTCGGGCCGGTGGTGCGCGACGGGGCGATTCAGATGGAGCCCGTCGCGCACCCGGACGCGTTTCCGATCGGGTTTCGCGATCGCCAGGAGAAGGGCACCTATGCGCTGGAGGACGCAGGCGATGCACGCATGTTTGCCTTCGCCAACGGCCCGCAGGGACTCAAACCCTGGCTGTTCTCGCCGCGCGAGACGCTTTGGCATGTCGCGCGGCGCGGGACGGCGCTTGCCTTCGAGCCGGCCGAGATCGACGCCGCGCCGCTGGCCGTGATCGGAATACGCAGCTGCGACCTCGCGGCGATCGCGATCCAGGATCGGCATTTCCTCGGCGGGGCCCGGCCGGATCCCGCCTACGCGGCCCGGCGCGGGGGACTGTTCGTCGTGGCGGTCAACTGCACGCATGCGGGCCCCACGTGCTTTTGCGTGTCGACGGGCGACGGTCCTGCTGCACGAGCGGGGTTCGATGTCGCGCTCACCGAGCTCGAGGACGGATTCGTCGCGGCGGCAGGCTCCGAACGCGGGGAGCGCGCATTGGCGGGCCTTGGGCTCGCGCCGGCAGGAGGCGCGCGCGAGGCCGCGGCGCACGAGCGCGTCGCCGCGGCAGGGTCCGCCCAGACGCGCTCGCTTCCGGGACGGGATCTGCAGGCGGCGCTGCTTGCGAATCTCCTGCACCCCCGCTGGGAGGCGGTGGCCGGGCGCTGCCTGTCGTGCGGAAACTGCACGCTGGTGTGCCCCACGTGCTTTTGCCACTGCGAGCGGGAAGAGGTGTCGAGCGGCGGCGCGAGCGCCGAGCACTATCGCGAGTGGGATTCCTGCTTCAGCGAGGGGCATGCCTTCATCCATGGCCTGCAGGTGCGGCCCGACATCCGATCGCGCTATCGGCAATGGCTCACCCACAAGTTGGGCGGCTGGCATGACCAGTTCGGCCGCAGCGGGTGTGTCGGCTGCGGCCGCTGCATCACCTGGTGCCCCGTCGGCATCGACATCACGGAGGAGGCCGCCGCCGTGTGCGGGGCCGCAACCCCTTGAACGGCCGAGACCTCCATTGCCCCGAAGGGGCACGCATCGTAGGGCGGATCGACGAATCGGACGGGATTTTCACGTTGCGGCTGCGCCCCCTCGCGTCATCAGCGGCCCCCCGGTTCGGGCCCGGGCAATTCAACATGGTGTACCTCTTCGGCGTCGGAGAGATTCCGATTTCGATCGTCTCGGATCCCGAGAGCGATGTCCTGCTCGACCACACCATCCGCCGCGTGGGCCGCGTCAGCGAAGGACTGGCGCGCCTGCAGCCAGGCGATTGCGTCGGGCTGCGCGGGCCTTACGGTCGCGGATGGCCCATGGAACGGGCGCGCGGGCGGGATGTCATCATCGTGACCGGCGGCCTGGGGTGCGCCCCCACGGTCTCCGTCATCAACTACATCATCAATCGGCGTGGCGAGTTCGGGCGGCTCTCCATCGTTCAGGGGGTCAAGCGGGCCCAGGAGCTGATCTACCGCGACCGCTACGAAGCCTGGCGAGGTGTTCCGGACACCCGGGTCCTGCTCGCGGCCGATGAAGGCAACGGGTCATGGCCGTGGCATGTGGGACTCGTGACCGATCTTTTCGATGAGCTCGCCTACGAGCCGTCCCGTACCCTGGCCATGCTGTGCGGTCCCGAAGGCATGATGGTCGCCGCCGTGCGCCGCCTCCTCCGGGCGGGGCTGCCGGAAGAGGCGATCTTCCTCAGCATGGAGCGGAACATGCAGTGCGCGCTCGGCCTGTGTGGACATTGCCAGTACGGGGCTAAGTTCGTGTGCACGGACGGGCCGGTCTTTGCCTATCCGGAACTCAAGGCATGGTTCGGAACGCGCGGCTATTGACGGAGGGGACATGGCGAGGCTCAGGGTGTCCGTACACAAGTTCAGTTCCTGCGACGGTTGCCAGCTCGCGCTGCTCAACCGGGTCGAAGAGGTGATGCGTCTTGCCGATCGCGTGGCGTTCGTCCACTTCGCCGAACTGGGGTATGTGAATCCGGACGCCCCGGTGGATGTGGCCTTCGTGGAGGGAAGCGTCTCGACGCCGGAGGAGGTGATGCGCATCCGGGAACTGCGCAAGAATGCCCGCACGCTGGTGACCATCGGCGCCTGCGCGACGGCAGGCGGAATCCAAGCCCTGCGCAACCTTCAGGCGGACGGGCGGGCATGGGTGGCCGCCCTTTATCCGAGCCCGGAGCACGTGAGCTTGCTGGGTACCTCGCATGCCATCTCCCGCTATGTCGCCGTGGATCTCGAGTTATGGGGCTGCCCGGTGGACAGCCGCCAGGTCTTCTCGGCGATCCAGGCTCTTGCGCTTGGGGTGATGCCGATCAATCCGCGAGACAGCGTCTGCATGGCGTGCAAGCGTGAGGGCAACGTGTGCGTGCTCGTCGCCCACGGCGCGCCGTGCATGGGGCCGGTGACGCGCTCCGGTTGCGGCGCCTTGTGCCCCCGCTTCGGGCGCGCCTGCTACGCGTGCTATGGCCCATCGGAGCAGGTCAACGGCCTCGCCCTGACGCAGCGCCTTGCGAGCCTGGGGCTTGACCCCGATGCGATCGCCCGGCGATTCCTGTCGATCAACAATGCGGCCGGGCCATTCACCGAAGCCGGCCTTCGCGCGAGGGCGTCGCAATGAGCCGCCCACGACGGCCGCAACCGGCCCGCCGGGGACGGCGCGCCATGCGCGAAATCAGCGTCAAGGTCCCGCTCCTCGCGCGGGTGGAAGGGGAAGGCGCGCTCGCGCTGAAGGTGCGTGACGGCGTGATCGAGACGCTTCAGCTGCGCATTTTCGAGCCGCCGCGCTTGTTCGAGAAATTGCTCGAGGGGCGGAGCTTCGAAGAGGTCCCCGACATCGTCGCCCGGATCTGCGGCATCTGCCCGGTCGCCTACCAGATGAGCGCATGCCACGCCATCGAGGGCATCCTGGGACTTGCCCCTGGCCCGTGGGTGCGGCGGATGCGGCGCCTGTTCTACTGCGGCGAGTGGATCGAGTCCCATAGCCTGCATATCCACCTGCTCGCCGCGCCCGATTTTCTCGGTTATCCCAACGCACTGGAAATGGCGAAGGCGCACCCCGAGATCATGCGGCGCGGACTCGCCTTGCAAGGGCTCGGCAACGACCTGATTGGACTTTTGGGCGGACGTTCCGTCCATCCGGTGGGCGCCCGCATCGGGGGCTTTTACCATGCGCCCGAAGAGGCGCCTGTCCGCGCGCTGCGGGAACGGCTCGAGGCGGCCACGGAGGATGCCAAGGCGCTGGTCAGCTGGGTGGCATCCCTCCCTCTGCCCTCCACCGAGCAGGTATTCGAGTGCGTCAGTCTGCGCCATGCGGACGAGTATCCGATGAACGAAGGGCGGATCGTTTCCGACCAGGGTCTCGACCTGGCGCCGGCCGACTTCGAGGCGGAATTCGAGGAACGGCAGGCTTCTTATTCCACCGCGCTGCATTGCCTCCATCGCGGCAAGCCGTATCTGGTGGGGCCGCTTGCCCGCCTGAACCTCAATTTCGACCGCTTGCCCCCTTCCGTGGCCGAGCACGCGCGGGCGTCCGGCATTGCGTTTCCCTCGTACAATCCTTTTCACAGCATCATGGCGCGGGCGGTGGAGGTGCACTGCGCGATCGTCGAGGCGGCGGCGCTCCTCGATCGCTACGAAGTGCCTGCGCAGCCTTTTGCGGTGCCCTCGCCACGCCCGGGCGTCGGATTCGGTTGCACGGAAGCCCCCCGGGGGATCTTGTGGCATCGCTATGAGCTGGATTCCGGCGGGCGCGTCTTGCGGGCGCGCATCGTGCCGCCCACGAGCCAGAATCAGGCCCGGATCGAGGAGGATTTGCGGACGGAGCTGGCCGCCCTGGGGGCGGACAGTACCGATGAGGCGCTGAGACTTCGCGCGGAGGCCGTCATCCGCAACTACGACCCCTGCATCTCCTGCGCGACGCACTTCCTGAACCTCGAGGTGGCTCGGACATGAGCGCGCCTTTGGCGGCCTGGCGCGTTTTCGGCATCGGTTCGCCTTTCGGCGAGGATCGCGTGGGTTGGGCGGCGGCCCGCCTGCTGGCGGCGCAGTTCAGTCTGCCCGGGGTCTGCGTCGAGGCGCTCGATCGCCCGGGTGTCGATTTGGTCGCGCGCATGCAGGGCGCGCGGGCGGTCTGGCTGCTCGACGCGGTGCGCTCGGGGGCGGTCCCCGGCGCATTGCATCGCCTCGACGTGGCCCGCCTGACGGGCACCGGAAGTCAGGTGCGTTCGACCCATGGGTTTGGCGTCCTCGATGCGCTCGCCTTGGCTCAAGCCTTAGGCGCCATGCCGGGCGAAGTCATTGTCTGGGGCATCGAGATCGGCGGCGCCGGCCGGCCACGCGGGAGCGGGCGTGTGCTGCAGCGCGCGATTGGGCGTCTGGCCGAGCGCGTCGCACAGGAAATTCGGGCGAGGGCGTGCGCATAGCCGATGCCCTTCGGGTCCCGCCCCTCAGGCGAGGGATGCGGTGATTTCCGCCAATTTTGCCGCCATCTCGGGCTCGAGCGCGAGATAGGCCTCCCCGAGCTCGGCGCGACGCCTGTCCGCTTCTTTGCTGTCCGGCAGCAGGACATACGGGCCGCCCGCCAGCAAGTTGGCGACGTAGAGGACGTCGGCGAGCGTTCTGGGCGGGTAGGGTGCCGTGCGCGGCTGGTCGTGGTTGCTGGTGGCCGCGACGAACTCCTCATCGAAACCGAGTGCCTGCAGCAGACTTTCGCCGATGCTTTCGTGCCACTGGATGGTCAAATGCCGCACGGTGTCGGGGCGCGCGCGCAGCTCCTCGTAGTGCGCCGCACGATAGAGCATGTAGAACGCCCCCAGATCATGGATGAGGCCCATCATCCGAACCTCGCCCGGCTTGAGGCGGGTCAGCCGCTCGGCAATGACCTCCGCATACGCCGCGGTCTGCAGGGAATGCTTCCAAAGCTTCTCGGCGAACTCGCCGAAGCAGGCCATGTCCTTGGCCTGCAGCATTTGCTTCATGGCGACTTGCACCGCGATGCTGTGCACGGTCCGCAGCCCGAGTCGCGCGATGGCGCCCAGCAGGTCGCGCACATTGTGTCCCGCGGCATTATAGGCGACCGAGTTGGCGACGGAAATCAGCTTGCTGGCGATGACCGGCTCCATGGAGATGAGTTGCGCGATGCCCTTCTCGTCGGCGTTGGGGTCGTTGAGCGCCTTGCGCAGCCGCAAGGTGACCTCGAAGTAGCTCGGGAAGGCGATATCGCCGCGCAGCTCTTCGGCGATGTCGATCAGCATCTGGAAGCGTTGCGCCTTGAGCGCTTCGCCCGTCTTGTCCGTATTGGTGGCCATGATATCCGTATGCCATCCGCCGAGAGGGATCGCCCAACACGGCGGCCCATGACCGCCGGAACATCGCAACCATTCTAGAGCCGCGCCCCCTGGAGCGCGGCGCCTCATCGTAGTCACGGGCGTGCCGGTGACCGGTTTGCCCCGCGGTGCGGACGGTCTCCGGCACCGGGGCCGCACGGTCGCGAACTTTTTCTCCTTAATCGGTTCCAGTATACAAGGTCTTGGGCCTGACACGAAGGGCTGCGGAGGTTCGCCCCCTTCGCGCAGCGCTTGGCGCGTCCGGGCGGCATAGCGGGGCTTGCGCTCCCGAAGCTCGCGCGTCCCAAGCCCGGTATCGGCGCTATGAGTGAAAGCGCATATTCCGGCAGGTGGCAGGCTCTTACAATCGTCGGTAGTGGTGGGGGTTGGCGTGGGAAGGAGATGAGCACCATGGAGGAAGTCTATCAGGAGGACCTGGCGGCGCGGGAGGATCCGGAGTCCCCGGAAGCAGCGGGCGCCGTGGATGAGGTAGCCGCCTACTTCGTCGAGCCGGAGGCGGACATCACCCAGATGTATCTCAATGAGATCGGGCACCAGCGGCTGCTCACGCCGAAGGAGGAGCATGCGCTGGCATGCCGGGCCCAGGAGGGCGACCAGGAAGCGCGCCAGGCGATGATCGAGCACAACCTGCGTTTCGTGGTGAGCGTGGCGAAGAAGTACGTCAATCGGGGGCTCGACCTGCTGGACCTCATCGAGGAGGGGAACCTGGGCCTCATGCATGCCCTGGACAAGTTCGATCCCCAACGCGGCTTCCGCTTCACCACCTACGCCAGTTGGTGGGTGCGGCAAAGCATCGAGCGGGCGATCATGAACTGCGGGCGCACCATCCGCCTGCCGGTGCACATCATCAAGGAGCTCAATCTCTCCTTGCGGGCGCAGCGCCACCTGGAGCGCGAGGCGCATGACGGGCGCGATCCGACCGCCGAGGACGTGGCCCAGCTCTTGGGCAAGCCCGCCGAGGAGGTGCGCCGGATCCTATGGCTGTCGCAGTCCATCGCCTCCCTCGATGCGCCCATCACTCCCGATTCCTCGGTCACCATCGCGGAGGCGGTGCCGGACGAGGACCGCGCCCCCGTCGAGGAAGTCATCCAGTCCGCCGAAGTGAGCGCGCACATCGCCCGCTGGCTGGATGGCCTGAGCAAGCGCCAGCGCTGGATCATCGAACGGCGTTTCGGGCTCAACGGCCACCCGCCGTGTACCCTGGAGCAGTTGGCCCAGCGGCTCAAGCTCACGCGCGAACGCGTCCGCCAGTTGCAGGAGGAGGCCTTGGGCGCACTGCGTGCCCAATTGGGCACGCAAGACGTGGAGGGGTTCATCGCGTGATCCGCGGGATGGGCCGGCGCCGATGCCACCGCGTCCGAGAAGGCGGTCGCGGGCGCCTGCCGTTTGCGCGGCAGGCCGCCGTCCGGGTATCATCATTGCTGGCATGTCCTGTGCCAGCCCATCGGCCGGCCCCAGCCCCAGAGATCGCCCCATGCAGCTCACGCGCTTTACCGATTACTCATTGCGGGTATTGATCTATCTTGCCGCACATCCGGCGCGATTGGCCACCATTCCCGAGGTGGCGGCGGCGCACCGGATCTCCCAGAACCACCTGATGAAGGTGGTCCATCAGCTAGGGCTGCAGGGCTTCATCGCCACCCAGCGCGGCAAAGGCGGCGGCATGCGGCTTGCACGGCCGCCTGAAGAGATCCGGCTGGGCGATGTGGTGCGCGCCATGGAGGAGAACATGGCGCTCGCCGAGTGTTTCGACCTTGGCACGCAGGGTTGCGCGCTCCTGCCCGGCTGTGGGCTGAAGGGGGTTCTCCTCGAGGCGCGCGCCAATTTCCTCGCGACGCTCGACCGCTACACCCTCGCCGACATCGCTCGCCCCGCCGCATCCTGAGGCATCGCGCACGCGCGCGAACTTTCGTCGCCTTGCGCCCCATTCCCCTTGATTTACATCAAGGCATTCTGGGCGGCCCACGGCTTATGCTTCTCGCGCCGGCTCCCAAACGAGCCCCGAGGGCTTCGAGATATCATGAAATCCATCCTGTTGCGCTGGCACATCTTGACGGCCGCGCCGCACCGCGTCATGTTCCTGGCCGGCGCCATCCAAGCGCTGGCGGCCATCGCGTGGTGGCTGGACGCGCTGATGCGGCCGGCGCAGGCCGGCATCGGCCTGGCGCTCGGGGCGGTATGGATTCACGCGTTCCTGATGATCTACGCCTTCTTTCCTTTTTTCATCTTCGGCTTCCTATTCACCACGTATCCCAACTGGATGGGCGCCCCGAAGATCACCTTCCCGGCCTATGTGTCGACCTTTTGCCTGATGTCGGCGGGCACGATCCTGTTCTATGCGGGCACGGTCTGGGGGCTGGGCCTCCTGGCGGGCGGCGCGGGCCTCCTCGCGAGCGGTTGGCTGGTCGCCTTGTCCTCGCTCGCGCGCCTGTGGGCGCGCACGCCGCATCCGGACAAGCGCCATCCGGGGGCGACCACGGTCGCGCTGGCGGCAGGCTGGTTGGGGCTCCTCGCCTATATCGGCGGGCTTGTCACCGGCGATGCACAAGCCCTCGCCTTCGCGCTGACGGCGGGTATCTGGTTCTGTCTCGTGCCGGTGTTCCTGACCGTAAGCCACCGGATGATTCCGTTTTTCTCGAGCTGCGTCCTGGAGGACTACAAGGTGTGGCGCCCCTACCGCCTTCTTTGGGCGGCGCTGGGACTGGCGGTGCTTCACGGCTGTCTTTCGCTCGCCGGGCTGGCGGCCTGGCGTTGGGTGGCTGATGCGCCGCTGGCGGCCATTGCCTTGACGCTCTCGGCCGCCTGGGGGCTGAGGCGCGCCTTCCAGGTGCGCCTCCTTGCCGTGCTGCACGTCTCTTTTCTCTGGCTGGGACTCGCCTGCCTGCTCTATGCGGCTTCGAGCCTGATGGCCCTTCTCGACGGGAGCGGGCGCCATGCGCTGGGGTTTGCGCCCTTGCATGCGCTGGCGATCGGCTATTTTGCCGGGATGGTCATTGCGATGGCTTCGCGGGTCACGCTCGGCCACAGCGGACGCCCCTTGGTGGCCGACGGGGCGACATGGCTGCTGTTCTGGGGGCTGCAGGCGGTGGTGGTGCTTCGCCTGGCGCCCGACATCGCAGCCACCCTTGGTCATCCCCTTTTCCGCCTCTATCCGGTCGCGGCGCTGGCCTGGCTTGCCTGCTTTGTACCCTGGTTCGCCAAATACGCGCCGATCTATCTTCGAACGAGGGCCGACGGGCGCCCAGGCTAGCGCGTCCTCGCCTCTTTATGCAACGGAGCCGTTATGGATACTGTGACCGCGCGCATGTCAGCGCACCATAAATCGTGTGACGACCTGTTTGGGGAAGCCGAAGAGGCTGCCGCCAGGGCCGACTGGGAACGGGCCGCGCCCCGCATGCGCGCGTTCGTGGCCGAGATGGAGCGCCATTTCGCAATGGAGGAGAATATTCTCTTCCCGGAATTGGAGGCGGCCATGGGCGGCCCGCAGGGTCCGACCCGCGTCATGCGCACGGAGCATGCCCGGATGCGAGGGCTTCTCGAGATCCTGGCGCAGGCGGTCGCGGTGAAGGATACGCAAGCCTGCCTCGGGGCCGCCGAAACGCTGCTTATCCTGATGCAGCAGCACAATCTGAAGGAAGAGCAAATTCTCTATCCGATGTCCGACCAGGCGCTGGGGCCCAAGGCGGAGGCGCTGCTGCGCGCGCTGCCGGCCGCTGATGCCGGCCGATGAAACCATGGATGCGTCGATCGACCTCGACGTGCGCCTGCTGCCTCCGCCCGAGCCCATGGAACGGGTCCTGGACGTCCTGCCCGAACTTCGGGGCGGCGGTGCGCTTCGGATGATCCACCATCGCGAGCCTTTTCCCCTGTACGGAATTCTCGCGCAACGCGGCTATGCCTGGCATACCCGCCGGATGGGGGAGGCGCATTTCGAGATTCTGATCTGGCACGCGGGTATGGGGTAGCAGGCGCCCGTCCCCCATGGCCATCGCAAGCCTTTCCTTCGATCGGGCGCCGCCGCTTTCGGTTCCCCTGCGCTTCTTCCTGACGGCCCCGCTATTCGGGGCGGCGCCCGGCGTGCTCCTGCTGTGCTGGCCGCACGGCATGCCGGTGACCCGCTATGCCCCCGAGCTGCTCGCCGCGACGCACCTGTTCACGCTGGGCTTCATCACCATGTCCATGGTGGGGGCGCTGCTGCAGATCCTGCCGGTCGTCGCCGGCAGTGCCTCTCCCAAGTACTGTGCTTCGGGCGGCTGCGTGCATGTGCCGCTGGTGATAGGAACGGTCAGCCTCGCGGCCGCATTCTTGCTCGGTCGGCCGTTCCTTTTCGAGCTGGCCGGCTGTCTCCTCGTTGCCGCCTTCGGCGTGTTCCTTCTGATGCTGGGTCATGCGCTCAAGACCGCCCGGGCACACAATGCCACGGTCAATGCCATTGGCTTTGCCGGGGGCGCGCTCACCCTCACCGTGATGGCTGGCGTCGCCCTCGCGCTCGGGCTGGCGGGCGTCTGGTCGGGGCCGCGCTGGGCCTTGGTCGACGTCCACGCGGGTTGGGGGCTGGCCGGCTGGGTGGCTGCCCTGGTGATGGGCGTGGCATGGGTGGTGGTGCCCATGTTTCAGTTGACCCCGCCTTATCCGCGCGTGGTGACGCGCTGGGCCATGCCCCTGTTGTTGCTTTCACTGGTGCTGGGAAGCGCGGGCGTGAGGCTGGGGACGCCCGCGCTCACCGCCGTCGGCGTCGTCGGCGTGGGCGGGACGCTTATTCTTTTTGCGGGGGTGACGCTTAGTCTTCAGGCACGGCGGCGTCGGCGCGTGCGGGACGTCACGCTGGACTTCTGGCGTCTGGGGCTCGCATGCCTGATCGTCGTCGCCGCGGCCATCGGCGGGTCGACCGTCCTGAAGCCCGCGTGCGGCGCGAGGGCAACGGTGCTGCTAGGCTTCCTGTTCATCGATGGCTTCGCGGTGTCGGTCATCGACGGGATGCTCTACAAGATCGTACCGTTTCTCATCTGGCTCCACGCCCAGCAGGTCCAGGCGGGTGGCGCTCGGCCCGTGGGCAACATGAAAGAGATCATTTCGAACCGCGCGGCGTATACCCATTTGGGCGTCCAGGCGCTCAGCCTCGTGCTCGTGCCCGCGGCGCTGTTCTGGCCGGCGATGCGCGCGCCGGCCGCCGCCGCATCGATCGCCTCTTTCGCGGTCCTGGGCGCGAACATGGGACGGGCGGCATGGGTCCATCGCCGACTCCTGGTGACACGCGGCGGGGCCGAGCAGGATGCCGATTGCGCCATGCCTCGCTGAAGTTGCGCCATAATGCGAAGAGCGGCGCACTCGGCGGGGACCTATGTGGGAAGCGATCAGCCAAACCTTGAGTGATGCGATCGGCAAGCCCTTTCGCGCGCAAACCCGTGTGCCCGTGGAAGGCGGATGCATCAATCGGGCCTATCGTCTCGAGGGCGGCGGCGCGTGCTATTTCGTCAAGATCCACGCGGTGCAGGGGCTGCCGATGTTCGAAGCCGAGGCGGCGGGGCTCCGCCTGCTGGGCGAGTCGGGCACCTTCCGCGTGCCGCGTCCTCTATGCGTCGGGGTGGCGGAGGAGGGCGCATTCCTGGCGATGGAGCATGTTCCCATGGGCGGCCTGCGGGCCGGCGCCTGGGAGTGCTTCGGGCGGCAACTGGCGCAGATGCATCGGCATCTCGGGGGGCAGCATGGGTGGGAACGGGACAACACCATCGGCGCGACGCCCCAACCCAACGCCTTGTCGGTCAGCTGGCTCGCATTCTGGCGGGAGCGGCGCCTGGGGCATCAGCTCCGCCTGGCCAGGCATCGCGGCGCATCGCGCGTGCTGCTCGCCAAGGGCGAGCGGCTCCTCGACGGGCTGGCTGCGTTCTTCCGCGATCATGAGCCCCTTCCCTCGCTGCTTCACGGCGATCTCTGGGGCGGCAACTGTTCCGCCGATCGCGAGGGGCGCCCCGTCCTATACGACCCGGCCGTCTACTTCGGGGACCGCGAGACCGATCTCGCGATGACCGAGCTCTTCGGGGGGTTTCCAGAACGCTTCTATGCCGCCTATCGTGAGGCGTGGCCTGTGGATGCCGGCTATCGGACGCGCAAGACCCTCTACAATCTTTATCATATCCTTAACCATGACCACCTTTTCGGGGGAGGCTATGCCCTTCAGGCCGAACAGATGGTGGATCGCCTGCTGAGCGAAATCAAGTAAGGGGTGTGGCCATGAAGATCGTTCTCCATTCGGAACAGGACCTGACGCTGGAAGAGGGGCAGAAGGAAGGATTTGAGATCGTCACGGAGGACCCTGAGGCGGCGTTCGGGGCGCTCCAGATGTTCGGCGCCTCGCTCGCGCTTTGCACGTTCTCCGTACTGGCGGCCTATGGCGAGCAGATCCATGCCGGACTCGAAGGCTCGAGCGTGCGCGTTCGCTGGGAGTACGTCGAAGAGCCTTACCGGGTCGGCCGCATCGACATGGACATCGTCTGGCCTAGCCTTCCGGGTTCGAGAGTCGAGGCGGCCAAGCGCGCGGCGTCCTTGTGCACGATCCACAACACGCTCCTTCACCCGCCTCAGGTGCAGACCCTTGTGCGGCTCAAGTAGCGCCGGCCTGGTCCAGGCGCGCACGGGCCCAGGCGAGAATCGGCTTGAGGCGGGGCGGCAGCAGCTCCTCGGCCTGCGCGGGCGTTACCCAGCGGTATTCGTGGTGCTCCGCGCGCCCCAACGCGGGGGATGGGGGCAGTGAGACGACTCCGGCAGGGGACTCGGCGAGATAATAGCGCGCAACTTTGCGAGGCCCGTAGGGCGCCGTTTCCGCGAAGGCGGATCCCCATCGAAAGGCGAGGGCGGTGAGCCCGGTTTCCTCGCGAACCTCGCGCAGCGCGGCATCAAGCGGCTTTTCCCCGATTGCCACGAGGCCCTTCGGGAAGTCCCAGTTTCGGTAGGCGCGCAGACACAGGTAGTTCCAGTGCCCCTCGCGGCGCCGCACGACGACCACGCCGGCGGCTAGCACGGGCGGACGCGCGTTTGAGGTGCGGGCATCAGCCATCGCAAATAGCGTTCCTGGGCGAGTGCGCTTGCCGCTCACGGGTGGGAACGGCGTGGGACGGCCGGTGTGGCATGGCCTCCCAGATGCTGGAGGAGCCGCTGGCCCAGCCCTTCGATCGCGACGATCTCGTCGACGGCGCCCATCGCGATGGCCGCCTTGGGCATGCCGAACACCACGCAACTGTCGGCATCCTGTGCGAAGGTGTGCGCTCCCGCTTGCTTCATCGCCATTAGCCCGGCAGCACCGTCCTTTCCCATGCCGGTCAGGATCACGCCGATCCCCAGGGGACCGACGCATTCCGCTGCCGAGAAGAATAGCACGTCGACCGAGGGACGCACGCGGTTGACGGGCGCGCTGTGATTGAGCCGCGTGACGAAGCCGCCGCCGGTGCGGGCCACCGCGAGATGGGCGCCTCCTGGCGCGACATAGGCATGCCCGGGCCGGACGCGTTCGCCTTCGACGGCTTCCTTGACAGCCATCGCGCACAGCGCGTCCAGGCGCTCGGCGAACGGTTTCGTGAAGGCAGCCGGCATATGCTGCGCGATCAGGATCGGCGGACACTCGCGTGGCAAGGCCTGGAGCACGGTCTTGATGGCTTCGGTCCCGCCGGTGGAAGCCCCGATGAAGACGATCCGGTCGCCGGTCACGGTTGGGACCGGGGGGCGGAAAACCCGGTACTTTTCCGGCCGGGAGCGAGCTGATACACCGTGTGGCCCAGCAGCTTGAAAAGATCCGTGCTGTGGTGGAAGCTCTCGGAATGCCCGGCGAAGAGCAAGCCATCCCCGCGCAGGAGCGGCACAAACTTGGCGAGGATCTGGCGTTGCGTCTGTTTGTCAAAATAGATCATTACGTTGCGGCAGAATATGGCGTCGAGCGGGCCTTTGACCGGCCAGTGCGGGGCGCGTAAATTGATTTGCTGGAAGGTGATCAATTTTTGCAGCTCAGGGCTGGCGCGCAACTGTCCGGGTGGGGTTTGGGCATCGGTGACAAAGAAGCGCCTGATTCTGTCGGGGGAGAGCTTCTCCAATCGCTGCAGCGGATACAGGCCTTGCCGGGCGATCGCCAGCACGCTGGTGTCGAGGTCGCTGGCCAATATGGTCACGCGAGGCGTGCTGCCCAGGGTCTCCAGCGCGGTCATGGCGATGGAATAGGCCTCCTCACCGGTGGAGCACGCCCCGCACCATATGGAGAATGTCTCTTGGGGCCTGCGTCTCACCAGGTGCTCGGACAGGAGGCGGAAATGATGCGCCTCGCGGAAGAAGGAGGTAAGGTTGGTGGTCAGCGCGTTGACGAAGGCTTCGAACTCGCGGGTGTCGCCGCCCTCGATGCGGGCCAGGTAGTCGCGGAATGAGCGGGTGTCCGTCGCCCGCAGCCTGCGGGCCAGGCGGCTGTAGACCATGTCTTTCTTGTGAGGCGCGAGCGCGATGCCCGCATGGTCTCGAATGAGCGCGCGGATGCGCTCGAAGTCGTGATCGCTGAAGGTGAATTCGCGCGGGGCGAGGCCCTTCGGTTGGGCGTCGTCCGAGGGGAAGGAGAAGGTCATCCGGCGATGCCGTTGTGGTTGCTCGTACCAGTTCTATCGGCGCGCCGCCGAAAAATTTGAGGGGGGCTCCAGCCGCGCTTGCCGCGGGGACGGGCAAGAAAGCGCTGCGGCCGCGCTCGGCGGCCGCAGCGTCGGCGCGGTGCGCGCCCGATCGCCGTCGATTTAGCCGTTCGAGCCGTGCTCGTCTGCCCTTGGCGCGTTCTCGAGAATGCTTCCCGTCTTCGCGTCGACCGCGACGACGCGGTGCTCGCCGGCCTTTTCCATCTCGAAGGTATAGCGAAGCCCGCTGCCGCCCGCCGCGCGCTCGAGCGCCATGCCCTGGATGTTGCCCGGGTATGCCTTGAACGCCTGCGCCCGTGCCGCGGACTCGTTGACTTGCGCTTCGGTCGCGAGCTTGGGGGGGATCAGGTCGGATGCGTGGATGCTGGGCAAGTAGCCTAATGCGGGCAGGGATGCCAGAAAAAACACTGCGATGCGAGACCTTGTGGTCATGATGTACTCCTAAAGAAAGTGACTGGCCTGTGTGCCAGGACGGCCGCACTCTACCGGGAGAGTATTAAGGAAAGCTTAAGGGGGCGGGTTCACTCGTCGGCCCATGATGAGCTCGAGCGCGCATTTCATCAGGCCGCCCTATGGGCGGCACTCGGCGGGGAACCGGCAAGCGGCCAACGCCTGGGGGCGGACGGGCTGTGCGCGAGGAGCCGCTATCGGGCCAGCCGCAGCGAAGCTCCCGGAAAGCCCGCGGCTCATCGCGCATCCGTTCGCAACGCAGAACAACCCCCGTCGTAACCCCAATCTTCTGCCACATACGGCGCGTTGGGCATTGCGGGAAGCGATGACGGGGTCGACGGAAGACGCTCTGCAAACAGGCCATTCCGTGCTCGCGAACGCGCTGGCAAGCGCACCACCGCATCTTCGCGGGATGAGCCGGATCTTGGGCCTCCGGAATCTGCGCCCGGAGGGCCAGACGCCTACCGCCACGGGAGGGCGAGGATCGCAACGGCAGCCGGGCGCTCGAACATGTCGGCGGCGCCCGGAGCTGCGCGCCGGAAGGCTTCACCGGGAAACCCCGTCCACCGCGGGACAGGTGGAATGTCTTAGGCCAGCAGTTTCTGCAGTTCGCCTTGCTGGTACATCTCGCGCATGATGTCGGCGCCACCGACGAATTGACCGCCGACATAGAGCTGCGGAATGGTCGGCCAATTGGCGAATTCCTTGATCCCTTGGCGGATTTCGGGGTTTGCGAGCACGTCGACATGGAAGAAGTCGGTGACGCCGCAGGCCTTCAGCATCTGTGTGGCGTTCGCGCTGAATCCGCATTGGGGAAATTGGGGGCTGCCCTTCATGTAGAGCACGACGTGATGCGTCGTGACCTGTTCCTTGATGATGTCCTGAATGTTCATAACATGCTCCATTGCGCAATTTCCATCGACGGTCGGCGGGATGGACGCGGGTGCCTGGTTGCCCGCCCCTATACCCGACTAAATTAGTCAGAGATAATACTGGCGGCACCGGATGAAGTCAAGGCGCCGTGGGGGCGGCCGCCGGCCGCCAGCGGCCCGCACTCACGCGCGCGATGCCGGCAAGGTCGGGGAACGCGCATACCTCCTCAAACCCATGTGCCGTCAGCAGGTCTTGCACGCGTTGCGCCTGGTCGAAGCCATGCTCGACCATGAGCGAGCCGCCGGTCGCCAAATGGTGATGCGCTTGGCGGATGATTCGGCGGATCGCCTCTAGCCCGTCGGGGCCGCCCACCAGCGCTTGCGGCGGCTCGAAGCGCAGGTCGCCAAGGTCCAGGTGCGGATCACGGGCGGGAATATAGGGCGGGTTGGAGACAATGAGATCGAACTGCCCGTCCAGCCCCTCGAACCAGTCGCCGAGGTGCCAGTCGATGTTGGGCGCGCCCAGGCGCTGGGCGTTTGCCTGGGCGATGCCTAGGGCATCCGGCGAAATGTCGCTGGCGGTGACTTGGGCGTGGGGGCGCTGGAGGGCAAGCGCCAAGGCAATCGCACCGCTGCCCGTCCCGAGATCGAGCACCGTGCGGCGTGTCGCTGGCGGGAGGCGGCGCAACGCGGCCTCGACCAGGGTTTCCGTGTCCGGCCGAGGAATGAGCACGGCCGGAGAAAGGCACAGTTCCATCCCGTAGAACTCGCGGTGGCCCAGGATGTAGGCCATCGGTTCGCCTTGCAGGCGGCGGTCGAGAAGTGCCTCGTACAGCCCGGCGATCGGCGGCTCCAGGGGGGACTCGCCGTGGGCGATCAGGAAGCTTCTGGGCTTTTGCAGGACGTGCGCGAGCAGCAGTTGCACCTCCAGGCGCGCCTCGCGGTCGCTTAACCCGAGGGCGAGCGCGAGGCGTTGCGGGTCGCGTCGACAGATGTGCGCCAGAGCGGCGGACAAGGGCCTCAAGCCTCTTCGGCCAGGGCGGCCAGCTGTTCCGCCTGGTATTCTGTTCCCAAGGCCCGGATCAGGTCGTCGAGATCGCCATCCATGATGGCGTCGATCTTGTACAAGGTGAGGTTGATCCGGTGGTCCGTGACGCGCCCTTGCGGGAAATTGTATGTGCGAATCCGTTCGGAGCGGTCGCCGCTGCCGATCAGCGACTTGCGGGTTGCCGCTTCCTTGGCCTGGTGTTCGCGCAGCTGTTTGTCCTTGATGCGTGCCGCGAGGATGGCGAGGGCTTGGGCCTTGTTCTTGTGCTGCGAGCGGTCGTCCTGGCACTCCACCACGATGCCGGTCGGCAGGTGGGTGATGCGCACCGCGGAGTCGGTCTTGTTGATGTGTTGCCCACCGGCGCCGGAGGAGCGAAAGGTATCGATGCGCAGGTCTTGCGCATTGAGTTCCACCTCGCCGATTTCTTCGGGTTCCGGCATGACGGCGACCGTGCAGGCTGAGGTATGGATGCGTCCTTGGGTTTCCGTTTCCGGGACGCGCTGCACGCGATGGCCGCCGGACTCGAACTTGAGCCGCGAGTAGGCGCCTTGTCCGATCACCTTGGCGATGACCTCCTTGTAGCCGCCCACTTCGCCCAGGCTCTCGGAGATGAGTTCGACGCGCCATCCCGCCCGCTCCGCATAGCGTGCATACATGCGGAAGAGTTGGCCTGCGAACAGCGCCGATTCGTTGCCGCCGGTGCCGGCGCGCACCTCGAGAAACACGTTGCGCTCGTCATTGGGGTCGCGCGGCAGAAGCATCTTTTGCAGCTCTGCTTCGGTTTCCTCGATGCGGCGTCGGCTCTCGCCGATTTCGGCTTGGGCAAACTCGCGCATCGCAGGATCGCTCAGCAGTTCCTCGGCCGTCGCGAGGTCTTGCTCGGCGCGCAGATAGAGGTGATAGAGCGCGACGATGGGCGAGATTTCGGCGTGTTCCCGGCTGAGTTTGCGGAAGTTGTCCATGTCGGACGTGACCGACTCGCCTGCTAGCAGCAGGTTGAGTTCTTCCAGTCGCTCGCTTAGGAGAGCAAGCTTGGCGGCAAGGCTTGGTTTCACGGGCCGGCTACGAGTTGTGGTGAAGGGAGTACAGGCGGCGCAACAAGGCGACGAGTTCGGCGCGGTCTTCCCCGGAGGTGTGATTGAGCGCGTGGGTCGGAATGTGCAGAAACTTGTTCGTGAGCGCCCGGGCCAGGTTGTCGATGACCTGCTGCGGCGATTCGCCCTTGGCCAGCAGGCGGAGGGCGCGGTCCTGTTCCTGTTGCCGGTAGCGCTCGGCATGCTCGCGCAACGCGCGAATCATCGGAACGTGTTCGCGAGACTCCATCCAATGCATGAAGTTGACGACATTCAAGTCGATGATCTGCTCGGCTTCCAAGACCGCCGCATGACGCGTGTCGATGCCGTCTTGGACGACATGGGCCAGGTCGTCGACGGTGTACAGGAACACGTCGTCGAGCTTGCCAACCTCAGGCTCGATGTCGCGCGGCACGGCCAGATCGACCATGAACATCGGACGGTGGCGCCGCGCCTTGATGGCCCGCTCAACCATTCCCAGTCCCAGGATGGGGAGCGGGCTGGCCGTGGAGGTGACGATGATGTCCTGGCGCGCCAGGTGGTCGGCCAGATCGTTCAAGGTGATCGCCGTGCCGCCGACCCGCTGGGCCAGGGTCTGCGCACGATCGAGCGTGCGGTTGGCCACCGTGATGCCGTGCGGGCTGTGCGCGGCGAAATGCAGCGCGCACAGCTCGATCATCTCGCCGGCGCCGATGAACAAAACGCGCTGTTCCCCGATCGATGCGAAGATGCGCTCGGCCAGCCGAACCGCGGCGGCGGCCATGGACACGGAGTTGGCGCCGATCTCCGTGGTCGAGCGAACCTCCTTGGCCACCGAGAAGGTTCGTTGAAAGAGCTTGTGGAGGAGCAGCCCTAGCGTGCCGGCCTTTTCGGCGGATTTGACGGCCTGCTTCATCTGCCCCAGGATCTGCGGTTCGCCCAGGACCATTGAATCGAGGCCGCTCGCCACACGAAAGGCATGCTTGACCGCCTGCCCATGGGGCAGGGTGTAGAGATAGGGGGCCAGCTGTGGGCGGGCGATCTGGTGGTAGTCGGCAAGCCAGTCGATAGCCTGCTCCGGCTCGCCGGTATTGCAGTAGAGCTCGGTGCGGTTGCACGTCGAAATGATCGCCGCCTCTTCGACCCGCGGGCACCCGGCCAGATCCCGCAGGGCCTCATCGAGCTTCGCGGCGTTGAACGCAACGCGTTCCCGCACCGACACGGGTGCGGTCTGGTGGTTCACGCCGAAAGCGAATAGTTGCATGTTGTTGCGTTTTCCGTGATGCCCGGGGCAGCTTCGGCCCCTATTTTAACGCAAATTGCATTTACATATGCTAGATCCACCGATGAAGTCTCTCACCGCTAAAGTCCTTGCGGTCTTGTAGCCGGGGTTTCCTGGGTCGACGACCAGGCCGCAGGGGTGTTGCCACCCCTGCGGCTTACCACGATCTTGCCAAGCGTGGGTTGCGTTGCCGCAACCGGTTCGCAGCCTTCCGCCCCTACCTTGGTCCTTGTGATCCCGCACCGTTGCTTTTTCTTTTCGGCGAACGCGCCCGACGGCAACAACCGGACACCCCGCATGGCAATGACCGTCGCCGCGCTGTGATCCGCGTGCGCGACGTTCCCGCAGCTTAGCGTGAAAGAGACCATGCCCAGGGCGAGCGAGGGCCTGACCAGCAAAGATCATGTTTTTGCGCGAGCTGCCGCTTAGAGCGCTGGGGCAATGAAGCCGAACTTGGTCAGGGCCTTAATCCAG
>JAJYKK010000042.1 GCA_021788645.1 Pseudomonadota bacterium
ACCGGCGCGCCGCTTCTCCGAGGGCTTGGTGCTCTTCAACGTGAACCGGGTACTGCGCGCCCTCGGGGCGCCCCCGCTCGAGCGGTTGGCGCAGGTGTTCCAGGGGACGCGCAATGTGCTCACCACCGTGGCCGAACTGGACCACTGCGGTGAGCGCCCGGATGCCACCTATCCCGGCCCGTTGCAGGACTTGCCTGGCGGTGTGGCGGCGCATTGGAAAGAGACGACCAGGCCCCGCGTGCTGGTCTATCTGCGCGAGGTGGATCCGGTCGTAGGCCATGTGCTGCGGGCGCTTGATGCGATCGGTGCCGAGGTCATCGCCGTGCTCCCGGACATGGGGCGAGTTCCCTCTGTTCAAACCGATCTCCAGGTGTTCCGGCAGCCGGTGCGCTTCGATGGCCTGATCGAGACCGCCGATCTCGTGATCGCCGCAGGAATCGGGACCGTCACCACCGCGCTGCTCGCCGGTGTTCCGGTGCTGACGTTGCCGGCCAACGCCGAGCAGGAGATGTTGGGACGCCGGGTGGATGAAGCTGGCGCAGGAATCGCCGTAGGCAACGGATCAACGACAACCGTCGCCGATGCCATTCACCACCTGTTGAGTGATGCGTCATTCCGGACCGCCCCCCGGGCGCTCGCCGCGAAATACGCAGGACTCGCCACGGAATCCGCCGTGCGCACGGTCATCGACGCCATCCGCCACGTTTCTTCGGGTCATTCATGAGCTTCGCCATCGTTATTCCGCCGCCACCTCCGGGTTGCGGCAAGATCTTCCCGACGCTGCCCGGCATCCAGTGGGGGGTGCAGAAGTCGCCGCAGTTCAACACCACGACCCATCGCGCCGTATCGGGTTACGAGATTCGCGCCGCACGCATGCAGTATCCGCTGTGGACGTTTACGCTCTCCTACGAATTCCTGCGCGATGGGGCCTACGCCGAAATCGAGACCCTGATGGGATTCTTCCTGCAGCAGATGGGCAGCTTCTCGGCCTTCTGCTATTCGGATCCGTCCGACAACGCGGTGGTCAACCAGACATTCGCCACCGGCGACGGAGTGACCTCAATGTTCCCGCTCACGCGCGCCTATGGCGGGTTTGTCGAGCCGGTGCAGAACCTCGACGGCACGCCGCAGATCCTCACAGGCGGAACGCTTCAGACCCCGGCCGCATTCTCCATCGTCAACGGCCTGGTGACGTTCGCCGCACCCCCCGCTGCAGGCAGCGTGCTCACCTGGACGGGATCGTTCTTCTACCGCGTGCGCTTCGTGAACGACCACGCCGATTTCAACCAGTTCATGTTCGAGCTGTATGAGCTGAAGCAGATCTCGTTCGTCGGCAGTCCGCTCAACAAGGTGTGACCATGAAACAGGCGTCCTCTCTCACCCGGTCGCTGCTGGCATCAACCCAGTTGCTCTATGCCGATCTCTACACCCTCACGCTGATCGTGGCGGATCCGGGCGCGTCGTTGGGCGGCTATGGCGGGTATGGCTACGGGCCGCCGGCACCTGCCCAGCTGTTCTATACCGACGCCGACCAGAATCTCGTCTACGACGGCAACACCTGGCTGTGCACGCATCCGGCGGTCGCCCGAACCGGCGTCAAGTGCTCGCTGGATCTGTCGGTCGACACGGTGGAGGTGTCGCTCTTCGGGGCGGCGACCGATCTCGTGCTGGGCGTCCCGTTCCCGCAATTCGCCTTCAACGGCGGTTTCGATGGCGCGACCGTCAGCATCGACCGCTGTTTCATGCCCACTTACGGCGACACGTCGGCCGGGGTGGTCAACCTGTTCTTCGGCAACGTGTCGGAGGTCAAGCCTTCGCGCTCGGCGGTCGTCCTGACGGTGAGCTCGCAACTGGAGTTGCTCGATCTCGACATGCCGAGGAACCTGCTCTCGCCCGGCTGCATCCATGCGCTGTTCGATACCGGATGCACGCTCACACAAGCCAATTACGCGGCCTACGACTGGGTCACCGCCGGATCCGCCCTGAGCATCAACAGCACCGGCCTCAATATGCCGGCGGGCTATTTCACCCAGGGCACGATCCTGTTCACCTCGGGCGCCGATACGGGGGCGACCGCGACCATCAAGGAGCACACGCTGGTCAACGGCATCAACACGTTCTCACTGATGACGCCCATGAACGCCACCCCTGCCGTCGGCGACAACTTCACCGTCTTTCCCGGCTGCGACAAGACGATGGCGACCTGCCGGGGCACCTTCAACAATCTCGCCCATTTCCGCGGCTGGCCCTTCGTGCCCTCGCCGACGGCGAGCACCTGACATGAACGGCTCGCGGGAAGACGTCCTCACCGAGGTGCGGGACTGGCTCGGCACGCCCTACCACCATGCCGCGCGCGTCAAGGGGGCGGGCGTGGACTGCCTGATGCTGCTGCTGGAGGTCTACGGGCGCGCGGGCGTCTTCGCGCGCAGGGGGGTGGATGCGGCGTCCATCGAGATCCCGCGCTATTCCCGAGACATCATGCTGCACCGCAATGAGGAGACCTACCTCGAAGGCGTGCGCCGGTACGCGGTCGAGACCGATCGGCCCGACCCCGGCAACATCGCGCTGTGGAAGTTCGGCCGGATCTACAGCCACGCGGCGATCATCACCGACTGGCCCGCCATCATCCACGCCTACGCCCCGGAAAACATGGTCGTCCCCGGCAACGCCGCGATGGGGGCACTCGCCAGCCGTCCGGTGCGCTTCTTCGATCCGTGGGGGACGCGATGAGCGGGCTCTTCGGTGGCAACAAACCCCAGCCCTCGGGCTGGCAGACGCCCATCCTTGCCGGCCTGCAGATCCAGAAGACCGGTTACAGCCAGCCCGTGCCGATCGTCTATGGTACTGCGCGCGTCTCACCCACGCTCATGTACTATACCGACTGGCGGATCCACCCGCACACGAGTTCGCAAAGTACCGGCGGGGGCAAGGGCGGCGGCGGGGGCGGATCGGTCACGACCACCACCTACACCTATTCGGCCACGGTCTCATTCCTGCTGGCCGAAGGGCCGGTCGCAGGCGTCTCGCGCATCTGGCGCAATCACGTGTCCTACGCCAACCCGGCGGCGGTGGGATTCACGATCTTTCCCGGCACCTATCCGCAAACCCCCTGGGGATACCTCATGTCCGCCCATCCGACCGAGGCGCTGGGCTACGCCGGCAGCGCCTATGCAGCGTTCGCCAACTATGACCTGGGGAGCCAAGGCTCGCTCGGCAATCACCTCTTCGAGGTCGAGGGCGCCCTGATCGGCTCCGGCACGCAGGACGCCAATCCGGCCGACGTCATCAGCGATTTCCTGGGCAACCCCTACTACGGCGTGCTGTCCGTGTTCCCCGACGCCTGGACTCCGCAGACCTTCCTGGGCAACCTCACGGCGCTGCGCAACTGGTGCGCGAACAACGGACTTCTGATCAGCCCGGCGGTGGCGACCCAGCGCGCGGCCCACGACTGGATCGCCGACTGGCTGCTGGTGGCCAATGCGGGCGCCTTCTGGTCGGAGAGGACGCTCAAGATCGTGCCCTACGGCAGCCTGGCATCAGCCAGTCCGGTCTACGACCTCGGCGACGATGATTTTCTTGTCACGGGCAGTGAGGATCCCGTCATCGTCACCCGCAAGCGCCGCGCCGACGCCTACAACGACGTGTCGGTGGAATACCTCGACCGCGCCAACGAATACACCTCGGCGCCGGCACGGGTGACGGACCAGTCGGCCATCGAGACCTTCGGCGTGCGCACCAAACCGACCGTCACGCTGCACTCGATCTGCCTGCCATCGGTGGCGCAACAGGTGGCGCAGGCCATCCTGCTGCGCGAGCTCTACATCCTCAACACCTTCCGGTTCAAGCTCTCGCAGCAGCACTGCCTGCTGGAACCGATGGACGTGGTGACGCTGACCGACTCCGTGCTTGGGCTCGATCACACGCCGGTGTTGATCACGGCGATCGAGGAGGATGCGAGCGGCCTCCTGACCATCACCGCCGAGGAATTCGACCCGGCGTTCTATGCGTCGCTCGCCTACGACACGCAAGCCGCATCCGGTTACATCCCGAATCTCGGCACGGCCCCCAGCCAGCTGTCGGCTGCGACACTCTTTCTGGCGCCGCCCGCCGCCACGGCAAGCGGCAACGAGATCTGGATGGCGGTGACCAATCTCGACCCGCTCTATGCCGGCTCGCAGATCTACCTGAGCGATGACGACGTGAGCTACCAGCCGATCGGGGTCATCTACGGGAACTCGACCTGCGGAGTGACGACGACGAGCCTCGGCCCCGCGCCGTCCGCGTCCCCCGGAGTGCTCGACACCGGCAATACGGTGGGCGTCGATCTGTCGGCAAGCAAGGGAACGCTCGCAAGCGTGAGCCAGACAACACTCCTGACCTACGGCACGTTGTCATTGGTGGACAACGAATTCATCGCCTGGCGCGATGCCACGCTGACGGCAACCTCGCGCTACACGCTCGACACCCTGCTGCGCGGCCTCTATTACAGCGCAGACCAGAACGTGGCGGCGGCCGGCGCGCGTTTCGTGCTGTGCGACGAGACGCTGTTTCGCTATTCCTTCAACCCGGCCCTGCAGGGCAAGACGCTCTACTTCAAGTTCGTGGCGTTCAACGCCGGTGCGGTCGCCGTTCAGGACATCGCCCAGGTGCCGGCGGTGGCCTTTGCCGTCGGCGGCCAATTGAGCGTGCCGCCCGCGCCCTCCGGGCTCGATGCTGCGCAAAGCGGTGTTTCGGTGAACTTCAGCTGGATCGGATCCGGCATGGCGGGCGCCCGCTATGAGCTGCGCTACGTGCCGCAAGGCAATGTCGCCAACTGGCGCGATGGCGTGCTGATCGCCGCCGGCATCACGCAGACCTCCTACGCGTCATCCCAGGTCGTGCCCGGCGCCTGGACCTTCCTGCTGGCGGCGCAGGATTCCGGCGGCAACTACTCGGCGGCCTCGGTGCTGGATTTCAGCGTCATCGATACGCTCACCGTGCAGGCCGCGCTCGACTGTGGGCCGCAGTGGCCGGGCATCTTGACCGGCATGGTCGAGCACTGGACGGGCAAGCTCATCCCGCAGGGGCAAAGCCCGACGGCAAACGACGGTTGGGACACCTTCGATGCGCTGGTTCCCAATCCCTTCCCGACCTGCTCGTTCGAGGCCGCAACGGTACTCGATCTGGGTTCGGTCAAGACCGTGCGCGCCTGGGCCGCGTTCGCCGGCACGCTCCCCATCCCGGGCGGGGTAATGCTGCCGCAGCTCCGGATCCGCAGCAGTTCCGATGGCATCATTTTCAGCGGTTTCACTCCGTGGGGCAACGGCACCGTGACCGCCCGATTCGTTGAGATTCAGGTCGTCATCAACACCGCGCAGGGGACACCTTGCCTCTCCGCATTCCACGTCACGCTCGATAGCTGAGGAGAAGATATGCCGGTTGCAAGCTTTCTACCGACCGATTTCACGACCCAGGACTCGACCACCTACAAGTCGGCCCTCGACGGCAACGGCAGCGTGATGGCGCGCCTGGCGGCCGCCTTCGCGCCCAGCCGGCAGGCCACACCCAACATGACGGTGGCGGTCGGCGCGGGCGCGCTCATGGCCTGGGGGAACGTCGTGCCGGTCGCCGCGCAAAGCACTGCCGTGATTACCGCCCCTGTGTCCAACCCGCGCATCGACCGAGTAGTGATCGATGCGGGAAATGGCGTGATCGCCACCGTCCTCGGCACGGAGAGCGCCACACCCACGGCGCCCGCGATCCCCTCGGGGTATCTGCCCATCGCCCAGGTGCTGCTGCAGCCCGGGGTGGGCAGCATCACCAATGCCATGATCACCGACGAGCGCATCAGCGGCAACCTGCAACCGGCGGGAAGCGTGCGGGTCTTGGCGCAAAACGCGGTGCCGCTCTCGTTCGTCGCGGTGGCCGCCACCTTCACGGCGGCGAGCTTTGTCAACAACGCCGGCAATGTGCAGCTGTCCGGCAGCGGCGCGCATGGATTGACGGCAACGCCAGCGGTGGGTGCGAACGTCTATGTCGCCTGGTCGGGCGGCACCGGGGTGTCCGGGTTCTACAAAGTGCTCTCCGTCGACAGCGCCACGGCCTTCACCATCCAGCTCGCCTATGCCACGGGACTCGGCACGCCGGCCGTGACGCCGGTCGCGACCGACGCGGTGATGGCGAGTATTCCGATTCCGGCGGGGGCATTGTCCAGCACCGGTTCGCTGGATTGTCAGGTGTTCTTCGACGGCACGTCGTCCTCCAACGGCAAGACGACGTCCTGGTACGCGGGCGCCACCCGAATCGATGGCAATGCGTACACCACAAGCCCCCAGATCAGCCGCTGGTGGCTCATCAATCGCGGTGCGATCAACAGCCAGCTGTACGCGCTCAACGGCAGCTCGCTTGCCGGCGGCCTGGCGGTGGATTTCTCGCAGACCCAGACGCTCACGCTGCGCGCCCAGGCGGCCGCCGCCAACGAACGCCTCACCCTGGAAGGCTACGTGATCCGCGCCAATTACTGACGGCTCTACCGCAACACCCCCATCGACCGCCTTCGGGCGGTTTTTTTACGTCTGAAGAAAGGAGCATGACATGACCGAAACCCGGCAAACCCTGGAGAGCCTGCGCGCCGAGATCGACAAGATCGAGTCGCCCGAATTTCGCCTCCTCGCCCATTACATCGAGGCCTTCCACCAGAAGCATTCGGAGGAGATGAATGAAATGAAACAGACCTTCCTCGCCGCCAAGTTCGGCGCGCGCGTCGTCATGTGGCTCTCCGTCGTTGGCAGCGGCATCGCCGTGATCTGGGCGGTCATCCACGGACACGGGGTGATCAAATGAACGCCATCCTCGCATCCCTCGGCATCCTGCACGAGAAGGCTCAGCAGACCCGGCTCATCACGCCGTATGCCGACGGGCTCTCGGCCTTCGAGGCGTATCTCGCAAGTTCGGCCCAACCGGGGGCGAGGCTCTTCACCATGATCTACGGCTGCACCCTGCAACCCTTCTTCGATGCGCTGATCGCGGCGCATGAAGCCGGGTGCGATGTGCGGGTGATCTTCGACCACACCCAGGCGGCGGGCAAGGCGGAAGCGCCGCAGATCGAGCGGCTCATGGCTGCGGGCCTCGAGGACGGCGAACACTTCCTCATCGGCACCTCGCCCGTGCACCACCAGATCGTGCACCTGAAGGCCACGGTGATCCGCACGCCCGACGACAAGGCCACCGTGGAGGACGGCAGCTGGAACTACTCGGTGAGCGCCAGCCAGCAGTTGAATGACCTGTGCTTCACCGAATCGGACGCGCTTGCCCGGTATTACGAGCAGGCGTTCGACCGGCTGTGGGATTGGGTCAGCGCCCACGAGCCGCAATACCGGAAGTCCATCACGGAGGACAGGAAATGAACCCACCCATGACCTACAGCAAGGCAGGTATCGACCTCACCGAGCGTTTCGAGGGCTGCCGCATCAATGCCTATCCCGACACCGGCGGCGTGTGGACGATCGGCTACGGCCACACCCATGGCGTTCACCAAGGCGTGACCTGCACGCGCGAGCAGGCGCAGGTCTGGCTCGAGCAGGATACCCAGGCCGCCGCCGATGCCGTCAACCGGCTGGTGCAGATTTCACTCAAGCAGTCCGAATTCGACGCGCTGGTGGACTTCGTCTTCAACCTGGGCGCGGGCGCCTTCGCCCGCTCGACGATGCTCGAGGATCTCAACGCCGGGAATCTCGCGGCGGCCGCCCTGCAGTTCCCGCTGTGGGACCGGGATGCGGGGCGGGTGCTGGCAGGGCTCCAGCACCGCCGTCTGGCCGAAGAGGCCGAGTTCAACGAGGAGAGAACAGCATGATGAAGTTGCTGAAAGACTGCTTCACCACGGCGGATGGCGAGAGCTTCGACGTCGGGCGCGTGCTCTGGGCGCAGGGGGTGGTCGTGTTCCTGGGGCTCGCCATCTATTCGGTGGTCGGCCAGAGCCACCCCTTCGACATGCAGGCCTTCGGCATCGGCTTGGGGGCGACCCTTGCCGCCGGGGGTGCGGCCCTGGGCTTCAAGGCCAGGACCGAGCCGGGAGGTTCCTGATGTTGCCGATCCTCGACATTCTGAAGCTGTTGCCGTGGCGGCTGATCGGCGCCGCCGCGCTCGCGCTGGCGGTGTTCGTGGGCGGCTACCGCGATGGCGAGCAGCACGTCACGGCCCGATGGGACGCCGAGAAGGCCGCGCAAGCCCAGGTCGTGGCCAGGCAAGCCGCGCAGGTCGCCGCCGTCACCACCCATCAATCCGCCATCAACCAGGAGATTTCGAATGAATTCCAGACCGAGAAAGCGGCCATTGTCGCTGATCGCCACCATCTGCTTGCCCGTGTTCCTCGGCGCGTGCGCCACCACACCGCAGCCCATTCCGGCACAGTGCCCGAAGTTCCCGCCGTTGCCGCCGGAACTGATGCAGCCCCCACCAACCCTGTACCTGCTGCCGGACAGCAAGCCGACGCAGCCACCTGCGAAAAACTAGGCGAGGATGCGGCGCAGACGACGCTGATGGTGGTGGAGTTTCAGAAGTGGTATCGGGAGCAGGCTGGGGCTTTGGGTCAGACCGGTCAATGAGCACCAAGGTGAGCCTGCGGCCGCCGCCGGCGCTGGTGCGCTGCCTGAGCACCACGAACATCATAGAGAATCCGAACGGCGCGGTGCGCCGCGTGTCGGGCCGCGTCAGCCGGTATCGCGATGCCGATATGGCGATACGCTGGACGGCCGCCGGTTACCTGCATGCCGAGAAGTCGTTCCGAAGGATTCAGGGCTTCCGCGACCTCTGGGTCTTGCATGCGGCCCTCGGGCGCAAGAAGACTGACGTTGTTCAGATAACGAAAGTCGCGTAGTCTGTGCATCAACCGCCGTCTGAACCTTCAACTACGAGCGGGACACTGCCGGTAGGTCTCTGGTGGAACGTAGCACGGGCGGTCGCGGGGGCGGCTCGACCAAGCTCACCGACCGTGGCAGAAAACTGATCGCGACCTATCAAGCTATCGAGAAAGAGCACCAAAAATTCCTCGCTACGTTGAGCGAGCACATTGACGACTTTGCCGACACGTATCAACTGATCCGGAGATTGAACATGAAAACCAGCGCGCGCAACCAATTTTACGGCAAGGTCAGCCAGATCAAGACCGGTGCCGTCAACGACGAGATCGATATTGAATTGCCCGGCGGCGACAAACTCGTCGCCGTCATTACCCAGGAGAGCACGAAAAATCTCGGCCTGCAGGTGGGCGGCGACGTTATTGCCTTGATCAAGGCACCGTGGGTGATCGTCGCCACCGATGAGAGCGGCATCAAGCTCTCGGCCCGCAACCGCCTGGCCGGCGTAGTCATCAAACTGACCACTGGCACGGTCAACACCGAGGTCGCCATTCAGTTGGCTGGTGGCAGTACCATCTGCGCCATCATAACCAACGATAGCGCGACGGAACTCGGGCTGGCGGAAGGCAAGCCAGCCACCGCGATTTTCAAGGCATCCCACGTGATCGTCGGCGTGCCGGCTTAAGTGAACCAGAAATCTTTTGGGAAGAATATGACGCGATGAGCATCCAACTCTTGCATAAATGGGCCGGCGCCCTGCTGATCGGCACTGGCATTTTTGCCACATCGGCGGCGCAAGCGGCCGACGTCTTCCGCGTGGCCTATGCCGGTTCGATGGGGGTGGTGATGGACCGATTCATCGGCCCAGCGTTTGCTAAAGCCAATGGCGTGGAATACCAAGGTATCGGCCAGGGAGCTTATGGCCTCGCGCGGCAGTTGGAGGGCAAGCTGTTGCAGGCTGATGTGTTCGTTGCCATCACTCTAGGGCCGATCGACATCCTGAAAAAGGCCGGCATGATTGGCCCGGCCGTGCCGGTGGCGAGCACCCAGATGGTGATTGTCTACAGCTCCAAGAGCAAATTCGTGTCCGAATTTGAAGCCGCGGCGCAGGGCAAAAAGCCCTGGTATGACGTGCTTCAGACCCCGAGTCTGCGCTTTGGGCGCACCGACCCAGCCACCGATCCGCAAGGGCAAAACATCATTTTCAGCATGCTGCTGGCGCAGACCTATTACAAGCAGCCCGGCCTGGCTGACCAGATTCTGGGCGGTTATCAAAACCCGCAGCAGATTTTCACCGAGCCCTCGCTGCTGTCGCGTCTGGAAGCGGGGCAGATCGACGCCTCCTCGGGCTACCTGAGCGCGGCGCGCTCGCACCATCTGCCATTCATCGAACTGCCGGATGAAATCAATCTCAGCAATCCCGAGATGGATGCCAAGTGGTACAAAACCGTACAGTTCAGCATCAAGCTGGCCAGTGGCAAGGAGGCCACGCTGAACACGCAGCCGCTGGTATTCTACGCTACCGTGCTCAAGGAAAGCAAGCAACCCGCGCTGGCCGAGAGATTTGTGCAATTCCTGCAAAGTCCTGAAGGCCAAAAAATGTTGGCGGACAACGGCTACAGCCCGCCCAAGGGCGGGCCGATCAAGTAATGGGACAGGCATGCAGCGGTTTATTCATTCTCAACGCATCTCAGGCAAACCAAGATTGTTTGATATGGCATGGCTGCGCTGGTTGATATTCAAGCGGCTGACGGCCTGCCGCGTGCACGCACGCCAGCCCTGATCGGTACGTTTACCCTCTTGCTCATCGCCGGACCTTTCATCGGCCTGGCGGTTGCCACGCACTGGAACGACTTTCACTTCGCCCCGGGCGACACGGGCTCGATCGGCGTGTCGCTGGGCTACAGCCTGATTGCACTGGTGCTGATCATCGTCCTCGGTACGCCGCTGGCGTGGTGGCTGGCGCGGCAGTCATTTCACGGCAAATGGGCGTTGGAGGCCATCATCCTGTTGGCCTTGCTCACCCCGCCGCTGGCGATGGGCATTTTGCTCACTACGCTGTTCGGCCCCTACGGCCCGGTGGGTAGCCTGGTGGCTCACGCAGGCGTGGAGCTAACCAACTCAGCCCCAGCCTTCGTGCTCGCGCAGTTTTACGGAGCGCTGCCCTATTATGTGGTTGCAGCCCGCGCCGCGTTTGAAGGCGTGCCGCGCGAATTGGAGCACATTGCGCTGACCCTGGGCAAATCGCCGTGGCAAACCTTTTGGCTGGTGAGCATGCCGCTAGCGCGCCTGGGTTTGGCTGCCGGCATTGCGTTGGCTTGGGTGCGAGCGTTAGGCGAGTTCGGCATCGTGCTGATCTTGGCCTATTACCCGCAGGGCATTCCGGTCAAGCTCTGGGTCAATCTGCAGGACATCGGGCTGCCTGCAGTGTATCCGCTGCTGTGGGTGTTCTTTCTGGTCGCGATACCGCTGCCCTTGATACTTGGCTTGGCTTCGCACCGCCAGCGCTTGTTCTGAGCCCATGCGCATCAATTACCGCATCGACCATCCGCTGCAACTGCAGGCCGACTTCGAAGTTGAGGATTTTACCGTACTGTTAGGGCAAAGCGGCGAAGGCAAGACTACCCTGCTGCGCGCCATCGCCGGCTTGTTGCCCGCCCAGGGAGAACCCTTTAGCGGCTTGCCGCCGCAGCATCGCGCCATCGGTTATTTGCCACAAGGCTACGCTTTGTTTCCACATCTGCGCGCCTGGGAGAACGTGGCGTTTGCGCTGCCGCGCGGCCCACAGCGACGCGCGCAGGCACTGGAACTCTTGGCGCGTGTTCGGCTGGTGCACGTGGCTGACCATTACCCCACAGCGCTGTCTGGTGGACAACAGCAGCGTGTCGCGTTGGCGCGGGCACTGGCGCGCAAGCCGCAGCTGCTGTTGCTGGATGAGCCGACCTCAGCGCTCGACGCCGGCACGCGCGACGAAGTCATGGCCGAGCTGATCTTCGATATGCATGAATTCGGTTTGCCTACCCTTGCGGTCAGTCACGATCCGTATCTTGCGGCGCTGGCCGACCGCGTGGCGGCAATGAGCGGGCGACGCATCGTGCAGCAGGGCACTCCCGCCGAGGTCCTGTCGCGGCCCGCCAGCGTGGCGGTGGCGCGGCTGCTTGGGCATCGCAATCTGTTCACCGCTCGCGTCGTCGGGCATGAATCCAGTACAGGCGTAACCCTGCTGCAGTGGGAGGCAGCTAACGGCACCACCTTGCGTGTGCCGCAGCAGCCCGAGCTAGCAGCGGGCCAGTTGGTGCAGTGGATGATCGCCCCGACAGCGGTGCGATTGCCGTCGTTCAAACCCGAACGGCACCGCAGCGATAACCCGGTGACCGGCCGAGTGGAAACGCGGCTCAATCTGGGTGCGCACTGCCAGGTGGCGTTGCGCTGCGGCACCGAGCGGCTGTGGCTGGCCGCGCCGAGCAATCTGGTGCGGCATCACGGCCTGGAACCTGGGCGCGAAATCACGGTCGATTTGCGCAGCAACGGCCTGTTGTGCTGGCCGCACTTGGGCTGAGTTGGGCGACCGATGCCAGATCGCTTGCGCCGAAGCCGAGCAGATCGGCGTCGCGCGTGGCCCGGTGCGGCATGTCGTACCAGAGCGTGAACAGCAGCGCGCCCTTGAGCAGAAAACGATCCGCGTGCTGCGATTGGGTCAGACGGTAGAGGATGCGTTCCAGCGCAAAGCGCACCGGCACCTGATTGAAATCGACGCCCTGTGCTTTGGCAACGTTGAGCAGGCGCGCACGGACAGACACGGCGACGTTTGAATTGGCGGGGTTCATCCGACGCTCTCCAGGTAGGGCCGGATCACGTTGGCCACGCGGCAGACCTTGGCGAAGCGCCAGATGTCATCGACCGAGGCCCTGTTGCGTGCCCGGGCGTCCTTCAGGGCCTCCAGCGCCACGTCCAGGCCGATCTTGTTGCGGTGCTTGAAGCAGTCCGCCACGGTCTTGGCCACGCCATACACCCGCAGCTTGACGCCATCGCGTTCCACTTCCTCGACGCCTGCCGTGTAGGCTTCGCCCGTGAACTGCACCATCTTGATCGGCGGATAGTCGAACCGCGGGGCATGGCTGCCGCGCGGCATGGCGATCCAGACCTGGCGCGGCAATTGAGTGGTCAGCTCGTGGAACTGCAGCGCAGTAAGCAAGCAGAACACGGCTTGCGGCACCTTGGTGGCGACGGTCACGAGACTCTCGTGTTCGGACCCATAGGAGTCCGGCAGGCGATACAGGCCACGCCCAATCTTCTCCAGCAGACCAGCGGCGGTCAGGCGCGCCAGGACGACCCGGGGCGTATCGATGGTGTCCAGATCACTGGCGCGCAGCAGCCCCTTCTGGCTGGCCAGACCGAGGACGCGCTGGGTGTGGGTGTCGGGGAGCATGGCTGGAGTATGTTCCGTTTATTCGTCGAATGCAATGGTTAGACGAAATATAGGAACACTTCAACGGTGGCAGCCTGGCTTATCCCCCGACGCCCGTGGCTGCCGCAGGCCCCGGTTATTGCGGGCGATGGTGCGCGGGACACATGCGGTACGCCTTGCGTCAAACAAATTGCGGACGCGGGTTCGATTGCGCAAACGGGAATCGAACTGATGGCCACCCGGGACACATGGGCAGTTCGGCCCTCAGCATCTTGACGGTCCGCTATCCGGGGTCGATCACTATGCAAGCATCAACGATTTGCCTATCCGGGAAGCAGACAGGAAATTCTTCTGGTCATTAGGCCGCCGTCCGGACGAACATCCGCGATTGAGCGATCTGGGGTTGTAAGAATGCCTGGCGGTCCGGTAGCCACGTTTCTCAGAATGTTTCATTCTGTCCACCCGAAGATCACCCGCTGCTCCTGCCGGTCCACGGGCACCCCTGCCTGCCGACCTCGCACTGCGTGAAGATTGAGATGGCGCGGCTGGCGACCCTCGAGGATGGCCTGAACGATATCGGGTGCCAACCGGGTCAGTCGCAACACCTCGGCCACCCAGCCAGTAGTTGCGACGCGCCACGTATCCTCGACGTTGAAATGCCCCTTGCTGGAATAAGTGGCGTCCTCTTCTATGCGTTCAGCTTCACGGCGTAGAGCGGTGAGCTGCTTTTCCGTGTCGCCTGAATCTTCGTTCATTTCTTGCCCTCACCAGGTCTCGGCATGCTCCACGTCGAGGACAAGGCCTCGGCCTGCTGCAGCACCGTTTGCACAGCGGTGTCTTGGAGGTCGGGCGGGTAGCCATACTTGCGCAGGATGCGCTTCACCAGCACGCGCATCCGGGCTCGGGCTGAATCACGATGCGCCCAGTCCACCGTCACATTTTCGCGCAGGCTCATCAGCAATTCGTGCGCGATCAGCCGAAGCCTGTCGTCGCCCATCATCTGCACGGCACTTTCGTTCTCGGCCAGCGCGTCGTAGAAGGCAATTTCTTCGTCGGACAACCCGGACTCCTCGCCCCGCTGACGAGCCGCGCGGATGTCCTTGGCCAGTTGGATCAGCTCCTGCAGCACCTCGGCGGTGGTGATGGCGTTGGCGTGGTAGCGCGCCACGGCGTCTTCCAGTCGTTCCGAGAAGGCGCGGGTCTGCACCACGTTGGCCTTGCTGCGGGAGCGGATGCCGTCGTTGATCAGCTTGCGCAGGGCTTCCAGCGCAAGATTCTTCTTCTCCATCTGTTGAACTTCGGCGAGGAACTCGTCGGAAAGGATGGAGATATCCGGGCTCTTGATGCCTGCGGCAGCCAAGATGTCGACGATCTCGGTCGACACCACCGCGCGGCTCACGATCTGCTGGATGGCCAGTTCGCGTTCCTGCCCGGTAACCCCTGAGCCGGTAACGCTCTTCACCAACGCAGCGCGAATCGCCTGGAAGAAGCCGACTTCCTCCCGGATGTCACGGGCCTCGTCGGAGGCCGAAGCCAGAGAAAATGCCTTGGACAGCGCGAGCACCGCATCCTGATAGCGGCGATGGGCATTCTTCTTGCCTTCCTTGGTCTTCTCTTTCGCTGCCAGCTTCTGTTGGAGATCGAGAATCCATTCGATTGCGCCGGCCATCATTGCCAAGCGTTCCTGCGGTGTCCCAGTCATCGCAGAGGCGTAGTCGAAGCCGTGGTACATGTCCCGCACGACCTCGTACTTCTCCATCATCACCGCGATGGCCTGCGCTTCATCGACGCCGGTGTTTTCCTGGTCGTTTTTCGAGTACTGCTGCAGGGCCGACTTGAGGTTTTGTGCGATGCCGATGTAGTCAACGATCAGCCCGGCAGGCTTGTCGCGGAACACGCGGTTCACGCGCGCAATCGCCTGCATCAGTCCGTGGCCCTGCATCGGCTTGTCCACGTACATCGTGTGCATGCACGGCGCGTCAAAGCCGGTGAGCCACATATCCCGCACGATCACCAGCTTGAGCGGGTCTTTGGCGTCACGGGCCCGCTTGGCCAGCAGGTCACGCCGCGCCTTGTTGCCGATGTGCTGCTGCCACTCCTGCGGGTCGCTTGCTGCACCCGTCATCACGATCTTGACCGCGCCAGCGTTGTCATCGGCGTTGTGCCAGTCCGGGCGCAGCTTGACGATCTCGTCGTACAGCTTCACGCAGATGCGGCGGCTCATGCACACCACCATCGCCTTGCCGTCCAGCGCTGTCACGCGATCTTCAAAGTGGGTGACCATGTCCTGTGCAACCAAGGCGAGGCGTTTATCACTGCCCACGAGAGCCTCTACCGTCGACCACTTCTTCTTGAAGCGTTCCTGTTCGACTTCCGGATCGTCCTCCGTGAGTTCGTTGACCTCGGCGTCGATCTTGGGCTTCTCGTCTTCGTCGAGCTCAATGCGTGCGAGCCGCGATTCGTAGTAGATCGGCACGGTCGCGCCGTCCTCAACGGCACGGCTGATGTCGTAGACATCGATGTAGTTGCCGAATACGGCAGGTGTGTTCACATCATCGGCTTCAATCGGCGTGCCCGTAAAACCGATGAACGATGCGTTCGGCAAGGCATCGCGCAGGTACTTGGCGAAGCCATAGGAAATTTGGCCCGTCACAGCATCCACTCTGGCCTTGAAGCCATACTGGCTGCGGTGCGCCTCATCCGCGATGACCACCACGTTGCGTCGTGTGGTGAGTGGCTCCGCAATTTCGCCGAATTTCTGCAAGGTCGTGAAAATCACACCGCCCGACGCTCGGCTCAGCACCTTTTGCAGGTCTTCGCGACTCGCGGCCTGCACCGGCGTTTGCCGGATCAGGTCGCGGCACATCGAGAATGTGGCGAACAACTGATCGTCGAGGTCGTTGCGGTCGGTGAGCACTACCAGCGTCGGGTTGGCCATGGCCGGGTGCTTGACCAGTTGCCCGGCATAAAACGCCATCAACAGGCTTTTGCCTGAGCCCTGGGTGTGCCAGATCACACCCGCTCGTCTGTCGCCCTGACTCTGCGTTTTCACGCTGGGCAAGCCGTAGTCGGCAGGGTCTTCGGCCACGCCTTGCACGGGGGCCGAAGCACGAATCGTGGATGCCACCGCGTGCCGTACCGCGTGAAACTGGTGGTAACCCGCGATGATCTTGACCAGCCCTGATCCCGTTTCGCCGAAGACCGTGAAGTGACGCAACAGGTCGAGCAGACGGCGCTGCTCAAAAATGCCCTCGATCAGTGTCGAAAGTTCCGGCGCGCCCTTCGGCGCAACGTCTTTGCCATCGGTCGTGCGCCAGGGCATGAATCGCTCAAGATCGGCAGAGAGAGAACCAACCCGGGCGGTAATCCCATCTGAAGTCACCAGCAGGGCGTTGGTGTGGAACAGCGCCGGGATCTGCTTCTTGTAGGTCTGCAGCTGGTTGAAAGCCCCGACCAAGGTCGCGTTGCCGCTCCCTGGTGCCTTCAATTCGATCACGCCGAGCGGCAAGCCGTTCACGAACACGACCACATCGGGCCGCCGGTTGTTCTGGCTGTTGATCACCACGAACTGGCTCACGGCCAGCCAGTCGTTCTGCTCCGGCCGCTCAAAGTCGATGAGTGACACCTTGCCCGCAGTCAGTGTGCCGTCGTCGGCGTAATACTCGATGTCGACGCCTTCGGTCATCAGCTTGTGGATGCGGCGGTTTTCTTCGAGCAGCGATGGTAGCTCGGACTGCATCACCTTGCGGATCGCATCCTGCCGCGCCTCCAATGGCAGGCCAGGGTTCAGGCGAGCAATGGCATCCACGAAACGCCTCTTGAGCACGACCTCGTCGTGACTCTCGCGTTCCGGGCGATGACCATCGGGGCCGATGTCCTCCTCTTTCTCAACGACGTATCCAAGCCTCTGCAAATGTTCCAGGAGCGCCAGCTCAACGGCGGCTTCCGACAAAAACGCCATTACGGTTCTCCTTGTTCTTCAACGGGCCCCACGACCGGAGCCGGTGCCCCGCGTGGGGCGATGTCAAATCCCGGTTTGTAGACGTAACCCAAGTCCTGGAACCAGGCGATGCAGGCGTTTTTGAGGTCGGCTTCGGTCATGAGTCGGACGGGGGGGTGGGGTTGTCGCTGGCGCGGGTGAGATTTGTTTGGGCCATTGCTTGCATGATCTCCGCATCCTGACGGGGATCGCGGCCTTTGGGCGCTGGGCCGGTGCCGAGCCGTGTCCAAGGCTGTTGCTGGTTTTTGGTGTGGACGGTGTGGAAACACTGTCCGAACACGTCTTCATACTCGATCAAGATTTCCCACGCACTGGCAGGCGCAAACTGGAAATCTGCATCGTTGAAACCATCGTGGAAGGGCACCAACAGCCGCAAGGACTTGTTGGAAAAGTCCATCCGATCCCCTGCGCCCAGAGGCGAGATTTCAGACTGGACGCCGTATCCCTCGATGCCGAGGAAACGCACCGTGAGCCTGACATTGAGCGCCGGTCCCTTACCGATGTTGTTCAAGATACCCTGCACACAGAAAAAGCTGTCGTGGTTCTGCGGCTGAGATTCGACCGTCAGCATGTCCTGACGCCGAACGGGGTCGGCCGCTCCTTCCGGTGCAAGCGTCAGAATGGGGCGGTATTCGTCCCGGTGATTCCTGCGGGTCTCTTAAATCGTCCGGTAGGTCATGTATGCCATCCATGCGGTCGCAAAGGCAGATGTAGCGGTGGCAATGGCTGCAACTCCGGTAGCAATTGCAGAAATGGCATTCCAATCGATATTCATGCCAGAGGCTCCTCAATTTGAGTTTGCTCGTCAAATACCCTGATTTCACCAGAGATAAGCTTGGGGAGCAGCATGTCGCGTAGAGAGGCAATGGTGCTGGATTCGCGAACGGCTGCGCCGGCCCGCGCGAGTCTTGATTTGACGGCACGACCGAATGCGACCGCTATCGGTTTCGGCGGCACTGCCACTCGAAAGTGCGCGAGCGATTCCGCCGGCACCCGCTGGCGGCCGCTGGTGCCTGTCATGCTCTGGATCGCGAACTCTCGAAACTCCGCGCTACGGGCGAGGCAGTAGGCGTATTCCTCCGGCAGCGGTGACTTGGGGCGCAAGACGATGTACTCGGTCGATCCCCAGCCGACCTGGCCATCCTTAAGGAAGTCGACGAACGCGGTCTTGCCGTTCTCGAGACAGGGCGTGATCCGCGCGACAAGCGTATCGCCGTTGATGAAACGCATCCCAGAGCCGAATGCGCGGTCAACCACATCTTCGGCCGAATGCCCATGCGTTGGCATGTTCGCCATGTCGAGATAAGGCGCGGCGACACCCTTTCGAAGTGGGCGAGGCGGATTGACGTCTACAACCTCAGGCAGCGATGCCGTCTCCCACCCCTCCGGAATCTCGCCCAGTTCCGATTCGACGAGCCGGTCGGGGAAGAGGTCGTAAAGGTGCGCGGGCAGGCCGGGCAGCGATTCCCCGCGCTGCCAGCGGCCTTCCATCTTGGCGCGCACCGGATCGAAGTCCACGAACCACGCCTTGAACAGCGCGCGAGCCATCGCTTCCAGCGTTTCGTTCATGCGGCGGTTCAGTTCGATCTTGTCGTCCAGCGTGCCGAGGATGTGGGCGATAGCGCGTTGTTCGGGAGCTTGAGGATAAGCTGCCTCAATATTCTCAAGGTCTCGCTTGGTAACATGGCCAAGCCCGGTGGTTTGTTTGTTGCGCGCGATACCAACGAAATTCGGCTTCAGGTATCGAAGCAGATAGAAAAAGAAGGTTTGGCCAATCCCGGCTCTTGGAGTAACGCGGAAAACGTGCTGATTGAGCCACCCCTCTGAGCCGCGCCACCAAAATGCATCAATCGACGTTTCCGGCTGCCCAGACCACGAAAATAGCAAATCACCGAACTTTACTCGTACAGATTCGTCGAACTGCTGCTCGGTGAACTTTGTTTGTGGGGATATCCCTCCCTTTATCTCTGCAATCTTTATGACCGGCATACCGGTCGCACTGAACTGAATGTCACGAAAGGCCAGACCATTGACCCACTGGGCCAACGAATGCAGAGAACTCCGCTCCCAATGATCCGGAAATGGTGGGTGGTAAAGCCAACCCTTTGTTTTTTCGACTACTTTGGCTTTAGCCACCATACCCAAGCTCTTCTCCCCCTCCTGCACCACCACCTTGTCCCGCGCTATGATCTTGCGAAACGATTCACTGGTGGTGGCCCAATCCACCACGTCCACTTTCCACGGCAGGTCGGATTCGGAGAAGTCTTCTGCCAGCGCCCCCAACAGAGAGAAACTCAAAGGCTTGTCCGACACGATGCACAGGTCCAGATCAGAGTAGTCCTTGGCGGTCCATTTGGCGCGCGAACCGAAAGCCCATACCTCGTATTGCGGCACCTGCTTTTGCAGGATGTTGCGGACGATAGCCCAGTGGTCCGGGCGAACGTCGATGAGGGGTTTATACGTTGCGGGCATCGAGGGTTTCCAGCAGGGCGCGAGCATCACCGATGAAGGCCAGCGTCCCGTGGTACACACGGTTTGCCTGTTCGTGGTCGTAGGTATGCGCGGTGATGTTGCGCATTTCCCGGTATTTGAACCATGCCTCGACGTCGGCGATCAATCCCTTTTCCGCTGCGGTGCGCAGCAGATTACGAAAATCACTGTAATCCGCTTCGGTAGGGCTTGCGGCGTCTTTCTCGATTTGCCGCCGCATCATCTTGATGCTGAGTTCGTAAACGAACTCGAAGTTCTGGATCACGCCGGCAATCAGGGTGTTTTGCACTGCCTTGGATTGGGCGTTGAACCAGTGCGTGTCGCTGACGACACCGATGCCTTCCTGCAACGAGACGATGGCGTTGCGCAATGCGCTCAAGTCGAGTTTTGCGGTCATTCGGTTTCCTCCCTACTGTAGCCCAGACTGCCCAGGTTGCGGCGTATCGCCACTTCCAGCCGCGCACTCTCGCCGAACTGCTCATTCAACTGCGCGGTAAGCCGCGCCATCTTTTCCTCGAAGGGTTCGCCGTCGTCTTCCTGCTCCGCTGCGCCCACGTACCGCCCCGGCGTGAGCACATGGCCGTGCTTGCGGATGTCTTCCATCGATGCGGACTTGCAGAAGCCCGCCACATCGGCGTATTCACCCGCGCCGTCTTCCCCACGCCAGGCGTGGTAGGTGTCTGCGATCTTCTGGATTTCATCAATGGTGAGTTCGCGCCGGGTGCGATCCACCAGCACGCCCAGCTTGCGGGCGTCGATGAACAGCACCTGCCCGCGCCGGTCGCGCAGCCCCTTGCCGGGGTTCTTGTTGCGGGCCAGGAACCACAGGCAGGCGGGAATCTGCGTGGAGTAAAAGAGTTGACCGGGCAGCGCCACCATGCAATCCACGACGTCTTTCTCCACCATCTCGCGCCGGATGTCGCCCTCGCCGGATTGAGTCGAGGACATCGAGCCGTTGGCCAGCACCACGCCCGCCGTGCCATTGGGCGCGAGGTGGTGGACGATGTGCTGCAGCCAGGCGTAGTTGGCGTTGCCTACCGGGGGAGCGCCGAATTTCCAGCGAACATCCTCCCGCAGGCGATCGCCGCCCCAGTCCGAGATGTTGAACGGTGGATTGGCAAGGATGAAGTCGGCCTTGAGGTCGCGCAGCTCGTCTTTGTGGAAGCTGCCTTCGTTGTTCCAGCGGATATCGGAGTCGATGCCACGCACGGCAAGGTTCATCTTGGCCAGCCGCCAAGTCACGTAGTTCGACTCCTGACCGTAGAGGGCGATGTCGCCGATGCGGCCCCCGTGCTCCTGCACGAATTTCTCGGACTGAACGAACATCCCGCCGGAGCCGCAGCACGGGTCATAGATGCGGCCTTGGTAGGGTTCCAGCATCTCGACCAAGACGCGCACAACGGAGCGTGGCGTGTAGAACTCGCCGCCGCGCTTGCCCTCGGCCCCGGCGAACTGACCAAGGAAATATTCGTAGACGCGACCAAGGATATCCTTGGAACGGTCGCCCTCCTCGTTGAGCGCAATTCCGGAAATCAGGTCGATCAGCTCGCCGAGCATTACCTTGTTGAGCGCCGGCCGGGCGTAGTCCTTGGGCAACACGCCCTTGAGCGACCCGTTGTCCTTTTCGATGGCGCGCATCGCATCGTCGATCAAGGTCCCGATTGTCGGCAGCTTGGCATTGGCCTGCAGGTGCGACCAGCGCGCCTCCTTCGGCACCCAAAACACGTTGTCCGCGAGGTATTCGTCCTTGTCCTCGGCCGCCTGCGCGTCTTCAGCCAACAGGGCTTTGTGCTTGGCCTCGAAGGCATCGGAAATATATTTCAGGAAAATGAGCCCGAGCGCGACGTGCTTGTAGTCGGACGGCTCCATGTTGCCGCGCAGCTTGTCGGCGGCCTTGAACATCTCTGCCTCAAAGCCAAGGTTGCCGCCATTGCCGTTTTTGTTGTTGCCGTTAGCCATTTGCCGTTTCTCCTTATCCTTTCCGGGGTGCCGCGGCTTCCCACGGTAAGCGTCGCCCGTTCACCCTCATTCTGTGGAGTGCCGCTCTGGCTGCTGCCACCGTGATTCGTTGCTGCTGCACCATCCCGGCAATGAGCCAAACCGTGCCCTTGACCTCGACTTGATCCATCAAGATGTTGGCATCACTGATTGACAGCAGCACGAGGCGGCTCCTCCGTGCTCTCCATCGAGCGAACACGCCGGAATTGTATCAGCGACATATTCATTAGCTCGGCCGCCTTGGATTCGCCGATGTACTCCTCGGCCAGTGCATGGAACACCAATTGCTCGAAGATGTGCGCTTTCTCGGCGGGGTAGTCCCGTCCGGGTTCCTTGATGTGCCAACCCTTGAACCGGAACAACTTGGTCTGCTCATCACGGTAGGCAGGCGAGATGATTCCGAGATCACGTGCCCGATACAGAATGCCCGCCATCGACAGCCCAAACTCTTCCTTGAGCAGTCCAAGCTCCTTGAGCTCGACGGCGTTCCGATGCTCACCCATCTCTTGCAGTACCGAGGCGCGCGGAAACAGGAAGGCTCCAGCAAAGCGATTGCAGGCCATTTCCTCGTCCAGATCGGAGCCGAGCCGGCCTTCGAGCATCAGGTGGCCGAGCTCATGGGCGAGCGTGAAGCGCTGCCGGTCGCCTGGCCAGTGACGACCGACAACGACGATAGGCATCCCGCTGACGCGGGCGGCCAGTCCGTCGAATTTGTTGTCAGCGTCGGCATCGACCATGAAGACACGAATGCCATAGGTTTCCAGGACGTCGATCAGATCGGGAATCGGGTCAAAGCCGAGCTCCCAGGCATCGCGGACACGCTCGGCGACAGCCTCGATGCCATCCATTTCCTCGATGAGTTGAGGCAGCCCATCGACAGTGGCGAAGGCCTTGACGGGGGATTGCGGAAACAGGTTCTCCAGTTCGATGCGCCGTTCGATCTGGTCGATCACCTCGTGGGTGATCGCATCCAGACGTTTTTTGGGCAACGAACTGCGTTTTCGGTATTCGATTCCTTCCATGGCAACAGGCTCGGGGCGGAAGAAATACTCGGTGCGCACCTTGAGCGCGCGTGACAGCCGGATCAGAATGTCAGACGATGGCATGGCTACCCCGTCCTCATATTTCTTGATGGCCGCGTGAGAAACGCCGACAAGCTCGCCCAGATCCCGCAGGGATAATCCTGCCGCCTTGCGAGCCCGATGCAGTCGAATGCTGAACATGGCTGATCTCATCCTCGGTGGTTTACAGACAATTGCATTATAGTATAATTCGTAAACCGCAGTCCAGGCCCCTCTGCGTTTTTGTTGTGCCGAAAGCGTTACGAGGCGTGGCACTGGTAATCTCACCAATTTGGCGGCCGAAGGAGTGATCATGTGTTCGCGCCGACTGAATATTGACCCACCGTGCCGATTGAATATTGACCCAGGTCCGGTCGCTGTATTTTGATCCAACAGCTGTGGATAAGTATACCAATGGCTGGTTCTCGAAGTTCTCCTTTTTGTGTGTCGCCAGAATGCGAGAGGGAATTCACGACGGGCGTACCCGTAGCGAATTCCCTTTCATCCCGACTCAGAACGGCTCGTCAGCCGCCGCCTCTTTGCTTCCCTTGTGTTTCTGCTCGCGTGACTTGATGCGCGACTTCGCAGCCATGCTGCTGTGCTGGAACCGGTATGACTCGTTGCCCGTCTCGACGATATGGCAGTGATGGGTGAGCCGGTCCAGCAGCGCCGTGGTCATCTTGGCATCGCCGAACACGCTGGACCATTCCGAGAAGCTCAGGTTCGTGGTGATGATCACGCTCGTGTGCTCGTACAGCTTGGACAGCAGGTGAAACAGCAAGGCGCCGCCGACCTGGCTGAACGGCAAATATCCGAGCTCATCGAGAATGACCAGATCCATGCGCGTCAGATTCAATGCAATCCGGCCGGCACGGCCGTCGCGCTTCTCCCGCTCCAGCACGTTGACCAGATCGACCGTGGAGTAGAAACGCACCCGCTTGCCCTGCAAGGCAATGCCGGACACGCCGATGGCGGTGGCCAGATGCGTCTTGCCGGTGCCGGGGCCGCCGATGAACACCGCATTCTGCGACGTGTCGGTAAACGCCAGCGTCGCCAGTTGCTTGACCAAGGGTTGATCGACCGCAGACGATTCGAAGTCGAACCCCGCCAGGTCGCGATGCACGGGGAACTTGGCCGCGTTCATCTGGTGGCTCACCGAGCGCATGGCGCGGTCCGTGTGTTCGGCTTGCAGCAGGTGCTCGATCAACCATCGGGATGAATCCGTCGATGTCGTGCCCTGGTCCATCAAATCCTTCCAGGCGCCGGACATGCCGTGCAACCGCAGCTCCTTGAGCTCTGCCGTGACATCAATCATGGTTCACCCCCACTGCGCCGGTTACTGCTTCGTCTTCATCAACACTCCGCAGGTTGTCGTACCGGCCGGTATCGGCCAGCGGCGCCTCCTTGAGTTGCAAGCTCGTTTCCACGCAGGCGGGCGTCGGGCTGGCATTCAACCGCGACAGCACATTGAGGACATGCTCGGCATTGAGCGCGCCGGTTTCGATCACCAGTTCCACGGCCACCAAGACCGCGTCGAGCCCTGCCGATGGCACGGTCGCCAATACCTGCGCCATGATCCTGTCTCCTCCCTCGTGGCGCATCAGGCCCTGCCGCAACTGCCGGAGCGGTATCGGCATGTCGGCAAAGGGGGCGCCGTTCCGCAGCGCTCCCGGTTTGCGTTCCACCAGCGGAATGTAGTGCTGCCAGTCGTAGCGGATATGCTCGCGTTCGGTCAGGCGGCCATGGCTGGCGACCACGGCGTCTCCGGCCACCACGCTGATCTGGTGCGGATAGAGCCGGGCGCTGACCATTTGTCCGGCCAGTTCGCACGGCACCGAGTAACGGTTGCGGTGCACGGTGATCAGGCAGGTGCCGGACACCCGCGACAGTTTCTCCACATAGCCGTCAAACAGGGCGGGCACCGGCATCATCTCGGCTCGCTCCTGCTCCAGTACCTCGGCCACGCTCAAGCCCTTGTATTCCGGATGGCGCAACTCACTCCAGAGAGCGCGGCAACGCTCGCCCAGCCACACATTGAGTTCGGTGAATGTGCCGAACCGCCGGTTCTGTGCATCCAGCCAGACGCGCCGACGACTGTCCTGGACGTTCTTCTCGACCACGCCTTTCTCCCAGCCCGAAGCCACGTTGCAGAAGTCCGGATCGAACAGGTAGTGCGCGCACATCACGGCAAAGCGCGCATTGACGGTACGCCCCTTGCCCTTGTTGACCCTGTCCACGGCGGTCTTCATGTTGTCGTAGATGCCGCGCCGGGGAATGCCGCCGAGTGCCATGAAGGAGCGCGTGTGGGCATCGAACAGCATTTCGTGCCCCTGGCTCGGGTAGGCGACCAGCCAGAAGGCTCGGCTGGCGCACAGCTTGAGGTGCGACACCTGGATGCGCCGGTAGATGCCGCCGATCACCAGCCCTTCTTCGCTCCAGTCGAACTGGAACGCCTCGCCCAGTGCAAACTTCAGCGGCACGAAGGCGCGCGTCGTCTGGCCTTCCCGACCCCGCCAGTCGCGGATGAAATCGGTGACTCGGCTATAGCCGCCCGTGTAACCGTCCTGTTTGATTTGCGCATACAGGTCCTTGGCGGTACGCCGGTTTTGTTTGGCGCGGTGGGCATCGGCTTTGAGAGCCTGTTCCAGCAGATCGTGAAACGCGCTCAGTTTGCACGGCCCCTCACTTCGGCGGTAGGTCGGAGGGGCCGTCTCCTTGGGACTTCTCAGCCATTTGCGTATCGTGTTGCGCGATAAACCCGTGCGCTTCGCTATTTCATGCAGCGACAGCCGGTCGCGTAAATACATCCGTCGTATCTTTCCAATCATTTCCATAGTGATCACCTTTTATCTCCTGCCTAAAAGCTAGGCAGGGCAAGTAGAACACCTGGGTCAATTTTGGATCGGCATAACGCCTATAGGTGGGTCAGTTTTCGGTCGGCCTCAACATGCCATGTTCCCAACAGCCCATAGGTCCAGCGACTCGCCTGCACCTTGGCAAGCCCGTAACGCCATGGGGGCCGGGAGAGGCGCTGACCATGGAGCGGGCATGCTTGCTTGATCACCTGCCATCATATTATCATTTGCGAAATTATCTAATCAAGTGCGGACATGAAAACCACTTCCAAAATCATCACCAGCCCCATGTGCGAGATCACCTGCTTCGAGCAGGAGAAGGTCGCCCGGATCAAGGCTGAACTCCTCAAGGAGGAGGTCCTGCTGCCGCGGCTGGCCGAGAGATACAAACTGCTCGGCAACACCACCCGGCTCAAGATCCTGCTGGCACTTGCCCAAGGGGAGTTGTGCGTGTGCGACATTGCCCATGTGCTCGGGCTTACGCTGGCCGCCACCTCCCACCAGCTAAAGCTGCTGCGCGATCAAGGGTGGCTCGCGATGCGCAACGACGGAAAGATGGTCTATTACCGGCTGCGGAGCGATGACCTGCTCAAGGCGCTCAAAGACGATGGCCGCCTGTTGCGGGAACGGCTGGCCTGAATTCTGCTTTTCCAGC
>JAJYKK010000043.1 GCA_021788645.1 Pseudomonadota bacterium
GGCAACCCCACGGTGGCTATGCCGTCAGAGTCGATCGCGCGTAAGAAAAGGTTGGTGCGAGGCCTCCACCGGGATGCTGTAGGGATAAACCCCGAGAGCCCGGATGCCCCTCGCATGCATGCCTTTAGAACCCCCGGCTTTAGCCATGGGGAGGTTCAGGACATCGTGATCAACTTCGATGACGCGGCGGCGAGCGCGACCTTCACCGTGCTCGCCGAACTGGCCAAGAAGACCCAGGTCCTGTTCTTTACGCACCATGAACACCTGCTCGAAAGCGCACGGCGCGTCTTGGGCGCCGGGAATTTCCAGGCGCATGTTCTCCCGGGCGCTTCCACGCGCGCGGCATTCATCGCCGTGGCATTCACCGCATGAAGCGCAGGTTAGCCACCCCCGATGTCTTCGGTCGGCGCCGCCACGTGAGACGTCTTGGCAACCGACTGGGCAGCGCTACCCGCTTGCGATGCTCGCGCGCGGACTGTCTACACTTCAGGATAGGGGATGGTGCGGCCGAACCCGGCTGCATGCGTGTCAAGCATGCCCAGTATCCCCAGGGTGCAGCCGGTACGGGTCTTTTCTTTTTCTGAGAGGTGACGGGACCGAGCAGCCCGGGTGTCTGTGCGCCATAACGGCGCGTCCCGCCCCAATTGAGGAGATCGCCACACGGACTTCCTTTTCTCATCCGTGCCGAGAAAGGCGGGAACGCCCCTGGGCTCGGCCTTCCGCTGGTGGCTCGGCCTGCTTCTTCTGTTCGTGGTGGCCTATGCGGCGAGCGCATGGCTGGAGGTCAGGAAACATGAAGAAGACCACCTGCTGCAGCTCAGTGAATATGCGGCGAATGCCGCCGACGGCTTCTTCGACCGCTATGCCAGCAGCGAGTACCTTCTTGGGCGGCAATTGCAGGATGAGGGTGGACTCGCCCAGCCCTTGCGCGCGTTGCGTCTCGTGGAGCGTTTCAAGCAGGCCAATCCTGATGTCGAGTCGGTCAACATCATCGCTCCGACCGGCCAGATCTTGCTGTCGTCCTTGAAGGCTCCCGGCGCGCGCCTGCCTTCGCTGCGTTCCAACGCCGTCGTTTGGCGCGAGTTCCAGCAGACGCTGCGCGCCACCGATCTCCAGATTCTCAGGCCGCACCTTGGGCTGATTTCCGGACACTGGATCGTGCCGCTTCAGTATCCGCTGCGCGATGTCCAGGGTCGCCTCCTGTTTGTCGTGTCGGCGACCGTCAGCGTCGAGAACGAGCAGGTGCTGTGGCGATATCTTCCGCTCCCCCCGGGGGCTGCCATCGGCCTGATGCGAAATGACGGCTACCTGATCAGCCGCTGGCCTGCCGCCTATAGACCGCAGGTCATGTACGGGGTGGCGCGCCAGGGCATCGTCGCGCGGACGCTGCGGGCACAACCGGGGGCGGTGAGCGGCCTGCTGGAGGGGCGGACCGATTTGCCCAAGGACATGCGCCTCGGCGCCTTTCACCGCCTTCAATATCCACTCGCCGCATTTGTCGTGATGCCAATCCGGGTGTTATGGGGCGCGTGGCTGAGCCGCATCGAGGTGGCCTTCGTCCTGGTGGGGGCGATGGCAACCGCGGGCTTCGGCGTCTATCGGGCATCGGCCCGTTGGCAGGAGGAGGCCGAACGCGAACGGCAACGGGCGGAGGATGAAATTCGGGGCCTGAACAAGGCGCTCGAAGAACGCGTGGCTCAGCGCACGAGCGCCCTTCAGGCCGCCAACGACGAGTTGGAGACTTTCAGCTATAGCGTCTCCCACGACCTGCGGGCGCCGCTCCACATCATCAGCGGCTTCGGCCAGATCCTGGTGGAGGATTACGCGGATGCGCTCGGGCCGGAGGGGCGTGAGCATCTGGACAACATCATCGCCGCATCCAACCGGATGGCGCAGCTGATCGACGACTTGCTGCAGCTCTCTCGCCTATCCCGCACAGGCTTGTCTCGCACCCGCGTTTCCTTGAGCGAACTGGCTCGCCGGGTGGCTGCCGGACTCGCAGAAGGCGAACCCCACCGGGAGGTGGACTGGGTCATCGCGGGCGATATCCAGGCCGAGGGGGACCCTCATCTTCTCCAGATCGCGCTGGAGAATCTGCTGCGCAACGCATGGAAGTTTACCGGGAAGCGTGCCCATCCGCGCATCGAGTTTGGCCGGTTGGAACAAGAGGGCGAGAATGTCTATTTCGTGCGCGACAATGGGGCAGGCTTCGACATGGCCTATGCGGATCGGCTGTTCAAACCTTTCCAGCGCCTGCACTCGGCCAGCGAGTTCGAGGGCACGGGGATCGGTCTTGCGACCGTCGCACGCATCATGCGCCGCCATGGCGGGCGGGTGTGGGCGGAAGGCGCGCCGGATGCCGGGGCAACATTTTACTTCACGCTCGGCGCCCCGTCGTCCGGGGCATCGTGAGCGCGTTAGGCGTTGGACGGGCGCTGCCGCTCGGGCAGCATGATGTTGAGCTCCAGCAGCTCGTAGTCGCCATGCTTCTCCAGATTCACGGCGATCTGTTCGCGATCGACCGCGACATACTTGGCGATCACGCGCAACAGCTCTTCCTTCATCTGCGGCAAATAATCCGGTGCACCGCGGCCGACGCGCTCATGGGCGAGGATGATCTGCAGCCTTTCCTTCGCGAGGACCGCGCTTTTCTTTTGGTCGGTGCGGAAATAGTCGACCAGTGAACGGAGCATGGACATTTACCGCCCTCCCAGCAGCCGCCTGAAGAAGCCCACTTTCTCCGGTTCCGTGAAGCGCAGCGGAATCTCTTCCCCCAGGAAGCGGCCGACAATATCCTTATACGCTTCCGCGACGTCCGCGCCATTCATGTGGATCGCCGGTACCCCCGAGTTGGAGGCCTGCAGGACCGTTTCCGACTCGGGTACGACGCCGATCAAAGGGATCCGCAGGATTTCCTCGATGTCGCCGACCGACAGCATTTCGCCGGACTGCGCGCGACGCGGGGCATAGCGCGTGACAAGCAGATGCTCGCGCACGGGATCCTGGCCTTCCACGGCCCGTTTGGATTTGGCCGCGAGGATGCCGAGAATGCGGTCGGAATCGCGAACCGACGACACCTCCGGGTTGGTGACGACGAGCGCCTCGTCGGCGAAATAGAGGGCCATGAAGGCCCCTTTCTCAATTCCGGCGGGGGAATCGCAGACGATGTAATCGAAGTCCTCCCGGAGCTCGTCGAGAACCCGCTCGACGCCATCCATGGTCAGGGCGTCCTTGTCACGCGTCTGGGACGCCGGAAGCACAAACAGGTTCTCGCAGTGCTTGTCCTTGATGAGCGTCTGCTTGAGGGTGGCTTCTTCGGCGATCACGTTGATCAAGTCGTATACGACGCGGCGCTCGCAGCCCATGATGAGGTCGAGGTTTCTCAGGCCCACATCGAAATCGATGACGGCGGTCTTGTGGCCACGAAGGGCCAAGCCGGAAGCGAAGCTGGCGCTGGTGGTGGTCTTCCCCACGCCGCCTTTGCCCGATGTGACGACAATGATCCGTGCCATGATGGTGATGCGTCTCCGAGATGGTTTTTTTAAGAGATCAGGGGTTCGATCAGGAGTTGGGTGCCCCGGAGGAGCGCCTGCGCGGGTTTGCCGCAAAGGTGGTCGGGCAGCTTGTCCTCCATGAGCCGATAGCAGCCGGCGATCGCCAAAAGTTCCGCTTCCATGCACTGCGCGAAGATCCTCGCCTGAGTGTCGCCCTTGACGCCAGCCAAGGCACGGCCGCGCAACGGGGCATACGCATGAATGTTGCCATCGGCGATGACTTCGGCGCCCGGGCTGACGAGCGCCGTCAAGATGAGATCCGAGCCCTCGGCGTAGATCTGCTGGCCGGTCCGCACGGGTTTGTCGATGATCTTGGCCTTGCGGGGAAGCGCGACGGGCGCAGGCGCGCTGGGCGCATCGCTTCGTGGGGACTGAGGCGGGCTAGGTTTCGAGGGTTTCGAAGGCGACGGAAAAACGCCGAAGCCGGCCTGATGGGCGGCCGAAAGCTGTGCGCCTGATCCGCCGGATACCCCAGCGATGAAGAGATTGTGGGCGCGCGTCATCGCTGCCAGCGCGGAGAAGTCGGGTACGACGTCGAGAGCGGCGATCCCCTGCAAGTCGAACACGACGGCATCGTTGGAGAAGAATCCGGGCGCGCGGGCCAATTGAGCATCAAGCTGACGCGCCAGCATCGAGACGTCAGGATGATGGAGACGCAACACGATCAGAGTGAAGGAAGCGCTTCGAATTTCGAGGTCCGGTTCGCCGGCCTCTTGCCGTTCGGGCCGCACGACGTCTGGTGCCTGCATGGGCGAAGAGCGAGTCCTTTGAGCTCGGGGGAGAAACCCGCACGCATGCCGAGGGGCGGCCGGTGAAGGCGAAAAGTTCGCCAAAGTATAGCAATGGGCACCCCAAGTTTCAAGGCGGGCCAGGCGACGCGGACAGAGACGGTGGCGCCGCGGTCGACCGATGCGCGCCGGACTTTAGCGTGCGTGGGGTGGTGGCCAACCGGCGAGTGCGCGGGCCGAAACCTTGGCGTTCTTAAAGCGCGCCCAGCACACCATGGCGAACACGGAAAACCGTGTTCGCGGTTGGGTCGGAGTGAAGGGGCGCTCAGCGTGCGGCGGTCCCTGGCGGTTGTTTCGGCAGTCCCGACAGATTGATTGGGATGGTGACGATCATGCAGTAATGGGCTGCCGGCATCGCCATGAAACCGTCCAACGCAAGACCACCTTAACGCCGTCGATTGCAGTCGAGGTGAGTTACGGAGAGATCAGGACCAGCACGCGCTCGATGTCGGAGGCGTCCAGCGGATCGTAGAAACGGGATGTCTGGGCGAACTGGAAGCCCAGTTCTTTCAGCGCCGCGATGTCTTCTGCGTTGTCGGCCCCCTCGGCGAGGGCCTCGATGTGGAGGTCTTCCGCCAGGCGGAGCGCGGTTCGGGCGACCATAGCGCTCAGCGCGTCCGTGCGAAGGCCATGCACCAGGGCCGGACATACTTTCAACGCGTCGATGGGGGAGCGGTGCAGGTCGGTGAGGGAGGAGTATCCCTCGCCGAAACGACACAGGCAGATCTGGACGCCGAGCCCCTGGAGCGCGGCCAGTGCGGCGCGGACATGGTCGCTGCGCTTCATGAGGGCGTCCTCCGGGATTTCCAGCCGCAGTTGGTGGCCGGGAATGGCGTGGCGATCGATGAGGGTCCTGACCTGGCCCGGCAGATCGCCATGAACGATCTGTGCCGCAGAAATCTTGACGGCCATGACGAAATGCGGCGGCAGTCGTCCACTGCTGCGCCAGCGGGCGAGATCGCGCCCTGCGGTTTCGAGCAGGAAGTCGCCGAAGGTCAGGATGAGCCCGCTGGTCTCCGCCATGGGGATGAATTCGCTCGGCGGAATGTCCCCATAGTCCGGGTGCTGCCAGTGTGCGATCGCCTCGCAACCGACGATGGCTCGTTCGGAAAGCGAGACGAGGGGCTGATAACGGACGCCGAGCTGAGCCCTTTCGATGGCCCCGCGCAGGGCGACTTCCAGTCTGCGGCGCGATTGGGCTTCTTCCTGCATCGTCTCGTCGAACACCGCGTAGCAGTTTTTTCCGCTCTGTTTCGCCTTGTAGAGTGCCAAGTCCGCGTTGCGCAACAGGGCGGCTGGGCGCTCGCCGGTGCGTTGTCCGATGGCAATGCCGATGCTTACTCCCGTGTACACCTCATGGTTGTCCAGGCGGAAGGACTGGTTGGCGACTTCGCGGATGCGCTGCGCGATCTGGGCCGCCGACTGCAGGGTATCCAGCTCCTCCAGAAGCACGACGAATTCATCGCCGCCGAGCCGTGCGAGGGTGTCGGGCGGACGCAGGCAATTGTGCACGCGTCGCGCAAACTGGATCAGCAATTCGTCGCCGATAGCGTGCCCCAGGCTGTCGTTGACCATCTTGAAGTTGTCCAGGTCGAGGAGCATGACCGCATAGGGGCCGCTGCCTAGGCGTGTCACGCGCGCGATCGCATGCTCTAGGCGGTCCATGAACAGCGCACGGTTGGGGAGGCCCGTCAAAGCGTCATGGAAAGCGTCATGGTAGAGCCGTTCTTCAATTTGACGCCGCTTCGTGATGTCGCGGGCGATGATCGACAGGCCGGTGACGGCCTCTTGAGACACGATCGGGGACAGGGTGAGAGAGACATGCACAGGCTCGCCGTTTTTACGCAGCTGCATGGCGTCGTAGGGCGAGACGATTTCCTTGCGCAACGCCCGCTCGCGCATCTCGGTATCCGCCTTGGCGTGCTCGGGCCGGCTGAGAAGGGCGATCGGCTGGCCGATCGCCTCCTCGGCGGTATAGCCATAAAGCCTCTGGGCGGCATCGTTCCAGCACGCGATGAGGCCTTCGCGCGTGGTGCCGATGATGGCATCGACCGAATGCTCGACCAACGCCGCGAGCCGTGCCTGCCGGGCCGTCCGTTCCTCGAATCCGGGGGGGCTACAGGGCTCTCCCGCGTGTGCCAGGCTCTCCGCTGTGGCGCTTGCCCGTGAGTCAGGCGCAGCCACCGCGAGGACCGTATAGCCCCCGGCGGAGCGGTAGAGGAAATGCGTCAGCCGCCGGCCTATCGAAGGAACATCATGCTCATAGCAGACGCCGGGATGTTCGTCGTGGGGGGCGACGAACAACGGCGCAATCGTTTCGCGCGCCTTGATGGGCAGGAAGTCCCAGAAAAGGCGGCCTATCACCTGGGCGCGGGGATGGCCGCTAATGCGGGCTGCCTCGTCGTTTGCCTCGGTGATTCGCCACTGGACGTCGAGGGTCCAGACGGCCGCGTGGATGGCCGACACGGCCGATTCGAAGGCGAACCCCGGGAGGAAATCGCCATCTCCTGCGGCGCCGGCTGCACCGGGATGGGGCCGGCGTTTCGAAAGGCCGTTGCACGCCGTGAGATCGAGGACGCCGTTGCGCCCGAGCCGCTTGGCGTCGGAATCCTCAGCCAAGTGATGAATCAGATAGGCAAGGCGCCCGTCGGCCCCGAAAAGCGGTGTGTTGACGCAACGCCAGATGCGCGTCCGATGGCGCGCGTTGCCTTTCGTGTGACCCGGCGGCAGCATGCGGATGACGTCCGGCCGCGCCTGCTTGATCGCCCGATTGAGCGATTCCCGCAGATTTTCCAGGCAGTCGGCATCTATCCGGTGAGTGCCCGAGAAAATGTCTTCGAGCTTTTTGCCAATCAGATCTTCCCGACGCTTGGAAGCCGCCTCGAGATAGCCGTCGCTGGCCGCGACGATGCGCAAATCGGGCTGCAACACGAGATAGGCGCTCGTTCGTGGCGGCCACGAAGCGAGGGGTCTCGGATCCTCCGTCCGACGGTCGCTGATCACAAATGAGCTCCCCGTGGTTGTTTGGGCCACATCAGGGCACTGGTCGGCTTGGCGTTTTCTTTCGAGGAGCGCCGAAGCATGCATAGCTGTTCTTCGAGGTACTAGTCTAGACAAATTTTGCGGTTTTTTTTCAGGGCGATAAGGGCGCCCGATCCGGCCGCGCACGCCTCTTGCCGAAGGGACCCCGGCGCGTGGCCGGCGGCCTTGGCGCAGGCGGCTTTGATGGGGAGGGCCGGGACGACCCGTATGGGTTACAATTGCCTCAATCCATCGGGATCCGGCCACGTGGGCCGGCCCCCTATAATGACCGATCAGCCCAGGCGAGGACCAATTGAACGCAACCACCGATCTTCCCATCATCTATGCCGTCGACGAACCGGAATTTGACGAACGCGTATTGGCCGCCTCCCATCACCGGCTGGTCATGGTTGATTTCTGGGCCGAGTGGTGTCCCCCCTGTCGGATGCTGACCCCGGTCCTCGAGGGGTTGGCGCAAGGCTATGCCGGCAGGATCGGGCTGGCGGAAGTCGAGGTCGACGAAGGTGAGAATATGCGGGTGGCGGGCCGTTATGGTCTGCGCGGATTTCCCACGGTCCTGCTCTTCCGCGCTGGCCAAGAGGTGGAGCGCTTTAGCGGGGCTCGCTCGGCCGGATGGGTGCAAAGCCTGATCGAGCGCCATTTGGGCTGACGGCGCGCCCGGGGCAGGGCCGCGGGGCGATGTGGTTTAGACGGAAATTTCCTTGAACCAGAAATCGTGCAGGTTGCAGGTGCTCGTGACGTACGCCTTGCCCGCATAGCCCACCGGCAAACGGTGTTCGGAAATGGGCTTGTCGTGCCAGCTGAAGGTTTTTCGGCTCAGGAACTTGCCGCCTTCGAGGACGACCGTGTGGCTGACGATATAATGCGGTTCGGTCATGGGGTGGGGGGTGGTGATGGTGAGTACGCCGTGCCGGATCGCCGTCAGCGGCACATGGAGGCTCTTGACCATTGCCCAGTGGCCAGGATCCTGTGCGGTGAACACCAGATTCTTCATGGCTGCCGCAGCGGGTGCGGGACCAGGAAAAGCGTCGGCGCGGGCGATGCCCGGCAGCGCGATGGCGCCCGCCGTTGCGCTGAGTGCAATGAAGTGACGTCTGTCCACCGGTATGTGCTCCTTGTGTTCGCAGCCCCGTCCGTCCTGCCGATCGCCAGAAGGATGTCGCGGCGGGAACTGCGCTGACCCTCTTTAAGTGCAGAGTAGCACACATCGCGAAAAGCGCTCGGCGGTGATCCTGACACTCGCCGGAGACCGTCACATCGCAGGGAGCCGGTAGGGCAGCAACCCGTGCGAGAGCGGCGTTCAAGCGCGGTCCTTGGCGAAACCGGTCGTCGGTCGCCGCTGTCTAATGGCAAGTTCCTTACCTTGGAAATCATCCCGGTGGCCCCAAGTATTGCATCGCGCACCGTGCGAGCCCTCCGGTCCGTGATCGAGGGGATGCGCCGGTCGTCGTGCCCCCCAATGCCGCGGCTACGCGTGTCCACGCGCCTTGTCCTGATCGTTTTGGTGCTTTTGGCGGGCGCCGTGATCAACGGAATCACGGTCTATTCGGTAGAACGCGAGATGGCGAGCGACACCCGCACCATCGACGTGATCGGCGTCATCCGCGGTTCGGTCCAACGCATCGTCAAGCTCGAGACCAATGGCGTGCGCAGTCCCACCGCGATTGCGCAACTGGACGGACTGATCCATAGCTTTCCCTTCCGGCACAACCGGCTCTACTTTTCCGGTGACGAGAAGGATTTCAGGGCGGCTTTTGGGCGTTTCACACGCTCGTGGAGGGACATCAAGCATTTGATTGTCCGCTATCGGCTGACGGGCGGGGAACTCACGCGACGGCGCCTGCTCCGGGAAAGCGAAACGGCTTGGCAGGACCTCGACGCCATTATGACGTTCGCGCAGCAGGCGGCGAATCAGCGGCTAGGCGCCTTTTTCGGGTATCTTCTCGGCATTACTGCGGCCAACGGCGTGATTTTCTTGCTCCTCTTGCAGATGATCCGCACCTACATCCGCGACGAATTGGAACGTCTGGCCCAGCGCGATGCGCTTACCGGGTTGTGGAACCGCCGCTCCTTCGATGTGATCGCACAGACGCTGCATGCCGCATTCCAGCGCAATGGGCGTCCATTTTCGATCATCTGCTTCGATCTCGACCATTTCAAACAGATCAATGACCGATACGGCCACCCGGCGGGCGACGCCGTTCTCAAGGAAGTGGCCGCGCGTGTCGCCCAGCGCTTGCGACATGGGGACGCGATCTGCCGGATTGGCGGCGAGGAATTTTCTGTGCTGCTCCCGGATACCGGTCTCGGCAAGGGGGTGGAAGTCGCGGAGAGCTTGCGCCAAGCGATTGCTGCGGCGCCGTTTACCCAAGGCTGCGTGGCCACGGCGAGCTTTGGCGTCGCCGAAAGCCGACTGGCGGAGAGTCTGGCGGACCTCGTCGCTCGCACCGATCGACTGCTTTATCAGGCCAAAGCCGCAGGGCGCAACCAGGTGCACGCAGACGGCGGCCTGCCCGAACATACCGTCCTATTGGCAAAGGTGTCCGCCCGTCGTCGGTCATGGACCTGATTTTGTCGCCGGCCAGCCCTGCGCCTTCGTGGGTTGGGCGGGGTCTGTGCATGGGCGGTTGGCGAGCCACGGCGCGGAGAGGAGGCCTCGCGCCGCGCGATCAGGAGGCCCATTGGCTGGCTCCGCTGGGCCGTCTGCCGAAGCCGGGGACCCGGTGCGCCCCGTGGGTGCCCGCGTTGGGGCGCCGATCGGGGGGCACAACGCGGGGAATCTTATCCGATGGGCAAATAGAAGAACACGAAGCGCCCTTGTTCGATGTCGATCATGAGGCGGGCGCCGTGGTTGAGGGCATAGTCGACGTACCCTGGGACGGCGCTTGCGGCATGGCACTCGCTGGAATGTTGCGGGGACTCGAAGTCGCGGTCCCGGTCATACCACGACAGCAGCATGGCGTCGCCCAAGCGAGCGGCGGCTTCGGCATCCGCCACGCGCATGCCTTCGCGGTAATCCTTCGGAGAGGGCCTTGGGGAGAGGGGCACAATGGCCACCCGGGAAAAATCGGGCGGGGTGCGCACTGCGCAGCTGGGATGCTTGTCCATGGGCGCCTTCCTGGGTGATTTCGTCGAATTATGCATTCTATCCCGTTGGCCTCAAAGCGTCTTGGCCGAGCATCGGCGATGCGGCGGGAGAGCGGCACGGGGGCGCCTGCGGCGTGCCGAAAGGAAGAGGACAGGCGTCAGCGGTGCGCATGACGGATGTCGGCAACGGCATGGGAATCGCTTGCTTGCCAACGCCTGTGAGGGTGTGCGCGCCGGTCTTCTGCCTTGCAGTCGGCGCGCCTGGCTAGGGTGCGCTCATGCCTTGCGAGCAGGGGTCGTCCGGATCCTGAAAAGGCTGTATGCCGGACACCAGCCGATGATCCCTGTCACCAACGGGAGGAGGCCGATCCATCCCCACGGCGTCCTGGGACCCACAAACACAAGCGCGAGCAGAACAATACCAATGATCACGCGGATGACGCGATCCGCAACGCCTTCGTTCAGCATGACAGACTCCTTCTCCTGGAGAAATACCTATTACAGCTTACAAGGTCTGCGGCGCGGGTACAGTGACTTAGTCACCCACCATCGGACGCCAGGGTCTCCAACGCATGCTTGTCGAGTATTTCGATGTGGGCGAGTTGGCGACGGATCCATCCGCGCTGCTCGAGATCCTTCAGGGCACGGCTGATGACCTCGCGCGCGGACCCGAGTTCAAGGGCCAGCGCTTGGTGGGTGATGGGGATCAGGGCCTGGTCAGTGGATAGCGATAGGAGTTTGCGCGCCAAGCGGACGTCGAGGCGCGTGAAAACGATCGCTTCAATCACCGCCAGCATGTCGGTCAGTCGGTGGCCATACGAATGGAATACAAAGGCGCGAAAGGAGGCCGAAGCCGCAATCGCCTCGTGGAAGGCCGTTTGCGGGAAGGCCAGCGCGCTCACGTCGGTGTCGGCGACACCCATGGCGGGATAGGGGCGCTCGCTGAATAGGCAGGCCGTCGTCAGGATGCAAGATTCTCCGGGCCCGATGCGGTAAAGGACGAGTTCCCGTCCCTGAGGCGAGACTTGCTGAACCCGGACGCTGCCTTGCGCCACCAGCAGGTAGTGCTGACAGACGTCGCCTGGATGAAAAACGATCGCACCCTTGGCGAGCTGGACCCATCGGCCTTGCCGCAGAAAATCGCGTTCAGCCGGGCCGGTCATGCCCTGCAAGGCCGGAAAAGCGGTTTCCCAATCGGTCATTTAGAATACGGGCGCTCGTATCGGACAGAAAGACATGCGCATGGATGCCACGCATTCTAGGCCGTGGGCGCAATGCTTGCCAAGAGGCTAGTCGCCGGCCGCCATCGCAAAATCGCGAAAAAGACGCACATAGAGGAGCAAATAGGCCGCCTGGAGAGCGGCGGCCACGAAGAACGGGGTTTCCAACATCCCGGCCTGGAGCAGGATGCCGGAAAGCAGGGGGCCGATGGCCCGCGGAATCTGGATGGAAACATTATGCACACTGGCGGCAAGTCCTCGCCGGTCGCGCGTCAGCGCCATGACCAAGGCCTGACGTACCCCGGCGGTTCCGCCGGTGGCGCCCCTGCGAAGCGCGTATAACCCGGCGGAAAGGCCGAATTCTGGGACCAGGGGAACGGCCACCAGCAGCGCAAGGCCTAAAATCCGCATCATGACGACTGGGCGAATCAGTCCTGCGCGGCTTGACAGGCGCCCGACGAGGAGGGATCCCAACCCTCCCAGCAGGAAGCTGCCGGCGAGCGCCGGTCCGATGGTGCCGGGGCCATGGTGGAAGCGCAACGCGAACCAGTAGGCAATGAGCGGGGCGACCATGCCGATGCCCAGGCCGTTCAAAATGTTGATCAGCACGAGGCGGGCAAGTGTGCGGTTTTCGTCGCGCCGGGCGGCGTGTTCGTCGGCCGGCCTCGGGCCGCGCGCGAAACGGGGTTCAGGCAGTCGAGCGATCAGGGTGAAGGCGAACAGGGAGCCGGCCAACGGCAGCAGGAACAGCGGTCGATAGGCCAGTATTGGGCCCAAGGGGGCCTCGAGGAAATGAACGGCGCCCGCTGCCAACGCGCCGATGGCCATGCCGAGGAATCCCACGGCGGCGTTGAGGCTGAAGACGAGGCCTCGCTTGGATGCGGGAACCGCATGGGCGAGCCAGGCCTGCTCAAGAGGCGCGAAGGGCCCGGCGCCGCCGTTGGCACCGCGCCCGAAGCCGCCGAGCAGCGCTGCGGTGACGAGGGCGGGGGGCGAATTGCTGGCCAGCGCCAACACGGCGCTCCCCGCTTGGATGGCTTCGTAGACGAGCAAGAAACGGCGACGGCCATGCCGGTCGCTCGATGGGCCTACGGCGAGCGTGACCAGGGCCCCGAGCAGGAGTGCGGCTGTCAATGTTGCGCCGATCGCGGACGCCGACCAGTGTAGCGCGTGCAGGTAGAGCGTGAAGGCTGCGACCAGGGCTCCCTGTCCGAAGCTGCGCGCTCCGCGCGCCATCATCAGGTGGCGGACCAGGCGCGGCAAGGGATCGCGGGAGGAGGCGGCGGAATGGAAGAGCAAGGGCACGGTCTTCGTCGTCAGGGCCGTCCGCGCCTGGAGTGGCGCCAAGCATGGCGGCAAAGACGTCATTATCGGTGTTCGCGCGTGTCGGTGGCAAGCCGCCTTGGCGTCGCCGAGCGCCTATGGCGTTCAGCAATGGGGGAGCCTCGGGGGCGATTCGCGGGAGGCATTGCCTTTCCGCTGTCGTTTCGCTCGCTCAAGCACGGACCACGCCATGAGCGTGCAGGCGACTGACCAAGCCTGCGCCGGAGCGCCGCGCGGCGTGTGAGGAGGATCGCCGTCGAAAAGCTCACTGACGGTCCCGAGCCCGGCATCGGCGAGGTGGTCGCCAATCGGCGCGAGCAGCGACTGGGCGTAGTAGGGATCATCGGTGGTGCGGTAAACCGCCAGCGCATAATGTCCGAGCAGCCATGCCCAGGCGGGCCCTTGGTGGTAGGCCGTGTCGCGCGAGGCGGGGTCGCCGTCATAGCGGGCATGGTAGCGGGGATGCGCGGGATCCAGCGTGCGCAGTCCGTACGAGACGAGAAGTCTGGCCGCGACGGTGTCGACGACGTGAATCTGGTCGTGCGGATCAAGCGGCGAGTGGAACAGAGAGACCGCGAGAATTTGATTCGGCCGAAGGCTGTCATCATGGCCCTGAGGCCCGTCGAGCACGTCGTAGAGTCCCCCGCCGTCCGGTCGGATGAACCGTTGGAAACCTTTTCGTGCCTGGACCGCCATGGCCGCGAAAGGCGTGGGGTCTTGCCCGAGCAGGCCGGCAAACGCGGCCAGGCTCTTCAGGCCATTGAACCAAAGCGCGTTGATCTCGACCGGCTTGCCGGCGCGAGGCGTGACCGCTTGCCCGGCTACCCGGGCATCCATCCATGTGGCCTGCGTGTCGCTGCCGCCCGCCCGAAGCAAACCATCGCCCGGGTCCATCGCAAGACCGAGGCGTGTGCCTCCCTCGTAAGCGCGGATTATTCCTACGAGTTTGGGATAATGGGCGGCAAGCGTCGGGAGATCATGGTTGGCCTCGATGTACGCGCGCCACGCCTCGAGATACCACAGGGCGGCGTCCGCCGCGTTGTATTCGGGGGGCGTGCCGCTTTCCGGGAAATAGTTGGGCAGCAGGCCGTGATCGATGAATTCGGCCCAGCTCTGCAGAATCTCGCGGGCTTCATGGTGGCGGTGGGGAACCAGGACCAGCCCGGGCAGCGCGATGAAAGTGTCGCGCCCCCAATCGCCGAACCAGGGATAGCCCGCAATCACCGAGGCGCCTGACTTGCCGCCAGAGATGGGACGCTGGATGAGGAAACTGTCGGCCGCGAGCACGAGCTGCTCGATCCACGGCGGGGCGTTCTCCAGGGCGGGGCTCAACAACTTCGCCTGACGAAGCAGCCCGGCATCGTGCAGATGGCGGCGACGCATCGCCTCGGTGAGGTAGGGCGAGGGATCTTCCTCCAAGGACGCCAGAAACCCCACGTATTCGCCGGAATACAGGGGCAGGTTCACCTCGCCCACGCACAGATGGTTGTCCTCGTCCGGCAACCCCCGCCCCCGCTCCGCCGCCAGATCAAAGCGCTCGACCCATGTCTTGTCGACGGTGAAGCGGCCGCACCGGGTACGAAATCGCAGTACGACGTCTCCTGGGAGATGAATGCGCAACTCGCTGCCTTGCTGTTCGATGACGGCATCGAATCCGCCCACCCGGGTTTGCGCATGATAGTCCCGCGCGTCGACCAGCAGGCGCATCGCCAGCCGCGGGCCTTCGCCCTCCGGGTGAGGCGAGAGGAGCTGCCACGCCACATAGGTCGTATTGGCACCGTGCTCCATCCAGATGCGCGCTTCGAGCCTGACGTCGGAAATCGCGTAGCGAAAGACCGGATTGCGCCCGTCAAGCCGAAAAGATTCAAGATGCAGGTGCCCCCGAGGCTCCAGCGCGCCGCTGCGCCAGCGGTTGGTGTACAGGGGGTAGCGCGCCTCGCCCATGATGAGCGTCGCGTCGGCCTTGACGAAAAGAAGATTCCGTCCGAGCGGCGGTTTGAGCGGGGCCAGCAGCAGGCCGTGATAGCGCCGTGTCAGCGTTCCCGCCACGGTACCGGCCGCGAAACCGCCGAGCCCATTGGTGAGCCACCATTCCCGGCGCTCGGCTTGCTCGAGATCGTTGCAGATCTCGCGCCCGAAGTGGATAAGTTGCGGGAGTTCCTGTTCCACTGCGCTGGGCTCCGCTTGCTGTTGACACGCCAGCTTCGGGCCGCGGCGGACGTTTTGCGCGCCGATGCAGGCTGTCACGTGGCGCCCGGACCTTTAATTCTTCATGAAACATCGCCTCCACGCGAAAGTCAAGAGCGCCAACAGGCGGCCCCGCGGCTCGCGTGCGCCATCGGAAACGACGACCGGCTTCGCATGGCCGGCGATGGGACGCCTTCTTCTGCCCTTCGAGCGGGCCGCGGTGATACACTGAGGGTACGACCGGCGGGGCCGCCGAGGAGGCCTTTGCCCGGCAAGGCCCCATCGCGCTCTGCGGTGGGAGGCGGTTTGGGCGGGGCGCGATGGGTTTGATGGTGCCAGGGCACGGTCCCAATATTGGCGGGTAGATTTGGATGGCGGAGAGTCTTTAGACGATGGGTGATGCGATGCGGCGCGTGGAAATCGGCATCGAAGGGATGACCTGCGCCTCGTGCAGCGCGCGCGTGGAACAGCGCTTGCAGGCGCTGCCCGGCGTTGCGGATGCGACCGTCAACCTGGGCACCGAGCGCGCGAGCGTGCGGTATGACGGCGAGAAGACGGGCGCACAAGCCTTGAGTGCGGCGATCGCCGACACCGGGTATATTCCCGTCATCGCCGAAAGCGACCTCGCCATCGAGGGCATGACATGCGCCTCGTGTGTGCGGCGCGTAGAGGCGGCGCTCACTAGTGTGCCCGGCGTCCTCGAGGCCACGGTCAATCTGGCGACCGAACGTGCCTCGGTGCGCTATTTTCCCGCCAGCGCGAGGATCGAGGAAATGGTGGGCGCCGTTGTCGCCGCGGGCTACGGTGCCCGGCCACGCGCCGGTCAGGGGGAGGATGACGCCGGCCGCAAGCGCCAAGCACTGGCGGCCATGCGCCGCGATGTGGTCGTTGCGGTGTCGGTTTCCCTTCCCGTCCTGGTCCTGTCCATGGGCGGTGCGTTCATTCCGGGGCTGCGCGCGGCGATGGACGCGTTCGCGCCCTTTGCCAATTTTTGGGACTGGATGCAGGCGTTGCTTGCCTCGATCGTGCTCTTTGGGCCGGGGCGGCGCTTTTTTCGTCCGGGCCTGATCGCCTACCGCCACCTGTCGCCTGACATGAATTCTCTGGTTGCAACCGGCACCGGGGCGGCGTGGGCGTACAGCATGCTGGTTCTGCTCATCCCCGCGGCATTCCCGGCGGCGGCCCGTCAAGTGTACTTCGACTCCGCCGCCGTCGTGGTGGCGGCGGTCCTGTTTGGGAAGTACCTGGAGGAGCTCGCGAAGGGAAGGACCTCGGCGGCGATCAGGAAGCTGCTTGGTTTGCAGGCCAAGGAGGCTCATGTGCTGCGCGAGGGGGCGGAGGAGACGATTCCCATCGGCGCGGTCATGACAGGGGACCTCGTGATCGTGCGACCCGGCGAACGCCTGCCGATCGACGGTCGCGTGCGCGAAGGCGCGTCACATGTCGACGCGTCCATGCTGACCGGCGAGCCGTTGCCGGTCAGCAAGCGAGTTGGAGACGAGGTGGTGGGCGGAACGGTGAACCAGGAAGGACGGCTTCTGGTGGAGGCAACGTCCGTCGGGCGCGACACCGTGCTCGCTCAGATCATCTCGCTGGTGGAGCGCGCGCAGACCGGCAAGCTGCCGATCCAGGGCTTGGCGGACCGCGTGGTTCGGGTATTCACGCCGGCCGTCATTGTCATCGCTCTTGCGAGCTTTGCGGTCTGGCTGGTGCTGGCGCCGGCGCCAGCCGTCACTACGGCCCTGATGTCGGCCGTGGCGGTGCTTGTGGTTGCGTGTCCTTGCGCCATGGGGCTCGCCACACCGGCCGCGATCATGGTGGGCACAGGACGCGCGGCCGAATTGGGCGTCTTGTTCCGCAAGGGGGATGCCCTGGAGACGCTCGCGAACGTCGACACGGTTCTCCTGGATAAAACGGGCACCTTGACCAAAGGAAAACCTGCCCTTACCGATTGCCTGGCGGATGATCGGCGTGAACTGTTGCGCCTGAGCGCGGCCATCGAGGCGGCGTCCGAGCACCCGTTGGCGCATGCGGTCCTGGAGGCGGCGAGGCGAGAGAGCATCGCCTGGCCTGCGGTGACTGATTTTGCGGCGATTCCAGGGTACGGGATCGAAGGTCGGGTGGAAGGACGGTTCGTGCGCATCGGGTCCCGCCGCTTTCTTGAACGGGAGGGCATCGCCTCGGGCCCATGGCTTTCGTCGGCACAGTCGCTCGAGGCAGAGGGCAAGACGGCGATCTTCGTGGCGGCCGACGAGAGCGTCCTGGGGATGCTTGCCATTGCCGATCCGGTCAAACCTCAAGCGCCTGCCCTGGTGAGCGCGCTGAGGGCGCATGGATTGACCGTGGGCATGGTCAGCGGCGATGCACGGCGCACGGCCGAGGCCGTGGGAAGCACCTTGGGCCTGACGGAAATCCACGCGGAGGTCCTGCCCCAGGGCAAGGCCGCCGTCGTCCAGTCCCTGCAGGCGCAAGGCCGGAAAATCGCCTTCGTGGGCGATGGCATCAACGATGCCCCGGCGCTGGCCCAGGCCGATGTCGGAATCGCGCTTGCCTCCGGGACCGACATTGCCATAGAGGCGGGCGAGGTGACACTGGCGCGGGGCGAGCTTTCGGGCGTCATGACGGCGATCCGGGCGGCGCGCAAGACCATGCGCACGATCCGCGGGAATCTCTTTTGGGCATTTTTCTACAACATCTTGCTGATCCCCGTGGCCGCAGGCGTCCTCCTGCCTTTGGGGCTGCGTCTCAACCCGATGTTGGCGGGGGTGGCCATGGGGCTGTCATCCATCTTTGTGCTTACGAACAGCCTCCGCCTCAAGAGGCTCAAACCCTGGACGGCAAGCCTCGGCGAGGCGAGCGCCTCCCCGCTTTCAGGCCTTGCGCCCGCCCCTGCAAGGCCCGATCCGGCGGGCATGCGCCCTGAATATTCTGTACCCAGTGAAGGAGAAAAAGGCATGAGCGATACCACGCTACAGATTACCGGCATGACCTGCGGTCATTGCGCGATGTCCGTCACCAAGGCGTTGCAACAGGTTCCCGGCGTGAACGCTGCTGAGGTCGACCTCGCCCAAGGTACGGCGGTGGTGCACGGCGCGGCTGCGTCGGAGGATTTGATCGCCGCCGTCAAGAAGGCCGGCTATCAGGCCGCGCTCAAGGGCTGAAGGCACGGGAGCGATGGCAGGGCCGCGCAGCCTGCCCATCGCCGCCTCAGCACCTGCGTCCCCAGGGGTAGGTCCGGGGGCCGCCATGTTATTGGGCGGCGAAGGGGATTCCGGGATGCATGGTTGCGGGAGAATGTGCGATGCGGCATCCGCTCGCCGATAAGGGCGCTGAGCGCATGCTTCGGCCGAGACTCTCGGAACGTCCAGGCGCCGCAAGGGACACGCGCGACTCGCCGCTCACGCCACGCGTCGGCCCGCGAGCGGGTCCGGCTGGCATCCGGGCCGGAGGTGGGCGTGCTTGCGTGTGAGGAATAGACCCTAATCATCCCGGCGAGGCGTGCGCAGGTGATGCCGTAGCGAATGGCCATTGCGAAGAGAGGGAGAGTGTCGTCGGCGCCCGGTCCAAAGATGTGTGCGCCCCCAGATGGCCTTCGTACGTTGCCGCCGGCGACAAAGACGTTGGGGCGCATGGCCCGCCAATCGGCGTCGCATCGACCAGCATCACCGTGCGGCCGGCGTCAGCCCCTTGGGGGCGTGCTGCGAACCCGGCATTTCCCCCGCCGAGTTACGACGAAAACATGCCGTCGCCTCGTTCGACCTCCGGGGGCAGATTCGCTCCCTCGTCGGGAAGGGAGCGCACCGCGTGTGCCCATCCCCAAAACAGAGAGGCTGCCAACACTTCTAGCGCATACCCAACAGGGCGCGCACTTGCCGTTCGCTCTGGGCGCCCAGCCTGACTTGGCGGATGATGCCGTCTTCCACCAGTACGAAGCTCGGAGTGGCTGAGATGCCGAAGCCGCGCGCCAGTTCGGGCGCCTGCGCCACGTTGACCTTGATCAGATTGCCGTGGGCGGCGATGAGCCGGTCCACGAGGGGCGTCATCGCTTTGCATGGGCCACAGGTGGGAGCATAGAAGTAGTACAGGCGGGGCCCGACCGCGTTCGTCTGCGCCGCGATTGCGTCGTCCTCCGGGGCGCGCCGCCCGATGGCTTGCTTTGCGCGCCAGAGCGCCATCCCCTGCAGGAGCAGGATCAAGGCGATCAACGCGCCGAACGGGTAGAGGAGCCAATGCATGAGGTCTTCTCCCCCGAGCCTTAGTAACCGAACTGCCCTTGCCAGCGGCCGTTGCGGTAATCGATGGCAAGCCACCGTGGCACGTAGGGCGCGGGTTTCGCGATCGGGAAATCCTTGACGGGCGCGCCGCCTTGCGTACCGTGGACGGAACATACCTGCGTCATGACCGGCCGGAAATGGACAAAGAGCTGTTCAGAGGCCGGGATGGCCGCCTGGGCCCCCAGATCGCTGAAGTGCACGCGCTTGCGGATGAGGCAGGAAAACAGGAGCTCCATCTCGACACGGAGTGGCGTGTTGCGTCTGTCCAGGGCCTTCGAAGCCGCGGCGCTAAGACGCAGCTCTATGGTCTTGCCGTGCATGACGACCTTCATGTGGCCTCCTTATAACCAGCAGACGTCAGAGTTCATGATTTAGTCGGCACCGGACGCAAAACCTTGCATCCTCTTGCGACGAACTCACCCGGGGGCATGCGCCGGCGCGAGTCTTGTCAGGAACAATGCCCTTGCCCGACTAAACCACCACGGGTACCCCCGATTGAGCGTTGGGGAGACCGTCGTGGTGTCCATAACAATCTTACACGGGAATCTTTCCATGAAAAAATTGCTTCGACAATTGGAGGTGCTGGGCATCGGTGGGGCCATGGCCCTGTCGGCTGCATTTTCACTGCCGGCGGCGGCCGCCTATGTACGGCCGCATATTCACCATGCCCCCTTCGGCGTCGTTCGCGTGGTGGTGCCGATGACCAGCGCGAGCCCTGCCATCTGGGGATTCAAGCTGCACAATCTCGAGAATGCCATGTCCGGAATCAAGGCATGGCATGGCCGGCTGGAAGCGCGGGTCGTGCTGTATGGCCCCGGCGTCAAGCTTCTGATGAAGCCCATGAATCCCAATTTCAAGGCAGAGGTCGATCAGTTGCGGGCCGCCGGTGTGAAATTCGAAGTCTGCAATAACACGCTGAAGGCGATGAATCTGGACTGGCACGATCTTCAAGGCGTCAAGCAGTCCGATATCGTCCCCGCGGGGTTCATCGAGGTGGGCTGGCTTGCCAACCATGGATGGGCCGTTGACGCGATGAATTAAGCCCATGGATGGGCGCTCCCCGCGCCCATCCTTCCTCGCGCCCCCATCGGAGCATCAAAAGGTGCGGCCGCCTATGCGCCAGGAAGGGGCGCCCGGGTCGCTATTCCAGCGTTCTTGCCCATTGCGCGACGGTCAGGACCTCCGCTTGCCGCGGAAAGATCTTTTCGATCAGGACGCGATGCACTTCGAGGTCACCGTCCAGGCAGGCATCCGAAAGGACGATGAGGCCGTAATCCTTGTCGGCCGCCTCACGCAGCGTCGACAGCACGACACCGCTGGTGGCGATCCCGGTCAGGACCAAGGAGTCGATTTGCTGAGAACGCAGGATGATTTCAAGGTCGCTGCCGGCAAAGGCGCTCACGCGCAATTTGGTGATGACAGGCTCGCCCGCCTCGGGCGCCACGGCCTCGTGGATCTGGGTGGAAGCGTCAGCGGCGAACAGGCCTCCATGGTTGACCAAGGCGGAGAATGCCCTGTTTTTTGGACTCACTTCGGGATAACCCTCGCGGAATGCCACGCGTACGAAAATCACGCGGATTCCCGCATTGCGCGCGGCGGCCACCGCCCGCTGGACGGGTACGAGGCTGCCGGCTTCCGGCACTACCCGCTGGACGATGCCATTTTGCACGTCCATCACTAAAAGCGCTGAGCGATTCATCAAAAGCTCCACCAAGGCGGGCATTCGAGTGCAGGGCATCGAACAGGTTGCGGGGGCTTCGGCCCATCCGGGCTCCGGCGGGCACCTGTCGCAATCCCCATCTATTCCCATTGTATGCGCAATGACCTGTCGATGCCGGAGAAGTGGCCGCAGGCTGCGGACCTGTGGTGCGCCTGGTCGCCGAAGCGGGCGATGGCCCCGGTTTGGCGCCGGCTCGAGTGCTTCCCGTGAGGCGGCGCATAACGCATAATTGGAACAGACGCCGTCCGGCCGGGCGCGCGGACGCACACCGGCATGCCGTGCGAGGGGCCAGAAATGACGGAAAGACTGCTATGTTGGAAATGTGGCGCGGACTTGAGCCGTGTCTTTCTCCCGCTGGGCCGGCGGGACGCGTGCCCCAGCTGCCGTGCCGAGTTGCATGTCTGCCGCCTCTGCCGATGGTTTGACCCACGCGCGCCACAGCAATGCCGCGAACCGACGGCGGACGACGTGCGCGTCAAGGATCGCGCCAATTTTTGTGGCTTCTTCGTGCCGCGCCTGGGCATCTCGGCGCTGCGTGCGGCGGACGGGAAACAAAATCATCGCGCGGCGCTCGACGCTTTATTCGGCGAGGACCCGGAAGTGCGTTAGGCGGCTTTCGTGCTGCGGCGCCAGTCGCCCGCGCGCTTGCCGCAGGGCGATGAAGGGCGCAGGTCAGGCTTCCAGCGGACGGACGCGCGCGATCATTTCGTTCCAGGCGGCGATGGCCTGCGCGACTGCGGTCGCCTCGTCTTTCCCCGCTGCGGGTATGGCCGGACCTACTTGGCCGCAGACGGGACAGGTCATGCGGTAGACCTCCTCGTCCCGACCCTCCGCGGTGCGGCGGGTGCCGCGTCGCACATTCGACTCGGCGCCACAGGTGCAATGTCTCTTTGTCATGGAAATGGGTATTGCGGCAAGTGGATAACGGGCCTAGTGTACTGCAGCAGGCAGCGGTCAGAAAAGTGTCCTGACACGCGTTGTTTCGGCCGAAGGCCAGGGGGCTGTCCCGGGCGCAACCCGTGCCCCGGACGCTCCCATGGATGGCTTGGAGCCGGCGCCCATCCGGGGAGGGGGGAGGGGGGTTCCGGCATTGCGGGGGCGCCGCGCCCATGTCCCTGCCGAGGGACAGGGTTTCCCGTGCGTACCGGCCCGGTGAAGGAGCGTTACGCAATGACGGGCCGGAAAGTATGCGTATGCCAGGTGTTAAGGGAGGGGTAGTGGGATATGGAATATAGGCAGCTTGGCCACAGTGACCTGAAAGTCTCCGCGCTGGCCTTGGGGACGATGACGTTTGGAGAACAAAACACCGAAGCAGAGGCGCATGAACAGCTCGATTACAGCCTGGCGTGCGGCGTCAATTTCATTGATACGGCCGAGATGTACCCGGTGCCGCCCCGGAAGGAAACGGTGCACAGCACTGAACGCTATGTGGGGAGCTGGCTGAAGAGGCAAGCACGCAGCCGCTTGATCGTTGCCACCAAGGCGACGGGAGCGAATCGCGGCTTCGAGTGGATACGCGGTGGGCCCCGCGTTTCCCGCAATCATCTGGGCGCCGCGTTGGACGGGAGCCTGAAGCGTCTTCAGACCGACTATATCGATCTTTACCAAATCCATTGGCCGGATCGCTATGTCCCCATGTTCGGCGCGACCCGCTACGATGTCGCAGCCGAGAAGGAGAGCGTACCGATTGAGGAGCAACTCGCCGCCTTGGGGGAGTTTGTCCGCGCAGGCAAGGTCCGTTACATCGGCGTGAGCAACGAGACCCCGTGGGGCGTGTGCGAGTTCGTCCATGCCGCCGAGCGGCTAGGGCTGCCGACGATCGTGTCCATACAGAACGCCTACCATTTGATGAATCGCACCTTCGAGCAAGGCTTGGCGGAAGTCTGCCGGCATGCGGGCATCGGTCTGCTAGCCTACAGTCCCCTCGCATTCGGTTGCCTCACCGGCAAGTACATGACCGCGGACGGGACCGGGCGGGTGACGCTCTTCCCTGGCTTCGCGCAACGCTATCAAAAACCCAATGCGGCGGCCGCCACGGCGCAGTATGTTCACTTGGCGCAAGACGCGGGGTTGGACCCGGCGCAGATGGCGCTTGCTTTTGTGCGCAGCCGCTGGTTCGTGACCAGCACCCTCGTCGGAGCGACCAGCATGGCGCAGCTCAAGCGCAACCTGGACAGCGCGGCGCTCACGCTCTCGCCGGATGTGCTGGCGCGCATCGAGCAGATTCACGAGCGGATTCCAAACCCTACGCCTTAGCGAGGCGTATTTTCGGAAGATCCACGTCAAACGCGCGTTTGGGACGGGTTTAGCGCACCAGCTCGCGAAGCGCGGCGAGCAGGCTTTCGCATTGTTCGTCGGTCCCCACCGTGATGCGCAGGAACTGCGCAATGCGCGCAAGGGGAAAATGGCGCACGACGATGTGGCGACTGCGCAAATTGGCCGCCAGTTGGGCCGCATCCTGGGCCGGATGGCGCGCGAAGACGAAATTGGCGGCCGATGGCAGCACTTCGAAGCCCAGCGCTTCGAGGCCGGCGGTGAGTGTGTCGCGGGTGGCCACCACGGCCCGGCAGCTCTTCTCGAAGTAGGCGCGATCCGCCATCGCGGCGCTCGCCGCCGCGATGGCCACACGGTCGAGGGGATAGGAATTGAAGCTGTTTTTGACGCGATCAAGCCCCTCGATCAGTGCCCAGTCCCCGATGGCGAAACCGACGCGCAGTCCGGCGAGGGAGCGCGACTTGGACAAGGTCTGGATCACCAGCAGATTAGGAAGGTGGGCGGTCAGGGCAACGGCACTCTCACCACCGAAATCGATATATGCCTCGTCGATCACGACTACGGAGTCGCGGTTGCCCGCAGCCAGCCGTTCGATGTCCCGAACCGCCAATAGGCGGCCGGTCGGGGCATTGGGGTTGGGGAAGATGATGCCCCCGTTGGGCTGCATGTAATCCTCTACATGGATGGTGAATGCCTGGCTCAGCGGCACGGTACGGTAGTCGATGCCGTAAAGCTTGCAGTAGACGGGATAGAAGCTGTACGTCACGTCCGGGAAGAGGATGGGCTTCGGATGCTTGAGGAGCCCCAGGAAGACGTGTGCCAGAACCTCGTCGGAGCCATTGCCGACAAAGACGCGCTCCGGCGGTATGCCATAATATTCCCCGATGGCTTGCCTCAGGGAGGTGGCGTCGGGATCTGGATATAGCCTCAAGTCCTCGCCCGCGGCGGCCTGCGCCGCAGCGATTGCCGCAGGCGAGGGCGGATAGGGGTTCTCGTTGGTGTTGAGCTTGATCAGGTTCGCGAGCTTGGGCTGCTCTCCCGGCACATAAGGCGTGAGGCTGCAAACGGCTGGGCTCCAGTAGGGCGATTGACTCATGGTGGGGGGGCGGTCCTCGTGGGGAGTAGGGCAAAACGCGCCTCCCGGAGGGAGGGCGGTGCGCGAACACAATCCGTCGCGCCATTCTAGCCGACCGGGCGTCGTGTGCCAAACCGGGCGACGGCGAGGAAAGGCCGCTGCCCTCATTAAGCCGCTGTCGCGTTCTCCTCAGCGCTAAGCCGTCAGGTCTCGCCGGGACAGGCACCCGTCACGTCCATCCGGCATGGCTCGTCGGATCCGTTTTGGCCGACCAGACGGGAGCGTGATCCCTTTGCCGGCATCCTGCCCGTGCGTTGGGGACCCGTCCGGTGCCCGTTCGAGGACGGCCTGCCAGGTAAGGGGATTCCCGATCACGGTCCGCCGCTCCTCGCGCGCTGGTGCGCTGATCGCGTCGAAGGCGGCATTCGCCGCCCTACGCCGTTATTTTTCCGCGACCATCAGGAAGACGGGAAAATCGGTCTGACCCGGACTGTCGTCTTTGGTGATGCGAAACGCCGTCGAGAAACGCACATTCCGGAAACCCGCGGCGACAGTCCTTCGCTTCAGATCGTCACGATCGAACCCGTTGTGGCCGGTGAAGCCGGAACCGTGGAAGGAGCCGTCCTCGGCGTCGAGGTCCGCGACGCAGAGGTAGCCGCGAGTTGCGATAAGCGCGTACAGGCTCCGCAGGAGGCGGTCGATGTCCGCGATGTGATGGAAAGCCATCATGCTGAACACGAGGTCGTAGCTTTCCGGTGGCAGCGAATCCGCAGTGAGGTCGAGCTTCATCGTGCGCATGTTTCGTGCGCCGGTCGCCTCGATCTTCTGGTCGAGCACGGCGAGCATTCCGGGAGACGTGTCGGCCAGGTCGAGGTGGCCGAGATCAGGCTGCAATGCGAAGCCCAGCAGGCCCGTTCCGCAACCGTATTCGAGGGCCTGCATCCGGGCCGATAACGGAACCTGGATTCGTATTGCCCTGGCCACCGCGAGGGCGCGCTCAACCTTGGCCGGATCCTGGTCCCAGGTTTTTGCACGCTCATCAAAACTGGAGGTCGATGCCATGTCCGCCTTGCCCGTCAATGTGGATTTGGGAAGGAATCTTACCATACCCAGGGCAACAAAGCGGCCCCGCCCTCCGGCTGTCACCTGTGTCCTACCGAAAATGATCAAGGACATCGCCGATCAGACGAACCTGCTTGCGCTGAACGCGGCAATTGAGGCGGCCCGTGCCGGTGACCAGGGGCGCGGTTTCTCAGTGGTGGCCGACGAAGTGCGGAAGCTTGCCGAACGCACCACGGTGAGCACTGCCGACATCGCCCAAATCGTCGAGGGCATCCATAAGGCCGCGAACCTCACGGTGCACGCAATGCATCAGGCGGGCGAAGAGGTTTTAACTGATGCTTGAATCTTGTTCATATCTTTCTATAATCAGGCAGCACACTCGATAGTTGATAAGGCAGCGATAGTCGCTTCTGAAGATTTGACCGCCGTCATCGCATCAAAGCATCAATGGAAGCGGTTCAATCGAAGGATGAGTGCATGGGCCAAAGGCGTTTTAGCCGAAGCTCTGGACTCTGTATGTGAGCAGCGTGACGCCAAGCATACCTTGGTGAATGGGGCTTATACGTCGCAAATGGACTCGACCAACGGCTTGCTGGAAGGCAGGCGCGAAGGCGACAAGTTTTACCGTGC
>JAJYKK010000101.1 GCA_021788645.1 Pseudomonadota bacterium
GACGCCGTGGCAGCCGGCACGCTAGCGCCTGGCATGACGTTTGCTAGTGTGATGCTAGGGGCGTGGTACGCGAGGGGCGCCCAAGGGGAAAGCGATGGCGCACATTGTGATTGTCGGCGCGGGGATTGGCGGCCTGTCGATGGCCTATGAGATGCGCGAGCGCTGCCGGCCGGGGGATCGCGTCACGGTGATTTGCGATGGCGATACCTTTCATTTCGTGCCCTCCAATCCGTGGCTCGCGGTGAACTGGCGCACCCGTGAAGACATCGAGTTTCCGCTGGCGCCCTATCTGGCGCGGCGCCAGATAGGCTTTATCGCGTGCGGTGCCCGGCAGGTGCATCCGGCCGACGATGCGGTGGAACTCAGGGATGGGCGGCGGATCGGCTACGACGTCCTGGTGCTGGCGACCGGCGCACGATCGGCCTTCGACGAGATCGAAGGGCTCGGACCCGGCCACTATACGGAGTCGGTGTGTCATATCGAGCATGCGGCGCAGGCGGGGCGCCGGTGGGAGGCGTTCGTGAAGGATCCTGGCCCGATCGCCGTGGGTGCCGTACAGGGCGCTTCCTGCTTCGGGCCGGCCTATGAGTTCGCCTTCATCATGGATACCGACTTGCGTCGGCGCAAGATGCGCCACCGGGTTCCGATGACCTTCATCACGCCCGAGCCCCATGTCGGGCATCTTGGGCTCGGCGGGGTGGGCGACTCCAAGGGGCTGCTCGAGGCCGCCATGCAGGATCGGCAGGTCCGGTGGATCACGAATGCCTGGGTGGAAAGGATCGAGGCCGGCAAGATCCATGTTGCGCAACTCGACGGGCAGGGCCGTGCGCGACAGCGGCATGAGGTGCCTTTCCGCTACGGCATGATGCTGCCGGCGTTTCGGGGGATTGACGCCGTCGCCGGGGTGGAAGGCTTAAGCAATGCGGAGGGCTTCGTGTTGATCGATCGCTACCAGCGCAACCCCACGTTCCGCAATGTGTATGCCGTCGGGGTCTGCGCGGACATCCCGCCGGTAGCGCCGACGGTTGTGCCCACCGGTGCGCCCAAGACGGGTTATATGATCGAATCCATGGTCACCGCGGCCGCCGCCAACATCCGCGCCGTGCTCGATGGCGGGGAGCCCTATCTGAAGCCCGCCTGGAATGCCATCTGCCTCGCGGACTTCGGGGATTCGGGCGCGGCCGCCGTCGCGTTGCCCCAGATGCCGCCGCGCAACGTGAGCTGGTTCAAGCAGGGAAAATGGGTGCACCTGGCGAAGGTCGCCTTCGAGAAATACTTTATTCGCAAGATGAAGAAGGGGACGACCGAGCCGCTGTACGAAAAGTACGTGTTGAGCGCACTGGGCATCACCAAACTGACGGAATGAACGGGTCCTCCTCGAAGGCGTGCCGCGCGAGTGCGCGCCTTCGAAGCCTGCGGCATGGCGCTAGCGTCGTGTCGCAATCCCTCTTGAGGCAGGTTAACCCTGCCTCTTTTTTTTTTGGTGCCCCAGGCATGGCGCGTAGCGCCGTGACTGGCGCTGTCGGAACCGCCGTGGGGGCCGGGGCCGGCGTGATCCTTCGCGCGATGCCCCGGATCATCGGCCGACTGGGCGGCGGCGTCGCGGCGGGATGAGCCAGAAGGCGAGGGCAACGGCGAGCGCAAAGAAGACATAGGCCGCCGTGAAGACCCAGGTCGGGAAGGAGTAGTAGAGCAACCGGGAGACCCAGTGCTGGATGAATCCCTCGCCGGTGGCTCGGGGAGTGCCGCGCAGCCACCGTTCCAGGGTCGTCAGCGGACAGCTGAGGCCGGCCAGCGATTCCAGCGCGACATAGGCGATGGCGGCCAGGTGGATCATGCGGAACCAGAGATTGCGAACGAATCCCCAGCCCACGCGCCCGCCCAGCACGATCGCCGCGAGGCCTCCCACCACGAACAGCACGAACAGCAGGTGGATGATCAGGACGGCGTCGGCCAGGGTCTGCATGTCACGACGTGTTCCCGGGGGAAGGCGCGTGCCGTCCGGGCTAGGGCGCGCTCACCCAGGAAAGGGCCTCGTCGTAGTCCTTGAAGACTTGGACGGCCGCCTGGACGAATAGGTTCGAGAGCCAGGCGCTCCAGGTGATCCATTGGTCCTCGGTGACGATGGCCATGCGGCGGAAGTCCCGCAGATGTTGCCGGCTGAATTTCAGGTCTTCCCATGCGACATCCACGGTGAAACCGATCATGTCGCGCAAGTCGACCAGCACGTTGACCGCGGCGTTGCCCTGGAGTCCGGCCGCCACGGCCTCCTCGAACTCCTTGAAGTCCGTGAGGCTGAATTCGCCCAGCACGGCGACGTTGACCAGATGGTTTTCGATCTTTGCGGTAATCACGCTCTTATGTCCTTTTGCGAGGCGATGCGATTCCCGGGAATATAAGGCATCTGGCCACTGGCGGCAAATGCGGCGACGGGGCGCTGCGCAGCCTTACAGATGGGGCGTGATCTGAGCGCGCAGGAAATCGTGGAAGTGCAGCATGCCGTCTTCCATAGGCGATTGATAGGGGCCGACTTCGCTCATGCCCTGCTTGAACAGGGCGCGTCTGCCCTCATGCATGCGCAGGCAGATGTCTTCGTCTTCGATCGCCGTTTCCTTGTAGGCCGCCTGTTCGGCCTCGACGAACTCGCGTTCGAACAGCGCGATGTCCTCGGGATAGTAGAATTCGACCACGTTGACGCAGGTTTCGAGAGAGGTGGGCCACACCGTGCTGACCACGAGCACATGGGGATACCATTCCACCATCACGTTGGGGTAGTAGGTGAGCCAGATCGCCCCATGCCTGGGCAGCTTCCCTTCGTCATAGCGCAGGAGCTGCTCGTGCCATTTGGCGTAGACCGGACTTCCCGGGTGGGCGAAGTCGCGGCTGATGCCGACCGTCTGGACGCTATGCCAATCGCCGAACCGCCACGCCAGGTCATCGCACGTGACGAAGTGCCCGAGACCGGGGTGGTAGGGCGCGACGTGGTAGTCCTCCAGATAGACCTCGATGAAGGTCTTCCAGCCGAAGTCGTAGTGATCGATCATGACGCGGTCGAGCAGATACCCGGAAAAATCCAGGTCGCCCAGCGCGGCCAGCGGCGCGAGATCGCGCGCCACGTCGCGGCCGCCGCGAAACAGCAGGCCGTTCCAGCTCGAGAGCGCCTGCTTTCCGAGGTGCAGGCAAGGGTTGCCGGGGAAGTGCGGCGCGCCGAGCAGGCTGCCTTGCGTGTCGTAGGTCCATCGGTGAATGGGACATACGATGTTCTGGGCGTTGCCGCGGCCTTTCAGCATGACGGCCTGGCGATGGCGGCAGATGTTGGACAAGAGTTCGACACCCGCCGCGTTGCGGACCAGCATTTTTGCGTTGCCCAGCCACTCCAGGGTATAGTAGTCGCCGAGGTTGGGCACCATCCGCTCATGGCCGACGTAGCCGGGCCCGTTCTCAAAGAGCATCTTCTTCTCGATCTCGAAGATATGCGGGTCGAAATACCAGTCTGTGGGCAGTTGCGACAATGTCTTGCCCAGGGCAGACGTGTTGGCCAGGTCAGTCACTGAACACCCCTTGTTGATCCCATTGAGGCACGGCGCCGGCTGACGGTCGCCGGATTGCGTCGTCGCAGCCTCCCAAGCCGATGCTGATGCTAGAGGTAAAACAGACTATTCTGTCGCAAATTGGTGGGTCCCGCAATCGTCGGCGCTGGAGGATGGCGAGGATGTCCATGCAATTCTGGTAGAATGGAGTGTTGGCCCGGAGCTGCTATCCCGGGCATTCTGACACATTTTTCTCGTCGAGAACATGAACCCATCATCTGAAGGACCGATGCCCGAGACCTTCGAGCACGCGCTTGCCGAGTTGGAGGGCATCGTCGCCACCATGGAAGGCGGCACGCTGCCGCTTGAAGGCTCGCTCGCCGCGTATCGGCGCGGCACGCAACTGCTGCGGTTCTGCCAGAAGGCGCTCGATGACGCGCAGGCGCAGGTCCGGGTGCTGGAAGGGAACACCCTGCAGGATTTTGCGGATCATGATAATGGCGAGTGAGTTCGCGGATTGGGTGCGGGACCGGCAGCGCGCGATCGAGGACAGACTCGCGCGCTGGCTCCCGGGCGCCGACATCGTCCCCCAGCGGTTGCATGAGGCGATGCGGTATGCGGTCCTGGGCGCCGGCAAGCGGGTGCGTCCGCTGGCCGCGTTCGCCGCAGGCGAACTGACAGGTGCCCCGCATGCCTGCGTGGAACGCGTGGCGGCGGCTGTCGAGCTGATTCATGCCTATTCCCTGGTCCATGACGACTTGCCCACCATGGACAACGACACCTTGCGCCGCGGGCGGCCGACTTGTCATGTCGTGTATGGCGAGGCGACCGCGCTCCTGGTCGGCGACGCGTTGCAGGCGCTGGCTTTCCAGTGGCTTTCCGACGCTGCCGTCGGGGCCGATCCGTCCTCCGGGCTCGAGATGGTTCGAGAGCTCGCGATCGCGGCCGGCTCGAGGGGCATGGCGGGGGGGCAGGCCATCGACCTCGCCAGCGTCGACCAGACCCTGTCGCTGCCGGAGCTCGAGGTGATGCACATGCACAAGACGGGGGCCTTGATCCGAGCCTCCTTCATGTTGGGTGCCGCCTGCGGGACGCCGCTTGCGGGCGAGGCGCGCGCGCGGCTGGAACGTTTTTCCGGCGCCATCGGGCTCGCCTTCCAGGTGATCGACGATGTCCTCGACGCCGAGTCGAACACGGCCACGTTGGGCAAGACGGCCGGCAAGGACGCGATGCAGCATAAGCCCACCTATGTGGCGCTTCTCGGGGCCGAGCGCGCGCGGGCGCTGGGTCAGGAGCTCTATTCGGAGGCGCTGCAAGCGATCGAGACATTCGGCGCGGAGGCGTTGCGGCTGCGCGAACTGGCGCATTTCATCGTGTTCAGGTCATTTTAGGACGTCATGTACGAGTTGCTTGAGGGTATCGACAATCCCGAGCAGTTGCGCGCGCTAGACCGCCGCGAGCTGCCCTCGCTGGCAGCGGAACTCCGGCAGTTCCTGGTGGAAAGCGTCAGCCAGACCGGCGGCCACCTCGCTTCCAACCTCGGGACCGTCGAGCTGACGATCGCCCTTCATTATGTCTTCAACACGCCCTATGACCGCCTCGTATGGGACGTCGGGCACCAGACCTATGGGCACAAGATACTGACGGGCAGGCGCGCGCGCATGAGCAGCCTGCGGACGCGCGAGGGCATCGCAGGCTTCCCGAGGCGCGACGAGAGCGAATACGACACCTTCGGCACGGGGCATTCCAGCACCTCCATCAGCGCCGCATTGGGCATGGCGGTG
>JAJYKK010000044.1 GCA_021788645.1 Pseudomonadota bacterium
TGCACTCATCCTTCGATTGAACCGCTTCCATTGATGCTTTGATGCGATGACGGCGGTCAAATCTTCAGAAGCGACTATCGCTGCCTTATCAACTATCGAGTGTGCTGCCTGATAGGCGATGGTGCGCTGATCGTTCCGTCCGAGTGGGCCTCGCGACGCCTGCCACCGTCAGTCATCCGGGCGTGTCGCGCCGCCAGCCGGCTCTAGCGCCAAGGATAGCATGCCCTGCGGCGCGCAGAGGAGCGCGCGGCGCCTTGCGCGTTGGCGCGCCGGCAGCCATACTCGGAGGGCGTCGGGATCGGCTTTTGACCGCGCTAGGCATCGCCTGGCGCGCAAGCGGCGTCACGCAGCCGCCGTCGTTGCCCGTGAGGTGTCGATATGTCGTATGCGGCCCACCTTTTGGCAGTCCTCAACGGTTCGTCCTGGGGCCGTCTCGCCACCTCGGCTTCGCTGCTCCTGGCAGCCGTCGTCTTCGGGTGGCTGGTGGCCCGCGTGGTGTTGCTGACCTTTCGGCGCATGGTCAAATTGCCTCACAGCCTGGGCCCGCGTCTGGCCGGTGCCATCGCCGGCCCGCTGCAGCTGGCCTTGCCGGCCTATGCGCTCGACGTTGCCCTTCCATGGGTGCATCTCGCCCGTCCCATTGAAACGGGCATCGACCACTTTGTCGACCACTTCGTGGGACTGATCGAGCTGGCCTCCCTGACGTGGCTCCTGGTGGAACTCGCCATCGCCGTATCGGAAGGAATGGTTGAACGTTACTTGGTCACGGTGCACGACGAATTCCGATCGCGGAGCCTCATTACCCAGATTCGCGTTTTTCGGCGCATCCTGGTCGTCGTCCTGATCGTTCTCGCGCTCGCGATCGCCCTGATGTCGTTCCGCTGGGGGCGCGAACTGGGCGGCAGCCTCCTGGCGTCGGCTGGAATAGCCGGATTGGCCGTCGGCTTGGCCGCGCGGCCGACGGTCGAGAATCTGGTGGCCGGGGTGCAGCTTGCGCTCACCCAGCCGATGCGGATAGAAGATGTGGTGATCGTGGAGAACGAGTGGGGATGGATCGAGGAAATCACCACCACGTACGTGGTGGTGAGAATATGGGATCTGCGGCGGCTGGTCCTGCCGCTGACCTATTTCACGCAGACGCCCTTCCAGAACTGGACCCGCCAGACGGCGAATCTCATGGGAACCGTGTTCGTCTACGTCGATTATAAGATTCCCGTGCAAGCCTTGCGCGACGAACTCGCGTCCATTGTCAAAACGATTCCCCAATGGGACGGCAAGGTTTGCGTGCTTCAGGTCACCGATGCGAGCAACGAAACCATGCAGCTGCGGGCATTGGTGAGCGCGGCGGATTCGAGCCGGCTATGGGACCTACGCTGCGCCGTTCGGGAGAAGCTGATTGAATTCATCCAGAGAACGTGGCCCGAATATCTGCCCAGGATGCGCGCAGAAATGTCCGGTCTGACGGTCGTGCCTCCCCCTGGGCGCCCCTTGGCAGAGGCCGCGGTGCGATCCCGTGCCCCGTCCGGCGAAGTGCGTTGACGGCGCGTGGCGCCTCAGTGCACGCGGTAGGCCGTGAGCACATCGATCTTTTTGCTGTAGGGCGTACCATAGAGCAAGTCCTCGGTGACCACCTTGACTGCCTGTTTGATGCGCGGCACATACCAGATGGTTCGGCGCTCGAAAAGGACCGCAATGTGCGCCACGGGGCCCGGCAGGAAGGCCGTCGCGGTTTCGATCCGGAGCGCATGAAATGACCCGGCGGGAACGGAAATCCTCTCCCAGCCGGCGACGAATCCATGCGTCTTCATGGACAAGGAGACGTGGGGGTCTTTGCGGTCGGTGAGGGTCGCGTCTTGTTTCCAGGCCTTGCCGGTCGCGAGCGGGAACGGGAAAAGGCGCCACGATGGGGCGAAACGCAGGTCGCCCTCCGCGACCAGGCCGAGGTCGTCGGTCATGGCCAGCACGACGGACTGGCCCGTGCCGCCGATGGTGACCCTTGCGGTGACCCGGGTCGGAGAGACGACGGTGACTTTCTCGGTGAAGACTTCCTTGAGGGTGCGGGTCCAGCCATCCAGGCGGTGATAGGTCCAGGTGTCGCCAGGTTTCACGGACGGAGGCGGAATGCAGCGGCCGTTCGGGCAGGCGGCTGCCGCGCCGGGGCCATGCAAGAGCATGGCCGCGACGGCGAGAGGGAATACGCCATACCCGAAAATCGGCATTCTGAAGTCTCCCCATGGCCGAGGCCTGGGGCTGGCGCCCCGCGTTCGATTCCTGCGAAGCGCGAGCGCCCTCGGAAGAGCGGCCGGTCTATTGCAGATACCGCTTCGTTTTGAGCATAGTCTAAGATAAGCGGGTATGCCGAGAGCGCGAGATGAAGGGCGGCGCCACGCTCAAGCGGCACCGGGGCGTGCCAGGCATGCGGTGCGCCCAGGCGGGATGTCCTCGCCCCAGACCCGCCTCGTCGAAGTCGCGGGCCCAGGCGAGGACCGAAGCGTGAGCGCGAGCCCCTGCCGTCGGGCACGAGGGAGGTTCAGGGCCGTGCGGCGATCAATGGATGGCGAGCTTCTTGGCGATGCTCGATGCCTTCTTGGGGAGCGTCAAATGCAGGATACCGTCGTAATACTTGGCGTCAGCGCCGCTTTCGTCCACTTCGAAGGGGAGCGTCATGGTGCGGCTGAACTTGCCGAACCAGCGCTCGTTGCACAAAGCCGTGGCTTCTACGCCGGCTTCCTTCTCTTCTTTGGATTCCCCGCTGATCGTGAGCTGGTTGCCGCTCACACTGACGTTGATGTTTTCCCTCTTGATCCCGGGCAGTTCGGCGGAGACCAAGTAGGCGTTTTCCGTTTCCATCACCTCCATGGGGATCGTCGGCTGCATGCGCGTGCGAAGGGGTCGCAGCATCGTCGGCATGAAGCTCTCAACCATTTCCTCGAAGGGATCGCTACGGACCAGGTTGAACGGATCAAAGCGAGCAAGGGTTGCCATGGTAACTTCTCCGATCGTCAATGACAGAAAAGAGGTCGAGCGCGTGCGCGCTCAATTCATTGGACCGCCGGAAAACGAAAAGATTCACGCTCTGCGCGGGGTGCCGGACTTTTCAGACAGCCTGCGGCAACGGATTGCGCCCGGCGCGCAATCCTGTCCCCCGTTGGGCGTGCGGCGTCGATGCCGGCGGCCCGTTGATCACCTGACCGGGAACCCCCCATGATCATTCCATTTGACGCGCTGAGTCCGGAGGCGCTCGAGGGACTCATTAGCGAGTTCGTCACCCGGGAGGGTACGGATTATGGTGCCATCGAGGCATCCCTTGCGCGAAAGATCGCCGACGTGCTGCGGCAACTGAAGAGCGGCGAGGCCGTCATTGTGTACAATCAGGCCACGCAGAGCACGGATGTGGTGCCCAGGCGCTGGCTGGTGCACGGCGACGGCGATGGCCGGCCATGATCGGCGGCCATCGCGCCCGCACCGCACGCAGATCAGCGAGGGTGGAACAGCCGTGAGGCGTGCCACACGTAGAACGTGGTGATCGCCGTCGAGATGAGCGTGGCGCCATCAGGGCTCACGACCACGGCCTGCAGCGTGTGGGCGCCCCGTTCGACCCCGCTCAGCGTAAACGATGTCACGCTGTACCGCTGCGGCAGCATGCGCCCGTCCAGCAGGACGGCGAGACGATCGCCTGCCGAGACGTTCAAGCCTGGCTGCAGCGCCACCTGCACGGCCACCTCGCCGGCGTTGCTATGAATGGTTGCCTGGTCTAGAGGCTCGACCACCAGGGCGTCCGCGTACCGGGCGTCCGCGCCTCTTGCAGGGGTCGTCTGAACGACGTTGCCCGGGCTGGGTTGGGAGGGGGCTGTCGCCGGGCGCGGTTGGGCGATCAAGATGGCGGCTGCACCTGGATGGGGCTCGCTCGAATAGACCACCGTGCCGTTCTGGTCCAGCCAACGGTAGATTGTTGCCCCGAAAGACGGGGCGCTCAGGGCCAGTGTCGCGATCAGGACGGCCGGTTTGCGAGCCGACGCGGTCCAACGTGCCTTCGCGCGGTGCAGGAACATGACGAACCTCCCTGTGGATGGTCTTGTTCGAGGACGGCGCTCTTGACGCTTCCGCGCAAGGCGGCTTCGATCAGCGGGGTCGGATGCGTTGCGCGCAATGCGCGCCGTTGCCGTCTGCCTGGGCAGCGATGGGGCGATCGCTTTGTTCCCATGCGTATTGTGCGCTTCCCGGCGCATAAGCGAAACAGTGGCCGCCCGGCAGCGGCGCCCTAAGCCGTCAATAGCGCCGAACAAGACCACGCCCGCCAAGCCCTCGGCGTAGGCGGCCGTTCAGGCGTGCGCGGAGGCCGTTCGCGCGCGGACGCGCCTCGTTGACCGTCATGGGCCGGCCTTTGAGCGCCTTGAGGTTGAGACCGGCGATGGCGGAGTACGCATGGTCTTTCATGGGCATGTCAACGAATGCAAATCCTCGCGCTTGGCCTGTCTCCCGATCCGTCACGACCGTTACGGAGATCACCGGACCGAAGGTTTCGAAGGCGGCTCGCAAATCGGCTTCTGTCACATCACGTGATAAATTTCCGACGAAAATGTTCACTTCGTGGCTCCTTAATCGACTATGTCGTTGGGCCAACGTGCTGGCGCTTGCGAGCAGGAGATGCTCCATGGCATAGGGGGCCATGTGCACGGGAAGCGCTTGCCCGGGGCCCGCCCGGCCAAGCCCCCCCCACCGAATACGCTTTTCGTGCCCGCATGGAGTGCGTTCCCGTGGTCGCAGGGTGCGACTGTAGGAGCGGGCGCTGCGGTCAAACGAAGGCTGCGCGACTCGCTTCGGCAGGAGCGGGCCAGGAGACGTCTCAGAGGAGGGCATCCCCCCGAAAGACTAGGGGGCGGCTTTCGGAGACGATCCCACCGCGCAAAGACACCCGGCAAGGCGTCCGCAGCGGCGGTTCGCTCCCATTGGAGTCACTGCATGGCGCATGCCCGGCGCTCGGGTGTGCGTACCATGCACGCAAGTGGTCACCCGAATCTGAACCGAAGCACCGTTACGGTTCGGTCAAGCGATGGTGTCTCCCTCAGGAGAGCCCCGCCCTCGCCTCGGCAGAGGGGACTGAACCGTCCACGATGTGCGCTTGAACCGTGGCAAGGGCATCGCAGATGGTCTCTTCGGGCGCAAGGTTAAGATATTCCGCGAGCAGTTCCGCTGCCTCATAGGTGTCCGCCGGCAATTTCCGGGCATCGAGTTCAGCCACGAACGCCGCTGCCGCACCCGCGATGCGCAGGAGCGACTGCCGCTCATTCATCAGCATCTCTATTTCGGTCCGAAGCATCGTGGCTTCCGATATATCACCCTTGTGCGTCATCGTGCCTCCTCCTTAAAGCACTTAAATTAATTTGTAATTTAAGTACTGCCACCCAATAGGTGGTTTTGTCCGTCCGCGCTGGCAGATGGCCGCCAGCTCTCATTATATATAGATCCAGAGCGTGTCACCGCTATCCTTAGTTTAGACGATGTCGGCCGGTTCGCAATGAGGCGTTTGGGATGCCCTTAGGTCGGCCCGGCCATCGACCGGACCTGCCGCAGGGTGCGGCAGCGAATCGACAGGTTCGCCCCATCATTGACACGGATCGCAAATGACCTATAGTTGAATCGAAACCCATGCGCACTGTCGCATGCCGCCGTCCGCCGGTTTCGCTAACCTGGGTCGTCCCGCCCCATCGCATCGCCTCTTTCCATCCCGCTGCATTCAGCCAGCTGCGCTCCACAAGGCCTTTAGGACATGCACGAATGAGACGCTTATATTTCCTGGTGCCGACCCTCGAGACGGCGAAGCGAATCGTCGAGGAGTTGCTGCTCGCCCGTGTGGAGGAGCGGCATATCCATATCCTGGCGAAGGAAGGCGTTCCGATCGAGAGCCTGCCGGAGGCGGGGCTGTTGCAGCGAAGCGACTTGATCCCCGGCCTGGAGCGCGGGCTCGCGCTCGGTGGCGTGGCAGGCTTGCTGGCCGGCCTGCTGGCGCTATCCTTTCCGCCTGCTGGGGTGGTGGTGGGCGGGGGCGCGGTGCTGGCGACCGTGCTGGCAGGCGCGGGCATCGGCGCCTGGATCTCCAGCATGATCGGGGCCGCGGTGCCCAACAGCCGGCTGAAGGCGTTCGAGGAGGCCGTGGCGAGCGGAGAACTGTTGATGTTGGTCGACGTTGCCGCAGAACGGGCGGAAGAAATCGAAGAGCTCATTCGGACGCATCATCCGGACGCCGAAATCGGCGGCAAGGAAGCGACGGTGCCGCCATTTCCATGACGCGCATCCCCGGAAATGATTCTCGACCAACGGCGGGAACGCGCGGGCCGGCCTTCTCCGGCGCGCGCCCATGCACCGTTACGTCTGAAGCCTAAGGCCGCCCCGTCGCGGCGGGTTCGGCGATCCATGGACGGGAGGTCAGTTCGTAGCGTCCACCACGTCGTATCGTAGAGAAGGGACCGATCATGTTTGGCCTACTGCTTCCTGCGCAGGCGCGTTCCTTCCCCCGAACGCCGCCTGGAAACCGCCCCTCTGGCCCTGCCGCCCAATCGCCATCGTCCGGGCGATGGTCTTGGCTCCGGCATCTGGCGACGCGCCTACGGCGTCGTCGCCAGGCGTCCGCGCCATAGGCGACGGGGTGCGGGAGGCGAGCGCGGGCCCGCTGGGCGCGATGGGATGCGGCGACCGGCGCCCCGTCTCCCGACCGTCATGGCGGTCGGAATTGCGAACGGTTTGCGCTTGCGTCTTTTGCCGATCTGTTCGCATAATTGCGTGCCCGCTGCCGCGAGCGGACGGGACCGCGTGCACGGAGGCGCATCGGTGCGCCGGATTCGCCGTTTGCGGCTTCCGGCGGCATGCGCTATGTTTCAGGTATGGCTAAGAAGAACCTGGAGCAGCTTGTCGCGGGGGGAAGGCCTTCACTAGCGGTTTCGAAGAAGGCTTATCGGCCAGGACAGGCGAGGCTCGATCTCGCCGCGATTCAGCAGGCTTACCGGCGCTACGCCAGGCGGTACGACGTCTACTTCGGCGCGCTCTTCCAACCGGGGCGCGAAGCGATCATCGAATGCCTGAACTGCCGACCGGGCACGCGCATCCTGGAGGTGGGCGTGGGTACCGGGTTGTCGCTGCCCCTGTATCCCGAGCGGGTATCCGTGACGGGGATCGACGTATCGCCCGAGATGCTCCGCCGCGCCCGCGCGCGCCGGTACCGTGCGCGCTGTGTCGCAGATATCGAGCTGCGTGTCATGGATGCGGAGCGGATGGACTTTGCCGACGACACGTTCAACACCGTAGTCGCCATGTATGTGGCTTCGGTGGTGGCACATCCAGTAAGGCTCATTGACGAGATGCGGCGCGTTTGCAAGCCTGAGGGCGAGCTGTTTATCCTGAACCATTTTCACAGTGCCAACGCCGTTGTGGGTTGGGCGGAGGCGCTGCTTGCCCCATTTTCCAGAAAGTTGGGGTTCCACCCCGATTTCTCCTTGCGGCGATTTCTTGACGAGACGCACCTTGAACTCATCGAGTCGCGGCCGGTCAATCTGTTTGGTTATTGGACCCTGCTGCGCGCGCGCAACAACAAACCGGTCGCCGCCGACCCAACGGGGGGGCTCCAGGGATAACCCCCGAACACCGGCCGGACACGTGGCCACGCGCGCCGACCGCATGCCCATTAGCAAACAAAAACAAGGACCAGTGGGAGTGGAATGCGTATGAATCGCGATGCACCCGATATGCTCGACAGACCGATATCCACCCAAGACCCCTCTGGGGGAACGGGCGTGACGCCATACCCGCAAGGCGTGTCTGGCTTGGAGCGATGGTTTCTCGCGACATTGCTCGATGGCCTGGGCCGGCCGGCCATCGCCGTCGATCTGTGGAACGGCGAGACCGTCGCAGCGACGAGCGACCCGGTTGCGCGCATACGGATTCGTGACCGCGGCGCGTTGCTCAAGCTGGTGTCGAACCCCGACCTCGAGTTTGGCGAGCTCTACAGCAGCGGACGGGTTGACGTGGACGGGGACCTGGTCCAAATGCTGGAGGCCGCTTACCGGGCCCGCTCCGGCGCAGGGCGCGGCAATTTCAAGGAGCGCCTGCTGGCGAGGCTGCATCGGCCGCGCCGGAACACCGTCGCTGGATCGCGCGAAAATATCCACCACCATTACGACATCGGCAATGCATTCTACCGGCTGTGGCTAGACCGCCAGATGGTCTATACCTGCGCCTATTTCCCCGACCGGGACGTGAATCTCGAGACGGCGCAAACGGCGAAGCTGGATTATATCTGCCGGAAACTGCGGCTCAAGCCGGGCGAGCGCGTGGTGGAGGCGGGCTGCGGCTGGGGGGCACTGGCCCTTCATATGGCCCGGCACTATGGCGTCACCGTGCAAGCCTTCAATGTCTCCCGCGAGCAGCTCGCCTATGCGCGCGAACGGGCCGAGGCAGAGGGCCTGAGCGATCGCGTGGCATTCGTCGAGCGCGACTATCGCGAAATCGACGGCGATTTCGACGCCTTTGTGTCGGTGGGCATGCTTGAGCACGTGGGGGTGGACCACTACGGCGAATTGGGGGCAGTCATCGATCGCTGCCTCAAGAGGGATGGGCGCGGCCTGATCCACTCGATCGGGCGGGACCAGCCGGGGTTGATGAACCCGTGGATCGAGAAACGCATCTTCCCAGGTGCGCGGCCGCCCAGCCTGTCGGAGATGATGGCCATCTTCGAGCCCTGGGGTTTATCGGTGTGCGATGTCGAAAATATTCGTCTCCATTATGCACAAACCCTGCGCCACTGGCTGGCGCGCTTTGAGACGCAGGTCGAGAAGATCGCAATGATGTTTGACGACTTCTTCGTGCGCATGTGGAGACTGTATCTCGCCGGATCGATTGCCGCCTTCACTACCGGTGAGCTGCAGCTTTTCCAGGTGGTGTTCAGCCGCTCTGGAAGCCATGAGGTGCCCTGGACCCGGGCTTACTTGTATACCCATAACGGATAGGGGGCGGCATGGACTGCGACGTGCTCGTGGTGGGAGGGGGGCCTGCCGGTTCGACATGCGCGCGCGCATTGCGGAGCCAGGGCATCGACGTGTGCGTGATGGACAAGGCGGTTTTTCCCCGCAACAAGGTGTGCGCCGGGTGGGTGACACCCCCGGTGTTCGAATCGTTGGCTATCGATCTCGACGATTATGCGCAGGGGAGGGCGCTGCAGCCGATCACCGGCTTTCATACCGGCATCATCGGGGGGGATGTCCTCGAGACGCGCTACGGGAGAACCGTGAGTTACGGCATTCGCCGCTGGGAGTTCGACCACTACCTCATCGCGCGTGCGGGCGCCCGCCTGCTGTTGGGGCAGCGCCTCGACCGGCTTCGCCGGGAGGGAGAGGCGTGGATCGTCAACGATACCATACGCACGCCGCTCGTGGTGGGCGCGGGGGGGCATTTCTGCGCGGTCGCCCGGCTCATGGGCGCGAAGCCGGAGAACGCGCAGCCGCTGGTGGCGGCCCAGGAGACCGAATTCGAGATGACGGCGGCGCAGGCGGCAGCCTGCACGGTGGACCCCGAGATCCCGGAGCTTTTCTTTTGCCAAGACCTGAAAGGCTATGGCTGGTGCTTTCGCAAGGGCCCTTTTCTGAATATCGGACTGGGACGCGAGGACAGCCACCGCCTGTCCGAGCATGTCAAGGAATTTTGCGAATTTCTACGCGCTACCGGCAAGGTGCCCTTCGATGTGACGGAGAAGTTTCAGGGGCACGCCTACCTCCTGTACCGGCCCGATGCCCGTCCGGCCGTCGGCGATGGCGTAATGCTGATCGGCGATGCAGCGGGCTTGGCGTATCCGCAAAGCGGAGAAGGCATACGCCCGGCGGTGGAATCGGGTCTCATGGCGGCGCAGACGATCCTGGAAGCGCAAGGGGACTACCGGGCGTCGCGGCTCGAGGGCTATCGGCATGCCCTCCATGCGCGCTTTGGCGACCGCGCACGGACGGGCGTGCCGCCTTACGTGCCCCGTGGCTTGAAGCAGTTCCTGGGCGGTAAGCTGTTGACCAACCGATGGTTCACACGCCATGTCGTGCTCGATCGCTGGTTCCTGCATGCGGACCAGCGCCCCATGGTTGCGACGGCCTGAAGGGCGTTTCGCCTCAGGCCGTTTCATCGCTGTCCGTTCCTGTGCGTCACAGTCCCGCGCTTTCGGATGCCTCGAGCCCAAGCGCGGACCAGTCCATGTCGGCACGTCCCTTGGCCGCCGCGCTGGTCAATTGGTCCCTCACGACGCTGGCGAGCCGCATGGGCACCCGACTTTCCGCGGCGGCCGCGAGGGCGAGGGTGACATCCTTCAGGCCCAGATCCAGCCTGAATCCCGCGGGTTCATAGACCTGCGAGGCAATGGCCCGGCCATAATTCTGATAGACCGGGCAGGGAAACAGCGTCGCGCCGAACATTTCGGCGAAAGCGGTCCGTGGAATGCCATTCTTTTCCGCAAACGCGAGGGTCTCCGCCATGGCCTCGAGAGCCGACGCCAGCAACACGTTTCCGGCCAGTTTCACGAGGTTGGCGCCGCCGGGGTCCTCGCCAAAGTCGAAGATGCCCTGGCTGAGGGTTTCGAGATAGGGGCGTGCGATCGCTTTGGCTTCCGTGCTGCCGGCCTGGATGATCCATAGCGTCCTGGCGGCTGCTGCATCCGGACGGCCCAAGACGGGCGCTGCCAAATAGAAGGTTCCTCGGTCTCGATGCAGCGCAGCCAGGCGGCGCGACAACGCGGGCGAGATGGTGCTCATGGACAGGTGCAGGCCGCCCGGGCCGAGCGATTGTGCGAAGCCGTCCGGGCCTGTCGCGAGCAATTCCAGCGCGGCGTCGTCGGAAACCATGGTGATCACCACCCCGTCGGGTGGTGTGACGTCATGCGGCTTGGCTGCGAGCCGCGCGCCGAGGGCGAGCAGCGGTTGTGCCTTCTCGGGGGAGCGGTTGTAGACGCGCAGCGGGTAGCCAGCCTTGACCAGATTGGCCGCCATGGCTGCACCCATATGTCCAAGTCCGATGAAGCCGATAGTCCTGTCCATCGTCCTACCTCCGTGTCGTGCTGAAGAACGGCGACGCTCGCGTTGAGAGTGCTTCCAAGTGTAGCCCAAAAGGACGGTGCGACAGGTTTTCCTTCGTTGGACGCCTTGCCATGGTGCGCAGGGCGCACGCGACGCTCCATCCGGCCGCGCTGGAGGAGGCGGCCTCGCCGCTCGGGATCATGATGCCCGCGTGTCCAATGCGGGGGGGCGCAGTATCGTCCCAAGCGAGCGCCATCACGGCGCAGGGCGGGGTAGCGCAATCCGCTCGTGTGCTTTGGGCAGGCCCAATGCGGTTGCGGTGCAGGGGGCGGGGGGGGCTGCGCTTCGCGGCACTGGGAAAACGCCGCGAGGCCGGTAGCCGCGGGATTAGAGCGCGGCGCCGCAATTCCAGCAGATCTGGAAATTGCCCGGGTTTTCTTCTGCGCAGTTCCGGCAAAAGACGACCCCGACATCGGCTTGCGCGCGGTCATGGCCCTTGACGATCTGGCGGGCCCGGGCCACCTGGCCCTCATCCGCGATCCAGACCTCGGGGTAGGCGTGGGTAAAAGGAATTTCTCCCACCCCGCCCTGTGCGTTCTCGTTGAAGACGTGCGCCGTGATACCTGCCTGCGCGAGAAGGTGCAAGACCAGGTGGGCGTCGGGCAGATCGGCTGCGATATAGATTCGGGTCACGCGACGGTCTCCGCATCCGATGCCGATCAAATGAAGCGCTGGTACATGATACCACGCGCGCGGTCGCGTCTTCGGCGCCCGGAGGGCAGCGAGGGTTGTCTTGAGCGGCAAGCCGCGCGTCTTTAAGGTCGCTTTAAGCAAAATGCGCTACGATGACGGATTGGAGGCGCCTGCTTTGGCGCCTCCAACAACACCGATGGAGGGGGGATATTATGGGACGAGGGTTTATCCTGGGTGTCGTTGTCACCGTGGTGCTGGCGATTGCCGCCAGCTATCTTGCGCTTATCAGCGGCAGGATCCCCACCAATGCGGACGCGAAGCCCGGCGCGCTGGAACTGTGGGCGGCCGGCACGGCGCGGCATGCAACGATACGGCGCAACGCGCCCAAGGAACCGGACCCGGTGCCCCTGACCGATGCCAATCTCATCGCGGGCATACGGCTATACGGAGAGCATTGTGCGCTGTGCCACGGCACGGCGAAGGGCGAAACGTCGCCGTCGACGGTCGGCGAGGGGCTTTACCCCAGGGCGCCGCAGTTGGCGACAGACGGCGTCGAGGATGACCCTCCCGGCGTGTCCTATTGGAAGATCAAGCACGGCATCCGGTTGACCGGGATGCCCTCGTGGCGCTACACGCTCAATGACCGCCAGATCTGGACGCTGGCCCTGTTCCTCAAGCACATGGATCACCTTCCGCCTGCGGCTCAACACGCATGGGCGCAAGTCAAGAGCTAGACAGGCCGCCTGGAGGGACCGCAAGTCGGGTCAGTCCTCGGCCCGCTCACGTGTGCTCCCCGTGGACGACGGCCATGAGGGGCAGAAAGTAGCGTCTGGCAATCGAGGCGGCCGGGTTGAGGGCCAATACCGTCTTGCCCGCGTGGTCCGCATGTTGCCACTCGAGAGCATCCTCCCGCGAGCAAAAGAAGACGATGTTTGGACACAGCGTATGGGCGGCGCAACTGTGCGGTTCCTCCCATTGAATGCCGACCTGCACGTTCGGGCAAGGTGCGTGTGCCTGCAGGCTTTCCCCGTCCTGATGCAGGTTGATCGGGCGGCGGGTGTGCTGGCAGCGGGAATAGATCGTGACGGGGGTCCGGAACATCGGGCTGACGGCAAGCGCGTCTAGTGCGCAGGTGGCGCATATTTCGTGGCCGTGCAGGATGACGCGGTGGGGCGTCTCTTCCAAGGTGAGCGGATATGCGCCCACGACCTCGCCCTTGGCGCCGAGGATCACCAAATCATTGTCGCGCAATGTGGCGAGGGCGCCATCGACGTCGGCAATGGTGGGAACGACGGCGAGTTCGCCGCGGGTCGGCGGGCGCCCGAGTTCTGCGAGTGTTTGCAGGATGACGCGGTGAAATTCGTGGATCGCCGGTGTCAGCGCGCCTTGGCGGCTCGCCAGCGGCAACATGCGGTTTAAGCGAGACAGGGTCTGGGCATCGTCCATGGCGTGTATCCCGGCGAGTGACGAGGGTCGCGCGTCAGCGCTCTATCCTCAGTATAGCCATCGCGCCGGCCGGTTCGCATGGGTCCCCTTGGGAGGGCGGCGCCGGATGCGCGGACGCCGTCAGACTTTGCCGTATTGCAGGGGCCAGCGGGGCATCATGAACTCGAGCACGGCCCCGTCCATTTCCTTCGAAGAGAATGTCCACACCGGGTCGTGGTGGTCCATGCGGTTGAAGCCTTCGAACCGGATGTTGACGTCCTGCACGGCCAGGGCGGCCGCGGCATAGGCATGCAGATCGGGCGCCCGTGACGGGTCGGCGGCGAGGAACAGCCATTCGGAGAAGAACACGTCTTGCATGCGCTCCAGGCTGTGACACATGCCTTCGTCGATCGGAATGCCGGTGCCCAATTCATGCGCACGCGCCGCATAGTCATAGCGCCACCCGCCATAGACGTCGCTGCCTTGGGTGGCCAGGAACGCCGTTCCGGTGCTCGAGAAAAAATTCTCGAGCTTGAAGAAGGCAGAAGGGAAAGTACCGTCCGCAGATCCGATCCACCATCCCCATATGTCTTTCTGTCTCTCGATGTAGACCAGCGCGCACAGCAATCCCGCACCGTGGGGGGCATAGGCCAGATGGCTCTGAGGGTTTGACATGGTCGGTTCCAGCGTCGGCGCGACCCGAGGCGTCGCAAAGGGACACCCTGAATATAGCAGAGCGCGCGCCCGGCGCGTTTCCTGCTCCGGCGCGCATCCTCGTCCACAGCCGTTTCTCACGGTCTGCCCGGCACTTGCTATATTCAATGGATGCGTGCTTGCGGTGGCTGTGCCATGGACTATCCGATTGTCATCCAGCCTGCCCTTCCTGTTCGGTATGTACCGCATGAATCGACGGACCCGACGCCTCCCCAGGGCGTCCGGGCGAGGATGCGCTTTGCGCGAAGCGCGCGCGAGTTTCGGCTGGCGGCCGCTGAGGCCGGGTCCGCATCCTCTTTGGCGTTCTTTGTCGAGACGCGACAATGCCTCGATCGCCGGACGCGCTGCCGCCGCGTCGTGCGCCACCCCGCGGTGCTCGACACGCGCAGCGGAAGAGACCGGCGCCGCGCCAATCGCCGGTTGAGCGACGAACGGACGGCGATTGCCCTCCGCGTTTAAGGCCGCCGCCGCGTTCCCCGTGCGCGCCAGGCCAATCGCGGGAGACGCGCCACGGGGCTTATATGAAGAGCCGGCGATCCTCATAACTGCCCAGAACCCATTGTGGGAGCTTTACTTTTTGGTCTGCGAAGCGTATTAATCAAATCTTTGGGACAGCGCAAAACGCAGGAGTCGATACCATGTCTGTGCAGCATCCCATTATCGCCGTGACGGGGTCTTCCGGTGCCGGTACGACTACTGTTCGTCATGCCTTCGGGGGTATCTTTCGGCGGCAGGGCGTGAACGCGGTGTTCGTCGAGGGGGACAGCTATTTTCGCTATGCGCGCAGCGACATGCAGCAGGCGATCGCAGATTCCATGGCGGTCGGCTCGCCGATCAGCCACTTCGGCCCGGAAGCGAACGATTTCGAGAGGCTTGAGACGCTGTTCCGGGAGTATGGGTGTTCAGGCACGGGCACGATCCGCCATTACGTGAAGGATGCCGAGCAGCCCGCGGACTACGAGCAGGAAGCAGGGACGTTTACGCCCTGGGAGGCGATCCCGACGGGCTCGGATCTCCTGTTCTACGAAGGGATGCATGGCGGGGTGGTCGCGTCGACCTGGGCGCGCCGGCGCGCGGACGGGGCGAACAGCGTTCCGCCGCAAGGGGAGCGGCGCAGGCGTGACGGTGGCGGCGTCAATGTGGCGGAGCATGTCGACTTGCTGCTGGGCGTGGTGCCGATCGTCAACCTGGAATGGATTCAGAAAATCCATCGCGACTGCTCCAAGAAGCACTGCAGCGCCGAAGCGGTCACCGCTACGATTCTGCGGCGCATGGGGGACTACGTGCACTTCATCGTGCCGCAGTTCTCGCTGACGCATATCAATTTCCAGCGGGTCCCCTTCGTCGACACCTCGAACCCGTTCATCGCGCGTGACATCCCCACGCTGGATGAAAGCTTCGTGGTGATCCGCTTTCGGGAGCACAAGCAGTTCGATTTTCCTTCCATGCTCCAGCGCATTGACGGGTCCTTCATGTCCCGCCCGAACACGCTCGTGGTGCCCGGCGGCAAGATGGGCTATGCCATGGAAATCATCTGTACGCCGCTCATTCACGAGATGATGGACAAGAAGGCAAAAGCCGCCCGCTCGGCCGGGCGAGGCGGCGTCGCCGTGCCCCGGCCCGTGGCGTCGGGCGAGACCGCATAGGCTCCGCGCTGGCCCTGTCGCTTGCGCCAACCGCCAAGGGTCGGCCCGCGCCGCCGAGCCGCGACGGTGCGATGAAACTTTCCTATACTACGGCTGTCTTTTTTGTTGGTTGAAGACAGTTCGTGCCATATTCAAGAACAAACCGCCCCTAAGTCATTCTCTTTCAAGGAGCATCCGAATGTTTAGAAACGGGACAACAAAAAGGGCATTCCTTTCGCTGGTGCTGCCGGCGTTCCTCTTCGCCGCCTGCACGGCGCCGAACAAGGCCGAGTCCAAGCAGACGCCTGCCTCCACCTTCGTCGCGCCTGCCGCCCCTAACCAGCCGCCGCTGGTGGCCTTGCCGAATTTCAGTTCGATCGTGCAGAAGGAGGGGCCCGCGGTGGTGAATATCAGCACCACGCAGATCGTCCACGCGCCCAATGCCGGCATTCCGGGCCTGTCGCCCGAAGATCCGTTCTATCAGTTCTTCCGGCAGTTCATGCCCCCGCAGGGCCAGCAGGTCTACAAGACGCAGACCCTGGGGTCGGGTTTCATCATCAGCCCCGACGGCTACATCATGACCAACGCGCACGTGGTCGGCACTTCCACCACCGTCACCGTGCGCCTGACCAACAAGCGCCAGTACAAGGCGAAGGTCATCGGGACGGACAAGCGCACCGACGTGGCGCTGATCAAGATCAACGCGAAGAATTTGCCGACCGTCACCATCGGCAACTCGACGAGTCTCGGCGTGGGACAATGGGTCGTCGCGATCGGCGCGCCCTTCGGCTTCCTGAACAGCGTGACGCAGGGCATCGTCAGCGCCATCGGACGGTCGTTGCCGAATGAGAGCTATGTGCCCTTCATTCAGACGGACGTGCCGATAAACCCCGGCAATTCCGGCGGGCCGCTCTTCAATCTCCAGGGGCAGGTGGTCGGCATCAACTCGCAGATCTATACCGGCACCGGGGGGTACATGGGATTGTCCTTTGCGATCCCGATCAATTTGGCGATGCATGTGGCCGATCAGCTGCGCGTGTATGGCAAAGTGAGCCGCGGCCGGCTGGGCGTGGAGATTCAGGACCTGACGCCGCAATTGGCGAGCTCCTTCGGCTTGCCCAATACCAACGGCGCGCTCGTTGCGCAGGTCGAGAGCAAGGGCCCCGCGGGGCGCGCGGGGATTCGGGCGGGTGACGTCATCCTCCGCTACAATGGCCAGGCGGTCAGGGACTCCTCGCAGCTGCCCCTGCTGGTGGGGAATACCAAGCCGGGCACGCGCGTGGAGGTCGAGGTATGGCGCGATGGACGTACCCGGAACTTCACGGTCACGGTGGGCGAACTCGGGGCGCACGCGGTGGCTCAAAAGGCGCCAACGGCCTCCTCCAGCTCGGCCCTCGGGCTGACCCTGAGCGTGCCCACGCCGGCCCAGCGCGAGGCGCTTGGCGTCAACTATGGCCTCGTCGTGCAGGGTGTCGCGGGCGCGGCGTCCGCGGCCGGCATCGAGCCGGGCGACGTCGTTCTCGCAGTCAATGATCAGAAGGTCCGAACGGTGGCCGAGTTCAACCGCCTGGTCGCCCGCGGCGCCTCCAAGCATAGCGTCGCTTTGCTGATGCGGCGCGGCAACGAGTCGATCTATGTGGCGATTTCGACGGGCGGGTAATCCAAGAGGCGCATGGCGGTGGGGCGCGGCCGTCCCCGCCGCGTTTTCTCGAGGCACGATAGGCCGGACGTTTCCGGCGGTGAGGTAGACCATGGAGAAGGGTGCGCGCACGGAAGAGGACTGGCGTGCGATACTGACGCCGGAGCAGTATCGCATTTGCCGTGAGAAAGGCACCGAACCGGCATTTACGGGCGCTTACTGGAACCTCAAGGACGTCGGCCGTTACCGATGTGCCTGCTGCGGCGCCGAGCTCTTCGAATCGGAGGCCAAGTACGACTCCGGCACGGGCTGGCCCAGCTTCTGGAAGTCCGCCCATGCAGCAGCTCTCCGGATGGAGCGGGATACGAGCCTTGGCATGCAGCGGACAGAAGTCTTGTGTGGCGGCTGCGGTGCCCACTTGGGGCATCTGTTTGAGGACGGCCCGCCGCCGACTGGGCTGCGCTTCTGCATCAATTCGGCGGCGCTGCGATTCGAGAAGGCCGGCGGACAGCCCGGTCACGGCCGGAAATAGGACCACCCCTGGCTTTCGCGCCGCATGATGTGGACGGCGCCGAAGGGCACGACCACGACCCCGGGGGCGAGGTCGCTGCGTTTGACGTGATCTGTCTTCATCGATCGCTCACAGGCGACGACCTTGATGCCATCGGTTTGGTCTTGCTGGATGAGGGGAAGGGCATCGCTGAATGCGGTCAGCTTCTTGATGTCGGGTCCAAAGACGACGACCTCGAAGGGCGTCTTCTTGAGGACCTCGCGCATGTTGTCGGCGAGCTTGAACGCCCGTTCGAATTGGGCCTTGTCGCCATTCGCCTGGATGACTACCCCTTTGATGTTGTCCGCCGCCAGTGCCTGCCCGGCGAGTCCGATCGCCAGAGCGACGCCCGTCATGAATTTTGCCACCAAAATCGTTCTCCTTCGGATGATGTGCCCGCAGGCTCGTGGGCGGGCATCGGCCACAACGGCGCAAAGGGCCCGCCCTGCGTGATGGGCGTGAATGGCATGAGTGCCTAAGGGACCGTCCTGCGCCCCGCGGGTTGCGCAATATCGATCATTGTGTCACGGCCCGCATGCGCGCGACAGCCCATCCTTGGGCAGCCTCGGCGATTGCTTCCCGTGTCCGACCTAAGACACTATTCTATTAGAGTATAACGGCCAGTAGAATGGTAGGGATTGACTAGGCCGCGTGGCACGGATGCGCGCGTCGAGGCGTGATCGGGGGGCCGCGCGTCGGGCGGGTGGCGGCGCCTATTGTCGTGCCGTAGAGGCTGAAGGACATGCAGGAATGGAATCCGGCAGCGTGGCTTGACTCACCCTGCTTCGCGCCGCTGGCCCCCGCGCTGGAGGCGCTCGGGCGCGATCGGCGCACGTGGCCGTCCTGGGCAGAGCTCAACGCGCTGGTGGGCAGTGCCCAAGGCGAGGTCGCAAATGCCCAGGGGATGCCGATTCGGTTCGTCCCCCAAAGGGAAGGCAAGAGGGCGTTTTGGCAGCACTATGAACCCGGTATCTTTCGGTGGGGGGAGGTGCCCACGCGTGCCGGGAATTGGCATGATTTCTTCAACGCCCTGGTCTGGCTGACCTTCCCCAAGTCCAAGGCGGCCATCAACGAGGCGCACGTGCGGGCGATGTGGGCGGCGCGCCGCAGGACAACGCCGCAGGACAGTCAACGGGGTCGCCTTCGGGACGCATTGACGCTGTTCGATGAAGGTGGCGTCATCGTGGTCAGCGCGAGCGCTGCCCTGTCCGACTTGTTGCGCCAATTCCGCTGGAAGGACCTGTTTTGGGATGCGCGCGCACAAGTCTTGACCGACATGCGCTTCATCGTGTTCGGTCATGGGCTCTATTAAAAGGCCCTGCGGCCCTATGTGGGGATGACGGGGCACGGCCTCGTGCTTTCCGTCGAAGCCGAGTTCTTCGCGCGTCCGCAGGCCGCCCAGGTTCGCGAGCTCGATGGGCGGTTGGCTGCCTTCTTCCCGTCCCTCGCCTGTGCGAGGCCGATTTGGTCCCCGGTTCCGCTGCTTGGCGTGCCGGGATGGACCAAGAGCAATGCAAAGGCGCGCTATTATGACAACGTGCGGTATTTCCGGCCCGGCCGGCGGGCTGCTGCGCGGGCGTGAACCGTCGCTGCGGCCGGCAATGCGAGCGCGGAACGTTAAGGCACGCACGGTCGCTAGAGCCCCGCGGCGAGCCCCAGAAGCAGATTGAAGACGGCGATGACGAGGCTTGCAATCAACGCGGTGCCAAAGTTCTGGACGTGGAAGCCGGGCACGATTCGTGCCACCAGAAGGAGCATCAGGGCATTGATGACCAGCAGGAAAAGGCCGAAGGTGAGGATCGTCAGCGGCAGCGTGAGCAGGATCGCCAGCGGACGGATCACCAGGTTGACGAGCGAGAGCAGCAAGGCGGAGAGGAAAAGGATCTGCACGCCGGAGAAGGCGATGCCGGGCAGGATTGCGCTCGTGACCCACAAGGATAGCGTGGTGACGGCCCAGCGCAGCAATAAAGAGGGTAGACCGAGGTACATGATGGCTCCGATCCATAAGGCCTTGGGCGGCTGCCCGTCGGCCCGCGCGCGCCCGCGCGGCGACTCATCATAACATCGTAGCCCCAACGCCGTCTGCACGTGGCGTGGGGCGTTGATGCGGCGGGGGGCGCCGGGGCGGCTGAGCGGAACGCGAGCAATCGGGCTATATTGCAAAAAGAGAGGGCGTGCGCGCCACGTCCTCAGCGACCGCCGATGGCCGGGGGTTCCGACTGCGGGCTTCGACAGGAGATTGCCGATGAGCGATGAGGTCTCCAGCGCCTTCGATTCCGAGGAGTGGATGGCGCTTGCCCGGTCCGACCCGGAGCAGTTCGAGAAGCGGCGTGCGCAGGCCATCGACGAGGTCATCAACAGCGCGCCGGCGCACATTCAGCGCCGCCTACGCGGCCTGCAATGGCGCATCGATCTGGAACGCAGCCGCGCCGGCACCCCCCTGGGGGCTTGTGTGCGCCTCTACAGCATGATGTGGGACTTCGTATGCGCCGAGAACGGTTTTCTGGCTGCGCTCAAGGGCTTAAGCGAGGATCGTCCCTGGCCGGGGCGGCGCACGACCCTCGCGCGCGTGATCGCCTTCCCCTCGGCTGCGCATCGCTGCTGCGGACGGCAGGAATAATCCGCCGGCTCGTCTCGCTTCAGATCGTTCCCGCAGCGCTTCCCATTCGCCCGGTCTTGCCCGTTCGGGGGCGGGGAGCGTGCCTCCCTCCCGTCGACTCCGGTAGAATCACCCGTATTACGCCGTGACGCGGGAGGCGCCTGGATGGTCTGCAGCGTACGCTATTGCATCGAGCCGAAGAGCCTTGATGCGCATCTGTTCGAGATCACGATCACGCTGGAGCGGCCCGATCCGCAAGGGCAGCGTCTGTCCTTGCCGGTGTGGATTCCCGGCAGTTACATGCTGCGCGAGTTCGCCCGGCACATCGTGGAACTGCGCGCCCATTCCACCGCGGGTCCGGTCGCCGTGCTCAAGACATCCAAGGACGCTTGGCTGTGTGCCCCCTCACCGGGACCACTTCATGTCAGCTATTGCGTGTATGCGGGGGACCCGTCCGTACGGGGTGCCTTCCTCGATCGGACCCGCGGCTATTTCAACGGGGCAAGCGTCTTCCTGCGGGTGCACGGCAAAGAGGCAGAGGCCTGCACGCTCGCCATCTCGCCCCCGGCGGGAGCGGCCTGTGCGGGCTGGCGGGTGGCGACGGCGATGCCGCGCCGGGAGGCCGAAGCTCACGGCTTCGGATTGTACGAGGCGAGGGACTACGAAGAGCTGCTGGACCATCCGGTCGAGATGGGGGAATTCAGCTTGGGCGCCTTCCAAGCCTGTGGCGTCCCGCACGAAGTGGCGGTGAGCGGGCGGCATTCGGCCGACATGGAACGTCTTTGCAACGACCTCAAGAGGCTGTGCGAGTACCATATCCGGTTCTTCGGGGAAAGCGCGCCGTTTGCCGACTACCTGTTTCTCGTTTCCGCCACCGGCGAGGGGTACGGCGGCCTGGAGCATCGGGCTTCCTGCAGCCTGGTGTGCGCCAGGGATGACCTGCCCCGCGCGGGGGGCGCGAACGTGAGCGACGGATACCGAAGCTTTCTCGGCTTATGCAGCCATGAGTATTTTCATGCCTGGAACGTCAAGCGCATCAAGCCGGCGGCCTTCACCTCCCATGATCTTGCGCATGAAGCATACACGCGCCTGCTATGGGCCTTCGAAGGGATCACGTCCTACTACGATGACCTCGCCCTGGTGCGATGTGGGCTGATTTCGCCGCCCGCCTACCTTGAACTGCTGGGCAAGACGGCCACGCGGGTGTGGCGTACGCCTGGGCGGCGCAGGCAGACGCTGGAGGAAGCGAGTTTCGATGCCTGGATAAAATTCTACCGGCCGGACGAGAATTCACCCAATGCGACCGTCAGCTACTACACCAAAGGGGCGCTTGTCGCGGCCTGTCTGGACCTCTTGCTGCGTTCGCAAACCGATGGCCGCAGATCCCTGGACGACGTCATGCGCACCCTCTGGACGCGTTTCGGCCAGACCGGCCTGGGCGTTCCTGAGGACGGCGTGGAGGCTGTCGCGAAGGAAGTCGGCGGCATCGATCTGACGGCCTTCTTTGACGGCGCGCTGCGCGGCACGGAGGAGTTGCCGCTGGGGGGGCTGCTGGCTTCACATGGCGTTTCCTTTCGGCTCCGGGCGGCGGAGGGCGCCTCGGACGAGGGCGGCAAACCCGGCAGCCTGACGGAGGAACAGATCCGGTCGCGGCCGGCCCTAGGGGTGCGGGTCGCAGCGAGCGGGGAGGCCAAGATCCTGGCAGTGTTTGAAGACGGGGCGGCGCAGGCGGCGGGCCTGGCCGCCGGAGACGTGATCGTGGCCATCGACGGCTTGCGGGTGAGCGCGGCCAACTGGGAGCATCGGGTGCACGCCTGCACGGTCGGTCTTCCTGTTCCGCTGTTCGCTTTTCGAGGCGACTTGCTGTTGCGGGTCGAAGTGGTGCCGCAAGCCCCGATCCAGGATACCTGCGTGATGGCGCTGCAGGACGATGCCGGCACGAAGGCCCTCGCGTTGCGGGCCGCGTGGCTCGATGGCGGCTAGGCCGGCAAGCGGGCCGCCCGCGGGATTTTGGCGGCGCGGCCAAAGAATGCCTCGACTCGAATCGGGCGGGGTGTCAAAATTGCGCATTTTTCCTGATCATCTTGGCATGCTCATGACAGAAGAGGCTTCTTCCCCCTCCGGCGCAACCGGGCTCGCAGCCGAAGTCGCGCGTCGGCGGACATTCGCCATCATTTCGCACCCCGATGCCGGCAAGACGACCCTGACCGAAAAGCTGCTCCTGTTCGGCGGCGCGATCCAGCTCGCGGGCACCATCAAGGCCCGAAAGAGCCAGCGGCATGCGACCTCCGACTGGATGGAGATTGAGAAGCAGCGCGGCATCTCGGTCGCGAGCTCGGTCATGCAGTTCGAATACCGCGACCACATCGTCAATCTGCTGGACACGCCGGGTCACCAGGATTTCTCGGAGGACACCTATCGCGTCCTGACGGCCGTCGATTCGGGTCTGATGGTCATCGATGCCGCCAAGGGGGTCGAGGAGCAGACCATCAAGCTCCTGGACGTGTGTCGTATGCGCAACACCCCGATCGTGACGTTCATGAACAAGCTCGATCGCGAGGTCCGGGATCCGCTGGAGCTTCTCGACGAGGTGGAGTCGGTGCTCAAGATTCAGTGTGCGCCGGTGACCTGGCCGGTCGGGACAGGCAAGGCGTTTCGGGGCGTCTATCACCTCGCCCATGATGAAATCCTGCTCTTCGCCCCGGGGCAGGCGGAGCAGGGGCAGGTGCCGGAAGTGATCCAGGGGCTCGACAATCCGCGCCTGGATGACTGTTTCCCGGACGAGGTGGCCCAGTTGCGCAAGGACATCGAACTGGTCAGGGGCGCCTCCCATCCCTTCGATCGGCAGGCCTTTCTGGAAGGGCGCCAGACGCCGGTTTTCTTCGGCTCGGCAATCAACAACTTCGGCGTGCGAGAGATCCTCAATGCCCTGGTCGATTGGGCGCCTGCGCCGCTTGGGCGCGAGGCCGGCCGACGACGGGTCAAGCCCGAGGAACCGGCATTCAGCGGCTTCGTGTTCAAGATCCAGGCCAACATGGACCCCGCCCATCGAGACCGGATCGCCTTTCTGCGCGTGTGTTCCGGGCGCTTCGAGCGGGGCATGAAGATCCGCCACCTGCGCCTTCAGCGGGAGATGAAGGTGGCCAATGTGATCACCTTCATGGCCCACCGCCGTGCCCAAGTGGAGGAAGCCTATGCCGGCGACATCATCGGCATTCCCAATCACGGCAACATCCAGATCGGCGACAGCTTCAGCGAGGGCGAGGCCCTTCAGTTCACCGGCATTCCGTTCTTCGCACCGGAATTGTTCCGCACCGTCCGCCTGCGCAATCCTATCAAGGTCAAGCAGCTGCACAAGGGCATCCAGCAGCTCGGCGAGGAAGGCGCGGTTCAGGTCTTCCGCCCGGTGATCGGGGGCGATCTCATCCTGGGCGCGGTCGGCGTGCTTCAGTTCGAGGTCGTGGCGCATCGGCTCGGGACGGAATACGGGGTGGATGCCCTGTTCGAGGCCACGAACATCTATACGGCGCGCTGGGTGACGTGCGAGGATTCCAAGGTCATGGCCGACTTTGAGCAGGCGCTGGCCGCGAATCTGGCCTACGACGCAGCGGGCAACCTCGCCTATCTGGCGTCTTCCAGGGTCAACCTCCAACTGACGCAGGAGCGCTGGCCGAAAGTGGCGTTTCACGCCACGCGGGAACATGCGCGGGCCCCATCATGAGCGCTCCGGATCGACCCGGTCGGACGCTCCCCGTGTCTCCGCCGAGGGCGCGCCGCGTCGTCTTGATCAGCCTGTACGATCTAGGACGCCAGCCGTTTGCGCTGGCGGAACCTGCGGCATGGCTCCGTCGCGCGGGGTTCGACGTCGTCTGCATGGATCTCTCCCTCGCGCGGCTCGATGTCTCTGTTTTGTCCGGGGCGGCGCTTGTGGCGCTGCACCTGAGCATGCACACGGCCACGCGCATCGCAGGGGAGGCGATCCCCAGGATCCGCCGCGCGGCGCCGGGCGCCCTGCTTTGCGCATACGGCCTGTACGCTCCGATGAACGCAGCGTGGCTGAACAGGCTTGGCACCGAGGCCGTGCTCGGCGGCGAAATGGAGCCCGGACTTGTGCGGCTGGCCGAGTGGGCCGCAGGGCCGCGTGAAGAGGCCTGCCCCGCCGAGCCTTTGGTCAGCCGCGCGAAAGTGGGCTTCGTGAAGCCGGATCGTTCCGATTTGCCGCCCCTGGATCGTTACGCCCACCTCGTCTTGCCGGACGGCCGGCGATCCGTGGTGGGCTTCGCGGAAGCCAGTCGCGGCTGCAAGCATCTTTGCCGCCATTGCCCGATCGTCCCCGTCTACGAGGGGCGCTTTCGCATCGTGCCGCTTGAGGTCGTGCTCGACGACATCGCCCAGCAGCATGCGGCCGGCGCGCGCCATATCTCGTTCGGCGATCCCGATTTCCTGAACGGGCCGACGCATGCGCGCAGGCTCATCGGGCTGCTCGGTCAACGTTTTCCCGACGTGACCTTTGATGCGACGATCAAAATCGAGCATCTGCTTGCCCACGAGGGGATGCTTGCGGACCTCAAGGCGGCCGGGTGCCTTTTCATCACGTCGGCGGTGGAATCGCTGGACGACGAGGTGCTGCGCCATTTGGCCAAAGGCCATACGCGGGCGGACTTCGAACGTGCGCTGGCGTTATGCCGTGCACACGGACTCGCGCTTTTACCCACCTTCGTGCCTTTTACGCCCTGGACCACGATCGAGAGCTATTTGGCGCTGCTGCGAGCCCTCATTGATCTCAAGCTGGTCCGTGCCGTGGCGCCGGTCCAGCTCAGTATCCGACTCCTGGTTCCGGCGGGATCGTACCTGCTCCGTCTGGAGGGATTCGACGCACGGCTTGAGCCTTTCGATGAGCGGTTGCTGGGATACCCGTGGCGGCACGAAGATCCCCGCGTGGACGCCTTGCAGCAGCGGGTGCAGGCGTGGGTGGGCGAGGCGGAGGCCGGACAGCTTTCCCGCGAACGGGTCTTCGACGGCGTTTGGCGCATGGCTCACGAAGCGCTCGACGTGCAAGCGCCGTCTCTTGCAGGCGCCAACTACGGCGAGCCCCTGCCCCGGCTGTCGGAGCCGTGGTACTGCTGCGCCGAACCGACGACGAGCCAGCTAACCGGCTTTTGAGGACAGGGGTGATGACCACTAATGCCTAAAGCGCAATCGCCGTCCTTCATCCTCGAACTGCCGCTGGTGGTACAGCCGACGGCGGAGAGGGTCATACAGGGCCGCCTCGAAGCCGGGCGGCGGCTCTACAACGCCGTGCTCGATGAGGCACTGAAGCGATTGGGTCTGATGCGCCAGTCGAAGGCGTGGCAGGTGGCCAGGTCGGCTCCCAAGAGGAAGGCGCGCAATCAGGCATTCAAGGACTGCAACGCCTGCTTCGGCTTCAGCGAGTACGCCCTGCACTCGGTCGCTACGACGCACAAGAATGCCGCCGGGTTTTCCGATCGTCTCGGCGCCCACGAAACCCAGAAGATCGGAACCCGGGTCTGGAAAGCCGTCTCCGAGTGTGTCTTTGGCGCTCGCGGCCGGCCGCGCTTCAAAGGCCGGAACCGCCCATTGCATTCGCTCGAAGGCAAGAACAATGTGGCCAACATCCGCTGGAATGCCGATACCGGCTGCGTCACCTGGGGCAAGCTCGCGCTG
>JAJYKK010000045.1 GCA_021788645.1 Pseudomonadota bacterium
TGGGGTGGCGGCAACCACCATGATCGTTAGGCAGACGAAGCCGGATTGCGATACCCGGTTGTCCTGGTGAATGTGGCCGCACGCGGCACATTCCTGCGAAGAATGGAACGGTGGCACTTCGATAACCAGCTTGCCTTGACGGCGAGCCTTGGACTGCAAATACACCAGAGTCTGACCCCAGGTCGAGGCCAGAAGGGACTTGTTGAGGCCGGATGTCGCGGGCGCGCCATTCCTGATCCAAGGCCTTGCTCATCTTGCTTCGGCTTCGCGGTAAGCCATACCGATTGCTTGCCGTGGCGCCGGTGAATCACCGGACGGCCGCCCCGCTAGGAGAAATACCGGCTGTAGGCCTGCGTCCATAGCCCTGCGCCGTTGCGCAGCACGACGCTCAAGACCTCCGACAGCCATGGCGTGAGTTCGGTCTTGAACTGGCTGTATTGCTGATCGACCGGCGCGTGCTGCCCGACATACGGTCAGGACTTGCGAGCGAAGCGCCGGAAACATTGGTCCTCGCGCACCTTGGCGTTGTAGATGTGGCGCTGGCAACCGGTCCACCGCAACAGGGTTTGTTCCCGTGCGGGAGCGGGGCAACAACGAAAGCGATGGCCGATTTGCATAAAGCATGCTCGTAAGGCCAGATCAAAAACCAAACCGCCCGCTCAGCGCACGCCTGTGTGCGTGTGCCCCCCTCTTGGCGCAAGGCTGGTTTCGTGCGCGCCTAAGCAGGGAAATGCGCGAACAAATGTTCACGAGCCGGGCGTCGCATCCCGGATGCGCGCGAGGGTGCCGCTCGTCGACCGCTGATGGACGAAGGGAATGGAATGCACCCGCCCGCCCCATGACGCGACTTCCTTTGCCCCCACCATCTGGTCGACCGGCCAATCACCGCCCTTGACCAGGATGTCCGGGCGCAGGGCGAGGATCAGGGCAAGCGGGGTGTCCTCGTCGAACCAGGTCACGAGAGAGACGCTCTCGAGGGCGGCCAGCACGCCCATGCGATCGTCCAGGGCGTTGATCGGCCGATCCGCGCCCTTGCCTTGCCGCCGAACCGACGCATCGCTGTTGACCCCCACCACGAGGCTGCCGCCCAAGGCGCGCGCCTGCGCGAGATAAGTCACGTGGCCCCGGTGAAGAAGGTCGAAGCACCCGTTGGTGAACACCAGCGGGCGGGCGCAGCCCCCCGCCCGCTGGGCGAGTTCGTCGGGCGGGCAGAGCTTGGCTTCGAAGGCGGCCGGAAAGTGGGCGGTCATCGTCGCGACCTCAGTCGATGTACTGGAACACCTTGACCACCTTCTGGACGCCGCTGGTAGTGGCCGCGATGTTGGCCGCATCGGCCGCCTCCTTGTGCGTCACGAGCCCCATCAGGTAGACCACGCCGTTTTCGGTGATGACCTTGACGTAGTTGATCTGGAACTTGTTTTCGTCCAGATAGCGCGCCTTGACCTTGGCTGTGAGGAGGGCGTCGTTCGCGCGCACTGCGTCGGAGGTGGGGTTTTCGATGCTGATCAGGTTCGTCACGTGCGCCACGTTGGGGATATCCTTGACCGCCTCCTCGACCTGATGCTTGAGGGCCTCGGTGGGTGCCTCGCCGACCAACAGCACGTTGCGGTTGAAGCTGCCCACGTCCACGTGCACATTCGCGCCGAACGAGTCGGCGATGACGTCGTGAGCCTTCAACTCGATCTCGTCATCGTCGATGTACGTTCCCGCCGTGCGCCGATCGGAAGCGACGACGGCGGTGGCGCCGGCGCCTGCGGCGACCAGCGGAAAGCACCCCGAAAGGGTGGGCGTCAAGGCCGCGAGGGCCACCAACAGAAGGCTTGTTCTACGCATGGACCAATTTCTCCGGCAAGGAAACCCGCGCATCTGGCGCGGGAGAAGCGGCGGTCGGCCGGCGGGGGCCGCAAGGCCGCCGCGCCTGCGTCCTCCCTGCGCCCCAAGGCGCGGGCACGGCTGGGCTGGGGGAGTTTGCATCCCTTCGACACGCGCGGTGGCCTGAATGTTCTGCCTATTCTCTTCGGCGCGCCCTGGGTCCGGCTCGTCGACGTGGCCAAGGGCGTCTACCCGCCAAGCCGCCAAAGGGCTACTCGGCGCCCAGCAGCAGGCAATCGATGGCATCGCACAGGCAATGAATCGTCAACAGGTGGATTTCCTGGATGCGCGCCGTGCGCTCATCCGGCACGCAGATATGCACGTCGCCGTCGCCCAGGGTGTTGCCGATGGCGCCGCCCGAGCGGCCTGTCAGCGCAATCACGCCCATCTCGCGCTCGTGGGCGGCATGCACGGCGGCGACGACGTTGCGCGAGTTGCCGCTGGTCGAAATGGCCAGCAGAAGGTCGTTGCGATGTCCAAGGGCTCGCACCTGCTTCGCGAACACTTGTTCGTAGTCGTAATCGTTGGCGATTGCCGTGATCGTCGAGGTGTCCGTGGTGAGCGCCATCGCGGCCAAGCCGGGACGCTCCATCTCGAAGCGGTTCAACAGCTCCGAGGAAAAGTGCTGGGCGTCGCCTGCGGATCCGCCGTTGCCGCAGCTCAGCACCTTGCCGTCGGCAAGCAGGCACTGCACCATGCGCGCGGCGCCCTGCGCAATCGGCCCGGCCAGAAGATCCATGGCTTGCAGCTTGAGATGCGCGCTTTCGGTAAAATGGTGGGAAATCCGGGCGATCAGATCCATGGGGCGCGGCGGCGGAGGACGGGGGAGCCGCCATTGTAAAGGGATTCCCCCCAAAGTGCCACCGTCCCCGGCCGCCTCACGGCGCGGGGGTTCCCAGGACCACGGCTTGTCCTTGCTGGAACTGCGCTTGCAGCAGATGCCGGACGACCCGATGCCCGCGCAGGGTGATGTCGCCGGTCACGCCAGCCAGATGTAGCTCGGTCGGCGACCCGCTCGCCAGCATCTGTGCCAGGCGATAGGCATCGATGCCCAAGGCGTACAGGCGCTCCTGGTCGGCGGTCTGCGCGTTGGCGGGACGGGGATAAATGGTCACGGAGGGTGCGTTCGGCTGCAGAAGCCAAGGCATGTCGACGAATCGGACGCCTTCGAGATTGAAGTCCTCGGTGGTCTCCGCCTGCCCGCTGTTGATCTGGGAGGTGGCATAGATGCGCGCAGACACGGGCAGGTACGGCCGCACGAGTTGGGCGCGGCCCAGGCCGTCCGCCAGGAAGATCACATCGGGCGGGCTCTGGGCGATGGCGCGACCGAGGGCCACCAGGGCGCCGGGGGAGCTCGCGGGCCGATAGCGCGCTGCGATGCGGCCGCCGGCGGCTGTCCAGGACTGCGCGAAGGCTGCGGCGGCTCTGCGGGCGAGCGGTTGTCCGCTGCTGATGATGGCGGCCTCTCGGCGGTTGGGCGCGTACGCCAGCCGCGCAACGGCTCGCGCCTCGGCGTCGGTCGAGAGGCTGAAGCAGTAGAGGGGGGCATTCGGGCTGGCGTCGCGGTCGGCCACGTTGAGCGCGAGGGTGGGGACGGTGACTTGCCCGCTTGCGGCGAGCGCGGTGACGGCATCGCGCGTGAGCGGTCCGACGATGACCTCGTTCCCATCTTGCACCGCCTGTTGATAAGCGGCCAAAATATGGCTCACATCGGCATCGGTCGGATACACCCGGACCGGCGAGCGGCCGGCGACGAACGCGGCGCCGGTGTCTTGGGTGTAGGCGGCGAGGAAACCCTGTTCGACCAGATTGGCGGCGAGCCCAAAGGTTTTCGACTGGAGCGGCAGGAGGAGGGCGACCTTGGGCCGAGCCTGCAAGGCTCGCGCGCCGGCAGGCGTCGTTCCGGGCATGGGGGCTGGCGAGAACGGATAGGCATGGGTCTGCGCCGACGGTGGGGTCGGTTCGGAGCCGCGGGAGGGTGGCGCGCTCCGAGTGGCCTGGGCCGGCGAGAGAGGCGTTGCGGTCGCGGCGCATCCGGTGACCAGCCAAGCAACCAGCATGACAAGAAAGGGCAGCCTTTGCATTACGAATCTCGTTCGGTTTCAAATCGATGACTACATTATATGTGGTTGCAACCCCCATTGGAAACCTGCGCGACCTGTCGATGCGGGCGCTGGATGTCCTCGCTGCGGCGGACGTCATCGCGGCCGAAGACACGCGCACGACCCGCCATCTGCTCGCGCATTACGCGCTCGGGGGCACGCTGGTCGCCTTGCATGAGCACAATGAGCGCGACGCGGCCCCGCGGCTTCTCGCCCTGCTGAAGGAGGGGCGCACGGTGGCGCTGGTGAGCGATGCGGGCACCCCGGCGATCAGCGATCCGGGGGCTTGGCTGGTGGCGCAAGCGCGCGCGGCCGGGGTGGCGGTGGTGCCTATCCCGGGGCCCAATGCGGCGATCACGGCGTTATCCGCCGCCGGCATTCGTGCGCCGCATTTCCTGTTCTACGGCTTCCTGGCGCCGCGCCGCAGTGCCCGCTTGCGGGAAATTGCCGCACTCAAGACGCTGCCCTACCTCCTGGTGTTCTACGAGGCGCCGCACCGGGTCGCGGCGACGGCGGCCGACTTGTGCGAAGCGCTTGGCGGCGAGCGGTCGATCACCTTTGCGCGGGAATTGACGAAGCGCTTCGAGACGCTCCATACCTGCCCTCTGCGCGAGGCGTTGTCTTGGCTCGAGGCGGATGTTCACCACCAGAAGGGGGAGTTCGTGCTCCTGGTCGAAGGGCTCTTGCCGGAGGCGGCGAAAGAACCGGTGCAGGAGGGCGAGCGTTGCCTCCGCGTTCTGTTGGAGGAATTGCCGTTGAAACAGGCGGTGGGCCTGGCGGCGAAATTGACCGGCGAGGGACGCAACGACCTTTACCGGCGCGCGCTCGCGATCCGCGCGGAATCCCGCGACGCTTAGCGGGCCTGCCGACGCCTCGCGAGATAATCGCATTCCAGCGCGTTGAGATAGCGCTGAAAGAGTTTCTGGGACGAGGGCGGGAAAGGCGACAGGAAACGGCATCCCGCCGTTCTTGCCGCGAGGGCGCCTTGAGCGGCGGGATGGCAGCTGCGAATCTCGAGATCGGCGGTGATGCTCACGGTCTGGGCACCGACGGGAAACTGCAGGTCGCAGCCGTTGAGGTGCTGGCCTTCCCGGATGTTCGCCTGGACGGGGAATTCCCCCGCGATGCACAGCCCCGCCAGGCTCATGTTTCTGACTTGGAGCGGCAGACGCGCTCCGCTCCAAGGCATATGGAGCCGGACCGGGGCGGACAACGGGACGTCCAGCCGGTGGAATTCACGCCGCTGAACGCGCCACATGCGCGCCGGGAATTCCAGCATGAAGGTGGGCTTGGACTGGTAGACGACGCGACGGGGGGCGGCCGCCACCATCTGGAGACGGATGTTGTCCGGAAAGGCCACCAGGTGCCAGGCCGTCAGCGACAAGAACCGTTCGACGTTGGGCGAGTCGACCGGCGCATCGAGAAAGATCCGGTTGTCCGCCGGCTCCGCCGCGACGAGCATGCTCATCATCATGGCGTCGTGGGGGGGGTCGTAGACCGTGACCAGGGTCCTGTTCTCGACCAGCGTCCGCAGGAATGCCGTCCGTTCGGCCTTCGAGGCGACCAGGAACTCGCTTTCTTCCGACAAGTGCAGGTAATTCTTCAAGGTCATGGCGTTCGTGAGTGTCATGTGCGCCCGCGCCCCAGGGCCGAAGGTTCAATATAGTAGTGGGGGGGACATCAAATCGCAAGAAGCGCGGCTCTGGCCGCTGGGCGCCCCGGTCAGCGGCGGGGTTGCTTCCAGAGCACGACGGCCAGGAAGGCCCCCCAAGGCAGCAGGCGCGCGAGGAGGGGCTCCGCGAGGCGGGCGGCCAGCCCGCCTGCAGGCCATCCGACCGCGTAGCCGTGTGTCAGTCGAGGCGCCGGGGCCAAGGCGGCCGTCCAGGTGCGAACGGCCTCCAAATCATCCCAGCGCGCGCCGGCGTATGCGCCCTGGCCGCGCTTCTGCCGATAGAGGAGGCTGTGGCGATGCAGCAATCCCAGGAGGACGCCGCGCTCGGCGACGCGCCACATCTCGGCGAGCGCTTGGGCGGGATCCGGGACGAAGCACAGGCTTGTGATGGCGGCGGCATAGTCGAAGCGCTGGTCCGCGAAGGGCAGCCGGCGGGCATCGGCCGCCAGATAGCGGATGTTGCCGCCTTGCGCGCCGGCGAAGGCAATCGCTCGGCGATCGGGATCCAGGCCCGTCACCCGCAGTCCTTGACCTGCGAAAAGACGGGCGAAGTGCCCGGTCCCGGTGCCGACGTCGAGCAGGCTCGCGCCCGGCCAAGGCTCGAGCATGCTTGCGCACAGGGCGAATTCGCGCGCGGCGATCCAGCGGCCGCGCGCCGTGTGGTACCAGGCCTCATAGGCCTCCGGGGGCAGAGCCTCCCGTGGGCCGCGACGGGGCGCAGCCCTGGACGTGCCGTGCGGGGGTGCGGGCATGTGCGAACCGGCCGGACCTCGTTGTGGTAATATTCAAGCTGTTCATTGAACAATTATCGCCGCCGGGCTGCCGATGTCAAGCGAAAGCAATTTCAAGCAGGATCTCTTCTCCGAGTTTGCGCGCGTGGGCAAGGCGTTGAGCAACAGCCACCGGTTGGAACTCCTCGAGTTCCTCGCGCAGGGGGAGCGCAGCGTCGAGGCGCTGGCCAGGGTCTCGGGCCTCACGATTGCCAATGCGTCCGCCCATCTCCAGCAGTTGCGTCAGGCGGGATTGGTGGTCCCTCGCAAGGAAGGTCAATTTGTTTATTACCGCCTCACCGGGGAAGATGTCATGTCCCTGCTCGACGCCGTGCGCCGTGTGGCGCAGGCACACTTGGCCGAGGTGACGCGGTTGGTCGATGCTTATCTGACGGTTAAGGACAGCCTGGAGCCGCTGCCTGCGCAGGAACTCTTGAACCGTGCCCGCGACGGATTGGTGAGCGTGATCGACGTCCGGCCGGTGGAAGAGTATGTGGCCGGCCACGTGGCGGGCGCCCTCAGCGTGCCCTTGGCGGAACTGGAGAAGGACCTTTCCCGCCTGCCCCAGGAGCAAGAGGTCGTGGCATACTGCCGGGGACCGTATTGCGTGCTGGCCTACGAGGCGGTTGCCCGGCTGCGTGGCCAAGGATATGTGGCGCGCCGCCTGGAGAACGGCTACCCGGAATGGAAGCGGGCGGGATTGCCGGTCGAGGAGAGCGGCGGGCCGTCGCCGGGAGGCAAGGGGCGGTGAGCGGCGGCGCCGAAGGAGGCGAGAGGGTGCAGGAATTGACGCTGGCGCGTCCCGACGATTTTCATGTCCATCTGCGCGATGGCGCGATGCTTCGGGCGGTGCTGCCGGACACGGCGCGCCGTTTCGGGCGGGCGCTCGTCATGCCCAACCTGAGCCCGCCGGTGGCGACGACTGACGATGCCCGGGCCTATCGCGCCGCCATTCTCGAGGCGTTGCCCGCAGGGGTCGCTTGCGAACCGCTCATGGCGCTCTATCTGACGGATCGCACCACGCCGCAGGAAATCGCGCGCGCGCGGGCGAGCGGGATTGTGCATGGGGTCAAGCTGTATCCGGCCGGGGCGACCACGAATTCCGCGTCGGGCGTGACCGATATCACCCGCTGTTTCGCGGCGCTGGCAACGATGGAGGCCGAGGATCTGCCGCTGCTGGTCCATGGCGAAGTCACCGACCCGCGGGTCGACGTCTTCGATCGCGAGGAGGCGTTCATCGACCGCGTCCTGATCCCGCTGATCGAGCGTTTCCCGGGGCTGAGGATCGTGTTCGAGCACATCACCACTCGCCAGGCGGTGGCTTTCGTCGAAGGCGCATCTTCGCGGATCGCCGCGACCGTGACCGCGCATCACCTGCTGTACAGCCGAAATGCGATGTTTGCAGGGGGGCTGCGCCCCCATATGTATTGCCTGCCGGTGCTCAAGCGCGAGGTCCACCGGGAGGCGCTGGTCCGGGCGGCCACCGGCGGGAACCCCAAATTCTTTCTCGGCACCGACTCGGCCCCGCATCCGCGGGCCGCGAAGGAAGCGAGCTGCGGCTGCGCCGGCATCTACACCGCCTTCGCGGCGATCGAATTGTATGCGGAGGTGTTCGAGGCGGCGGGCAGGCTCGACCGGCTGGAGGCCTTCGCATCGCTTCATGGCGCCCGTTTCTATGGGTTGCCGCCCAACCGGGAGCGCTTGACCCTGGTGCGCGAGGCGTGGACGGTGCCCCGCGAGTATGGGTGTGGCGGACAGGCGCTGGTGCCCTTGCGGGCGGGCGAGCAGATGCACTGGCGCCTGAAGGACTGACGGGGGCGCGGGGCTGGGCGAAAAGGGGCGGCTGGCGACCCGGCGGCGAACGGAGTATACTGCCTCCCGAAGCTGGCCAGGCAGTCGCTGCGCGGCGGGTTCGCCCATCGCGGAGAGGAAAGTCCGGGCTCCACAGAGCAGGGTGCCGGCTAACGGCCGGAAGCCGCGAGGCTATGGAAAGTGCAACAGAAAGCGATACCGCCGATGGCATGCGTGCATGCACAGGCAAGGGTGAAAAGGTGCGGCAAGAGCGCACCGCGTTCCTGGTAACAGGGACGGCAGGGCAAACCCCACCCGGAGCAAGACCAAATAGGGGAACGATAGTGTGGCTCGCACTGTTCCCGGGTAGGTTGCTTGAGTCCGCGGGCAACCGCGGACCTAGAGGAATGACTGTCCCCGACAGAACCCGGCTTATCGGCCAGCTTCTCTTTCACGACCCGCAGTCCGCGGCAGATCTTCCCGTCTCCCGGTGCCCGGGCCAGCGGCGGCCTGCCGCCTGATCTTTCGACGTATTCTCCACACCGACCCTGCGACGTTTCTTTCTCCCCGTTATGCCGTGTTGCCAGGCCCGATCGGGCACGAAATCGAGAAATCACTTCCGCTTGTTCCGCTATCCCATTATTTGCAAAGCACTAACGACACCCATGCGGCGCCCGATAAGTCGTTGTCACGTCAATGAAAAGGTCCTGAAATTTCCTTGACCGGCCAAAGGTTTTTCACTATAGTGGGCAAAAGTGGTAGAAAGTGGGAAATTGTGGGAGGACGAGGCGACCCTCTAGCGTTCCCCGAGGCGAGCCAGACAATATGTTCCGCGGCGTGGCGAAATTGACTCTTGACGGCAAGGGGAGGCTGGTGGTGCCTGCCCGCTACCGTGACGCCTTGCTGGCCGATTGTGCCGGCCGCCTGGTCATCACCGCCGATCCCAGCAAGTGCTTGCTGCTCTATCCCCAGCCCGAGTGGGAACCCATCCAGGAAAAAATCATGCAGTTGCCGGCCCTGCATCCGCAGGCGCGCGCCCTGCAGCGGCTGCTGGTCGGTCATGCGGAGGACGTCGAGATGGACGCCGCAGGACGGCTCCTCGTCTCGACGCCCTTGCGCGAGTTCGCGGAGCTGCAAAAGCACGTCATGCTGGTGGGGCAGGGCCTCAAATTCGAACTGTGGGACGAGGCGAAGTGGATGCAGCAGCGCGACGAGGCGATCGCGCTGCAGGCCGGGGCGTTGCCGCCCGAGATGCAGAGCCTGTCGTTGTGAGCGGTCAGGCGCACCGAAGCGTCTTGGCGCAGGAGGCGGTCGCGGCGCTCGACATCCAGCCCGCGGGCACATATGTCGATGCGACGTTCGGACGCGGCGGGCACAGCCGGCTCATCCTGGATCGCCTGGGCGGCAAGGGACGCCTCGTCGTCCTCGATCGCGATCCCGCGGCCGTGGCGGTCGCGCGGAGCTGGGCGGACCCGCGGGTCAGCGCCGTGCACCGCAGCTTCGGCCATTTGGGCGAGGTGCTGGAGGCGCTGGGGGTCGGGCCGGTGGATGGGCTTCTGCTGGACCTCGGCGTGTCGTCCCCGCAGATCGACGAGGCGTCGCGCGGCTTCAGCTTTCGCCTGGACGGGCCGCTCGACATGCGCATGGACACCACGCAGGGCATGACGGCGCAGGAGTGGCTGGCGCGCGCCACCGAGGACGAGCTACGGGGGGTGATCAGGAATTATGGTGAAGAACGGTTTGCTAAACAGGTTGCAAGGGCGATTGTTGCGGCTCGAGCGCATCACCCCCTCACCACAACGCGCGAGCTCGCCCGGGTGGTGGGCCAAGCCGTCCATACGCGCGAGCCAGGGCAGGATCCGGCGACGCGCACCTTTCAGGCTGTACGGATTTACATCAATCAAGAGCTTGAGGAACTGTCGCTAGTGCTCGCCCAGAGCCTGCATTGGCTGAAGCCCGGGGGACGGCTCGTCGTGATCAGCTTCCATTCGCTCGAAGACCGCATGGTCAAGCGCTTCATGCGCGAGGCCGCGCGCGCCGACAGCCTGCCCGCCAGGCTGCCGGTTCGTGCGCGGGACGTGCACGCGCCGCGCCTTGTCCTCCTTGGGAAGCCCGTGCGGCCGAGCGAGGAGGAGGTGCGGGCCAATCCCCGCGCGCGTTCGGCCATCCTGCGCGCGGCCTTGCGCACGGAATTTCCGGCGTGATCAGGCTCAACATGGCTTTGCTCATGCTGCTTGCCGGTTTCGCGCTGGGGGTGGTCACGGTGCGCCACGAGGCCCAGCGGCTGTTCATCGAACTCGACCAGGCGCGCGCGCAGGCCCACGATCTCAAGGTGGAATGGGGGCAGCTGCAGCTCGAGCAGAGCACCTGGGGCATGCAGTCGCGCATCGAGCGCATCGCGACGCGCGAACTCGGCATGAGCGTGCCCGATCCTTCCCAGATCCATATCGCCGTGGTGCCGACGGCGGGGCTGCGGAGGGGCAGCCATGAATAGCATTCCCCGCACCGGCCCCGCCCTGCGGCTGCCGGCGGCGCGCGCCTACTGGGTCATGGCCTTGCTGCTCGCCGCATTCGTGGTGCTCGAGGGGCGCGACATCTACCTGCAGGGCCCGCGTTCCCGCTTCCTGCGCAACCAGGGCAGCGCGCGCTACAGCCGCATCATCGAGATCCCCGCGCACCGCGGCATGATCCTGGACCGCAATGGCCATCCGCTGGCGATCAGCACGCCCGTCAAGTCGGTCTGGGCGAGCCCGGCCGATTTTCGCGCGAGCCCCGATCAGATGGCGCAACTGTCCCGCTTGCTGGGGCTGCCCTCCGCCGACATCGCATCGCGCCTGGCGGACCGCGCCCTCGATTTCGTCTACCTGAAGCGCCTCATGCCGCCCCAGGATGCGCAGCAGGTGGCGGCGCTGCGCATCCCGGGCGTCTTTCTGCAGCGCGAGTATCGACGCTACTATCCGACCGGTGACGTGGCGGCGCAGCTGATCGGCTTCACCGATGTCGACGACAAGGGCCAGGAAGGCCTGGAGCTCGCCTACCAGGATTGGCTGGCCGGAAAGCCGGGCAGCCGGCGCGTGATCAAGGACCGGTTGGGGCACATCGTCCAGGACGTCGAGAACATCACCGCCCCCCGCAAGGGCCATGACCTGACCCTGAGCATCGATCGCGACATCCAGTACCTGGCCTTTCGCGCGCTGCAGAACGCGGTCGTCGCGAGCCGCGCCGAATCGGGCAGCCTCATCGTGCTGAACGCGAAGACCGGTGAAGTGCTGGCGCTTGCCAATCTGCCTTCGTTCAACCCGAACAACCGCGACAAGGCGGCCCCTGCCGACACCCGGAATCGTGCGGTGACGGACGCCGCCGAGCTGGGCTCGGTGATGAAGCCGTTTACCATCGCTGCCGCGCTGCAAGCCGGCGTGATTACGCCGAATACGCAATTCCAGACGGCCCCCGGGGTCATGAGCCTGGACGGCTGGACGATTTCGGACGCGGAACGCAACGGGCTGCTCACGGTGGCGCAAGTGCTCCAGGTCTCGTCCAACATTGGTGCCGCCAAGATTGCGCTTAGGCTCACGCCCAAGCAGCAATGGACCATGCTGCATGCGGTGGGCTTCGGCCAGATTCCCGATACCGGCTTTCCCGGCGAGACTGCCGGCGATATGCGCCCCTACGCGGCCTGGCGCCCCATCGACCAGGCGACCATCGCGCACGGCAACGGCATCTCGGCGAGTCTCCTGCAACTTGCGCGCGCCTACACGGTCTTTGCCGATGGGGGCGTGTTGATGCCCCTGAGTTTCGTCAAGGTGGATTCGCCCGTGCAGGGTCGCCGCGTCATGTCGAGGACCGTCGCCAACGACGTGCGCCGCATGCTGGAACTGGTGGTGGAACCCGGCGGCACCGCCCCTGACGCGCGCATTCCGGGCTACACCGTCGCCGGCAAGACCGGCACCGCGCACAAGGTGCGTCGGGACGGGGGCTACGCCCGCAACCGCTACATCGCCTCCTTCGTGGGCATGGCGCCGGCGAGCGATCCGCGCCTGATCGTGGCGGTCGCGCTCAATCAGCCGTCCGCCGGCCACTACTACGGGGGCGAGGTGGCCGCGCCGGTCTTCGCGCAAGTGATGGCTGCGAGCCTGCGGCGTCTCGACGTGCCGCCCGATGCGCCAAGCACGCAGGCGGCGCCTCCGGCCGCCGCCCAGCCGGCAAAGGAGGCCACGTGAGCGTCGCGGCATCCCCTGTCCGCCCCCTCGGCCCAGCCGATCGCGCCGCGGTGCTCGACGCCCTTGGGGGGCTCGGCGTGCCGGTCACGCGCCTGGTGATCGACAGCCGCGACCTGCAGGCCGGAGACACTTTTCTGGCCTATCCGGGAGAGCATGCCGACGGCCGCGACTTCATCGCCCAGGCGATCGCGCGCGGCGCCAACGCGGTGATCTGGGACAGCCGCGGATTCGCCTGGAATCCCCTGTGGGCCGTTCCGAACGCAGGGATCGCCGATTTGCGTGCCCGCGCTGGGTTCATCGCGGCACAGGCCTATGGAGAGCCTTCCGCGCACCTGTGGATGATCGGCGTGACCGGAACCAACGGCAAGACGTCCTGCGCCCATTGGCTCGCGCAGGCCCTCGGGCATGCGGGCCGCAGGACCGCAGTGCTGGGAACCCTGGGCAACGGGTTCCCGGATGCGCTGGTCGCGGCGACGCATACCACGCCGGAGGCCGTGGCGCTGCAGCGGGAACTGCGCCGCCTCCATGCTGCCGGCGCCCAGGCCGTGGCGATGGAGGTCTCCTCCCACGCGCTCGCCCAGGGGCGTGTGCACGGCGTCGCGTTCGATGTGGCGATCCTGACCAACCTGACGCGCGATCATCTCGACTACCACGGCGACATGGCGTCCTATGCGCGCGCCAAGGCGGCCCTGTTCCAATGGGAAACCCTGAAGGCCGCCGTGCTGAACGCCGACGACCCGTTCGGACGCGAGCTGCAGGCGCGCATCGCCTCCGGCGTGAAGGCGCTCAACTACGGGTTCGAGGGCGGCGAGGTGCGCGGCCGCCTCGTCCGGATGGGACCGGGAGGGATCGCTTTGGAACTGGCCACCCCTTGGGGGCGCGGCCTGCTGGAAAGCCGCCTGCTCGGACGCTTCAATGCCGCGAATTTGCTGGCGACTGCTGCCGGGTGCCTGGCGAGCGACATGCCTTTCGACCAGGTGCTCGAGAGCCTCGCGCGCCTCGCCCCGGTGCCCGGCCGCATGCAGTGCCTGGGCGGGGGCGACCGGCCGCTCGTGGTGGTCGACTATGCCCATACGCCGGACGCCCTGGAGAAGGTGCTCGAGGCGCTGCGCGGGGTGATGCCCGGCGATGGACGCCTGATCGCGCTCTTTGGCTGCGGGGGGGAACGCGATCGGGGCAAGCGGCCCTTGATGGGAGCGGTGGCATCGAGGCTCGCCGACGAAGTGGTGGTGACCAACGACAACCCGCGCCATGAGGCGCCCGGCGACATCATCGCGGACATCCTGCCGGGACTTGAAGGCAACCATCGCGTGATCGCGGACCGGGCGGACGCGATTCTCTATGCCATCGAGCGCGCCCGCCCCGCCGACATCGTGCTCCTGGCAGGCAAGGGGCATGAGCCTTATCAGGACATCGCCGGCACCCGTTGGCCATTCAGCGACCTCGAGGTGGCTGCCCGCGTGCTGAACAATCGACGCAATCAGGAGCCGACATGAGCATGCTTAGCCTTGGTGAGACGGCCGAGGCACTCGGCGCAAGACGCGAGGGCGGGGATGCGCGCTTCGACCGGGTGACCACCGACAGCCGGTCGGTGATCCCGGGCGATCTTTTCGTGGCCCTCAAGGGCCCCCGTTTCGATGGGCATGCCTATCTCCAGGCGGCGGCCGGGCAAGGGGCGGTAGGCGCCCTCATCGAAGGCGGCGTCCCGGCACCCGTCGGTTTGCCGGTGGTGCGGGTGGCCGACACGCGCCTCGCCCTGGGCACCTTGGCGGCCCATTGGCGCGCGCGCTTCGTCCTTCCGCTGGTGGCGGTGACCGGGAGCAACGGCAAGACCAGCGTGAAGGAAATGCTGAGCGCGATATTCCGAGCGGCGGTCGCCCTCGAGTCGCCCGCGGCGGGCAACGCCGTGCTGGCCACGACGGGCAACCTTAATAATGACATAGGCATGCCCCTGACCCTGTTGGGCTTGGGCACTCACCACCGGTTCGCGGTGATCGAGATGGGCATGAACCATCCGGGCGAGCTCGCCTACCTGACCCGCCTGGCGCAGCCCGTCGTCGCGCTCATCAACAATGCGCAGGCGGCCCACCTGGAAGGACTCACGAGCGTCGAGGCGGTGGCCCGCGCCAAAGGGGAGATTCTCGAAGGCCTGGGCGATGCCGGCATCGCGGTGCTGAACGCGGACGACCCGCATGTCGCGCTGTGGCGCACGCTTGCGGGCCCGCGTCGGGTGCTCGACTTCGGGCTCGACGCCCCGGCCAGCGTCAACGCGCGCTACGAGTTGTCCGAACAAGGCTCGCACCTCGAGCTCACGGGCGAACTGGGCGACGCATCCCTCCGGCTTCGGGTGCCGGGGCTCCACAACGTGCGCAACGCGACGGCGGCCGCGACGGCCGCCTTGGCCGCGGGGGTGCCGCTCGCCGCGGTGGTGGCAGGACTCGAGGCATTTGCCGGCGTGCGTGGGCGCCTGCAGCGGCGCGAGGGTCTCAATGGCGCCACCTTGATCGACGACACCTACAACGCCAATCCCGAGTCGGTGAAGGCGGCGATTCAGGTGCTCGCCCTGGCGCCGGGGCGCAAAATCCTGGTCCTGGGCGACATGGGCGAACTCGGGGCCGACGCTGCCGCGCTCCATGCGGGCATCGGGCTGGCGGCACGGGAGGCGGGCATCGACGGGCTGCTGGCGCTCGGTGACTTGAGCACGCAGGCGGTGCACGCGTTCGGACGTGGCGCGCGCCACTTCGAGCGCATCGAGGAACTCCTGGCCGAGCTCGAACTCCTGATGGCGCCCGGTGTCACCGTGCTGGTCAAGGGTTCGCGCTTCATGCAGATGGAACGCGTGGTGAAAGGCTTCGAGGTGGTGCGCGAGGTGAAGCCGTGATCGGGTGCGGGGAGGGAGGGGCGCGATGCTGTTAGCGTTGTTCAATTGGCTGGGGCACGACGTGCGCACGTTCTACGTGTTCGATTACATCACCCTGCGCGCCGTGCTCGCTACCCTGACCTCGCTGGTCCTGTCCTTCCTCGTGGGGCCGGGCATGATCCGCAGGCTCACCGCGTACAAGATCGGCCAGGCCGTGCGCAGCGACGGGCCGCAGACCCACCTCACCAAGGCGGGAACGCCGACCATGGGAGGCGCGCTGATCCTGGTGGCGATCGCGGTGACTACCCTGTTATGGGCCGACCTGCGTAACGAATATATCTGGCTCGTCCTCGTCACCACCCTCGGATTCGGGGCCATCGGCTGGGTCGACGACTACCGCAAGGTGGTCCATCGCAACCCCAAGGGCCTGTCGGCGCGCGCCAAGTACTTCTGGCAATCCGTGATCGGCCTGGGTGTGGCGATCTATCTGGCGGTCAGCGCCACGCTGCCGGCCGAGACGACGCTGATCGTCCCCTTCTTCAAGGCGATTTCGATCCCGCTCGGGATGTTCGGCTTCGTCCTGCTGACCTATTTCGTGATCGTGGGCACCAGCAACGCCGTCAACCTGACCGATGGCCTGGACGGGCTGGCGATCATGCCGACGGTCATGGTGGCCGGCGCGCTGGCGATCTTTGCCTATGTGGCGGGAAACGCCCAGTTTTCCCATTACCTGGATCTTCCCCATATCCCGGGCGCCGGCGAGCTGGCGGTATTCTGCGCGGCCATGGCCGGCTCGGGCCTGGGGTTCCTGTGGTTCAACGCGTATCCGGCCGAGGTGTTCATGGGGGATGTCGGTGCGCTGGCCTTGGGCGCCGCGCTGGGGTCGGTCGCGGTCATGGTGCGCCAGGAAATCGTGCTGTTCATCATGGGGGGGCTGTTCGTCGTGGAGACGCTGTCGGTCATGCTGCAGGTCGCTTCGTTCAAGCTTACCGGAAAACGCATCTTCCGGATGGCGCCGCTCCATCATCATTACGAGCTGAAGGGCTGGAAGGAGACCCAGGTGGTGGTCCGCTTCTGGATCGTCACCATGATGCTCGTGCTGTTCGGCCTGTCGACCCTCAAGCTGCGGTGATCCTGACCCCATGTCCCCGACGCTACGCGGCCAATCGATCCTCATCCTGGGCTTAGGCGCCACCGGACTGTCGGTGGCGCGCTATGCCGCCGCGCAGGGTGCTGCGGCGATCACCGTGGCCGACACGCGCGCGCTTCCCCCGCAGGCGCGCGCGCTCCAGGAGGCGGTGCCGGGCGCGCGCCTGTTGACCGGCCCTTGGGACGAGGCGCTCTTCATGGGCGTGGACAGGGTGGTGGCAAGCCCCGGCGTGCCCTTGCGATCGCCCGGCCTCGCCGATGCCGTTGCGCGCGGGATCGAAGTGGTGGGCGATGTCGAGCTCTTCGCCTGGGCCTTGGCCGCGCGCCAGGCGCAAGACAGCGGCACCTTGCCGGTCATCGCCATCACCGGCGCCAATGGCAAGAGCACCGTGACCACCTTGGTGGGCCGCCTCTGCGAAGCGGCCGGACTCGAGACCGTCGTTGCCGGCAACATCGGCGTGCCGGTGCTAGACGCCCTGGCGGCCGCCGACGCGCGCGCACGCGTCGGCGGCAAGGCCCCGGACGTCTATGTGCTCGAGCTGTCGAGCTTTCAGCTCGAGACCACCTACTCGCTCAACGCGCGCATCGCCACCGTCCTCAACATCAGCGAAGACCACATGGACCGCTATGCGAGCCTCGCCCAGTACGCCGCCGCCAAGGCGCGCATCTTCCAGGGGGAGGGGCTGCAGCTGCTCAATCGGGACGATCCCCATTCGGCGGCCATGCGCCTGCCGGGGCGACGAGTCGAGACCTTTGGGCTGGGCACTCCGGAAGCCGAGCGCGACTGGGGGTTGCGCCAAACCCCCGAGGGGGCCTGGCTGGCGCGGGGCTCGCGCCGGTTCCTGCCGCTCGCGGAGCTGCGCCTGGTGGGACTCCACAATGCAGCCAACGCGCTCGCCGCGACCGCGGCGGCCGCGGGCTTCGGCGTCGCCCTGGAGCCCGCCGTCGCGGCCTTGCGGCAATTCGACGGGTTGCCGCACCGCACGCAGTGGGTGGCCGACGTGGGTGGGGTGGCCTTTTACGACGATTCCAAGGGCACCAACGTGGGTGCCGTCATCGCCGCCCTTCAAGGCATGGCCCGCAAGGTGGTGCTCATCGCCGGCGGCGATGGCAAGGGGCAGGATTTCGCTCCCCTGGCGCCGGCGGTCGAAGCGCAGGCCCGCGCGGTCGTGCTCATCGGACGGGATGCCAGTCTGATCGCCAGCGCCCTCAAGACGGTGCGGTTGCCCATCCTGTTCGCCCCGAGCCTGGGAGCGGCGGTCGACATCGCCTTCGGCGCCGCAAGTCCTGGCGATGCCGTGCTGCTGTCGCCTGCCTGTGCGAGTTTCGACATGTTCCGCAATTACGAGCATCGCGCGCAGGTCTTCACCGAGGCGGTGCGCGCCCTGGCGGGGAGGGTCTCCCGATGACGCGCCTGCCTGCCGCCTTGCGCGCGCCCCGTCGGCAGTCGGACTACGATGCCGTCCTCTTCTGGATCGCGGCCTGCCTGCTCGCCTTCGGGCTGGTGATGGTCTATTCGGCGTCGATCGCGGTTGCCGGGGCGGACCGCCAGACGGGCTATCACGAAACCTACTTCCTCGTGCGCGATGCGGTGTTCATCGCGATCGGGGTGGCCGGCGGTGTGGTCGCGTACAACGTGCCGATGCGCCTGTGGCAGAGCCTCGCGCCCTATGCCTTCCTTGGCGGCGGAGCGCTCCTCATCATCGTGCTGATTCCGGGCATCGGCCGTCACATCAACGGAAGCCAGCGGTGGCTTCCGCTCTTTGTGGTCAACCTGCAGCCTTCGGAACTCATGAAGCTCTTCGTCGTCCTCTATGCGGCGGACTATACCGTCCGCAAGGCCGCGCTTCTCGACAGCTTCAAGCATGGGTTCCTGCCCATGCTGGTGGTCATGCTGGCCGTCGGCGGCCTGCTGCTGCGCGAGCCAGACTTCGGCGCGTTCGTGGTCATCGCCTCGATCGCCATGTCGATCCTGTTCCTGGGCGGCATCAACGTGAAGCAGTTTGTCGGCTTGGTGGTGCTCCTGCTCATCGGCTTTGTCCTCCTCATCTGGAGCTCGCCTTACCGCATGCAACGGGTGATCGGCTTCATGAACCCGTGGTCCGATCCCTTCGGCAGCGGCTATCAGCTCACCCATGCCCTGATCGCCCTGGGCCGCGGGGGGTGGTTCGGCGTCGGGCTCGGCCAGAGCGTCGAGAAGCTGTTTTATCTTCCGGAGGCCTATGCCGATTTTCTGCTGGCGGTGATCGGCGAGGAACTGGGCTTCCTCGGTGTGACTTTCGTGATCGTGGCGCTGGCCTGGTTTGTGCTGCGCGCCTTTCAGGTGGGCCGCGAGGCGGCCGCGCAGGATCGTCCCTTCTCCGCGCTCGTCGCCCAAGGCATCAGCGTCTGGATTGCCGTGCAGGCGTTCATCAACATCGGCGCCAACATGGGGCTTGTGCCCACCAAGGGGCTCACGCTGCCGTTCCTGAGCTTCGGCGGCAGCGGCATGGTGACCAATTGCGTCGCGCTGGGCATCCTGATGCGCGTGGATTGGGAGACGCGCCAGCTCGGCAAGGGCTATTCGACATGAGCGGACCTTCCTACGGCGCGGGCCAGGCGCCGCAGCCCAACCGGACGGCGCTGATCATGGCGGGCGGCACCGGGGGCCACGTGTTCCCTGCGCTCGCGGTCGCTTCCCTACTCCAGGCGCGCGGCTTCAGGATCGTCTGGCTCGGGACGCGCAAGGGGATCGAGGCCCGCGTCGTACCGGGCCATGGGTTCGAGATGGTCTGGGTGAGGATGAGCGGCATGCGCGCGAACGGATACCTGCGGTGGCTCATGGCGCCGTTCACGCTGGGGATCGCCCTCGCCGCGGCGATCGGCGCGTTCCTGCGGTACCGGCCGGACGTGGTGCTCGGCATGGGGGGCTACACGGCCTTCCCCGGAGGGGTGGCGGCGATGCTCCTGGGGCGCCCCTTGGTCATCCATGAGCAGAATTCCGTGGCCGGCCTCACCAACCGTCTCCTGGCCTGCCGGGCCGCGCGGGTCCTGGTGGGATTCCCCAGCGCATTCGGCGGCCCCAAGGACACGCCCATCTTCTGCCGCGCCCGCGAGACGCAGTGGTGCGGCAACCCCGTCAGGCCGGCGATCGCCGATCTGGAAGCCCCCGAAGCGCGCTTCGGGGCGCGCTCCGGGCCCCTCAGGGTCCTGGTGCTGGGCGGCAGCCTGGGGGCCGCGGCGCTCAACGAATGCGTGCCGCAGGCGCTGGCGCTGCTCGCTCCGGACACCCGGCCGCACGTGGTGCACCAGGCCGGGCCGAAGCATCTCGAGCCGTTGAACGCCCATTACCGTGCGGCCGGCGTCGAGGCCGTGACACGGGCCTTCATCGATGACATGGCGGCGCAGTATGCCTGGGCGGACGTGGTCATCTGCCGGGCGGGGGCCCTGACGCTGGCCGAGCTCGCCGCCGCGGGCGTCGGGTCGGTGCTGGTGCCGTACCCCTATGCGGTCGACGACCACCAGACGCGCAACGCCCTCTTCCTGACGGGCTCGGACGCCGCCCTGCTGCTGCCACAGTCCGAGCTCACCGCGCGGCGGTTGGCCGCGCTCATCGGGGAACTCACGCGCGAGCGCCTGCTCGCCATGGCGCTCGCCGCGCGCGCCCTCGGGCGTCCCCGCGCAACCGAGGATGTGGCGCAGGTTTGCATGGAGATGGCCCATGCGGCATAAGGTGAAGCAAGTGCATTTCGTGGGCATCGGCGGTTCGGGCATGAGCGGGATCGCCGAAGTGCTCCTCAACCTGGGATTCAAGGTGAGCGGTTCGGACCTCGGACAAAACGCCGCCACTCGGCGCCTCGCGGGCCTTGGGGCGCACGTCTTCCGGGGACACGCGCCCGAGCATGTCGGCCAAGCGGACGTGGTGGTGGTCTCGACCGCGGTGGCGCAGGATAACCCGGAAGTGATTTTTGCGCGTGCCCACCATGTCCCGGTAGTACCGCGCGCGATGATGTTGGCCGAGCTCATGCGGCTGCGGGCGGGCATCGCCGTGGCCGGGACCCATGGCAAGACGACCACCACGAGCCTCATCGCCAGCATCCTCGCGGAGGGGGGGCTCGACCCGACTTTCGTGATCGGCGGGCGCTTAAACAGCGCCGGCGCGCATGCGCGCCTCGGCAGCGGCGAATTCCTCGTGGCGGAGGCCGACGAGTCCGACGCCTCCTTTCTCTATCTCAATCCGGTTGCCGCGGTGGTGACGAACATCGATGCCGATCACATGGAGACCTACGGGCACGACTTCGGCAGGCTCAAGCAGGCGTTCGTCGAATTCATCGGGCATCTGCCTTTCTATGGGCGCGCCGTGCTGTGCATCGACGACCCCCACGTGCGCGAGATCCTGCCGCTGGTGACCAAGCCCACCACCACCTATGGAGTGTGCGAGGAGGCCCAGATCCGGGCCGTGGCGGTGACGGCGAGCGGCACGCAAATGCGTTTCCGCGCGGATCGCTCGAAGCTGGGCGGCACGGAGCTCGATGTCACCTTGAACTTGCCCGGGCTGCACAACGTCGAGAATGCGCTGGCGGCCATCGCCGTGGCGATGGAGGTCGGCGTCAAGGATGCGGCCATCGTCAAGGCGCTCGCCGAATTCCGGGGCGTCGGGCGGCGCTTCCAGCGCTTTGGCGATGTCGAGGCGCCGAGCGGGGGAACGTTCACGCTCATCGATGATTACGGCCACCATCCGGTGGAGATGCAAGCCACGCTTCATGCGGTGCGCGGCGCGTTTCCCGGGCGCCGCCTGGTGCTGGCCTTTCAGCCGCACCGCTATACGCGGACCCGCGATGTCTTCGAGGACTTCGTCAAGGTGCTCTCCGGCGTGGACGTCCTGCTGCTGACCGAGGTCTATGCGGCGGGCGAAGCGCCCATCGTGGCCGCCGACGGGCGCTCGCTTGCGCGTGCCATCCGGGTGGCCGGCAAGGTGGAGCCCGTGTTCGTGGAGGATGTGGCGGCGCTGCCTCAGGCCATCTTGAGCCTGGCGCGCGCGAACGATGTGGTCGTCACCATGGGGGCCGGGTCAATCGGACAGATTCCGGCCATTCTGGCGAGCGGCGCCAGTGCGCAGGCAAGCGGCGCTGAGCGATGAATGGGCCACGGACGGTATGACTGTCAATAGGAGCGATGCGATGGATTTCGGCAAGGTGGCGGTCCTTCTTGGCGGGCGCTCGGCCGAGCGGGATATTTCATTGCTGAGCGGCCAGGCCGTGCTACAGGCGCTGCGCGAGCGCGGCGTCGACGCGCATCCCTTCGACCCGGCCGACCGGCCGCTCGACGACCTCGTGCGCGAAGGGTTCCAAAGGGTGCACATCGCACTGCATGGCCGCTATGGCGAGGACGGCACGGTGCAAGGCGCGCTCGAACTCATGGGGCTGCCCTACACCGGCAGCGGTGTCCTGGCCTCGGCGCTCGCCATGGACAAATGGCGCACCAAGCTCGTGTGGGGCGCGGTGGGCATCCCGACGCCGCGCTTCGCCCTGCTCGAGGCGGACACGGATTTCGCGGCGGTCGCCGCCCAGCTGGGGCTTCCGCTCATCGTGAAGCCGGCGCGGGAGGGGTCGACCATCGGCCTGTCCAAGGTCAGGCGCGCGGATGAATTGGGCGAGGCCTATGCGCGGGCGGCCACCCACGATCCCCTGGTGCTTGCCGAGGAGTTCATTGCCGGCGCGGAATTGACCGCGGCGGTCCTGGGCGATACGCCGCTGCCCCTCGTGCGCATCGAGCCCGAGGCGGAGCTATACGACTATCACGCGAAGTATTTTTCCGAGGCGACCCGCTATGCCTGCCCCGCGGGCCTGCCGGAGGAAACCGAGGCCGCCATCGCGCGCGAGGCGCTGCGGGCCTATCGGATTCTCGGCTGCGAGGGGTGGGGGCGGGTGGACGTCATCCTGAACACGGCGGGCCAGCCGTACTTCCTCGAGGCCAACACCTCGCCCGGCATGACGGCGCACTCGCTGGTGCCCATGGCCGCCCGAGCCGCTGGCCTCTCGTTCGAGGACCTCGTGCTCAGAATCCTGGAGAGCGCGCATGTCGGATAAGCCGGCCGCCCTGAGGCTCGCCAACGCCCTCTACGCCGCGACCCTCGTCGCGTGTGCGTATGCGGCGGCGGTGTGGGTGGTGCGCCTGCCGGTATTCCCGGTGCGCGAGGTGGTCGTCCGCGGGCAGCTACGCCACGTCACGCGCGCCCAGGTCGCCTACCTGGTGGCGCAACGGGTCAAGGGCAACTTCTTTACCACGAACCTGGCCGACCTCCGTTCTGGTTTCGAGGATCTGCCCTGGGTGGCGGATGTGGCGGTGCAGCGGCATTGGCCGGGGGAGATCGACATCACGCTTCAGGAGCACCGGGCGGTCGCGCGCTGGGACGACACGGCCCTTCTCGATGCGCGCGGCAGGCTCTTTTACGCGGCCTGCGACGACCCGCTGCCGCGTTTCTTTGGGCAGGAGGGCATGGAGGCGACGATGGTGGCGCGGTATGCCGTATTCCAGCGCGCCTTGGCGCCGCTGGGGCTCACGATCCGCTGGCTCGCGCTGTCGCCGCGACAGGCGTGGCGGATCCGGCTGTCCAGCGGCACCGTGGTGGCGCTCGGGCGCGCGCGGGTGGACGCGCGTGTCCGCCGTCTGGTGGCGGTTCTGCGCGCCGGGCTGCCCGCGCTCGCCACCGCAGGCTATGTGGACATGCGCTACGGTGACGGCTTCGCCGTGGGCGCCGCTCCGTCGGCGGCCCAGGATGCCGCCGCGGCTGTGGCGGTGGGCGGCCCGGTTGCGTCGGCGGTCCAGGGAGAAGGCAAGGGGGAACGGAGAACAACATGAGCAAAGCGAAGGAACAAAAGAACCTGGTCGTCGGGTTGGATATCGGCACCTCCAAGATCGCCGCGATCGTCGCCGAGGTCCTGCCGGAAGGGCGGATGGAGATCGTCGGCATGGGCACCCATCCGTCGCGCGGACTCAAGAAGGGCGTGGTGGTCAACATCGAATCGACGGTCCATGCCATTCAGCGTGCCCTGGAAGAGGCGGAGCTGATGGCCGATTGCAAGATTAGGGAAGCGTATACCGGGATCGCCGGCAGCCATGTGCGCGGCTTCAATTCGCATGGGATGGTGGCGATCAAGGACAAGGAAGTCACTCAGGCGGATGTCGAGCGCGTGATCGAGACGGCGCGCGCCGTGAACATCCCGATGGATCAGCAGATTCTCCATATCCTGACGCAGGAATTCATCATCGACGGGCAGGAGGATGTGCGCGAGCCGCTCGGCATGAGCGGCGTGCGTTTGGAAGTGAAGGTCCATATCGTGACGGGCGCGGTGAGCGCGGCCCAGAACATCGTCAAATGCGTCCGCCGCTGCGGCCTCGAAGTCAGGGATCTGATCTTGCAGCCGCTCGCCTCGGCATTGGCCGTGTTGTCCGAGGACGAGAAGGACCTGGGGGTGTGCCTCATCGACATCGGCGGGGGAACGACCGACATCGCGGTGTTCACCGACGGCGCGATCCGCCACACCGCCGTCATCCCGATCGCGGGCGATCAGATCACGAACGATGTGGCCATGGCCTTGCGCACGCCCACCAAGGACGCCGAGGACATCAAGCGGGCGCATGGCTGTGCCTTGCGCCAGCTCGCCGATCCCAACCAGATGGTGGAGGTCCCGGGCGTCGGCGAGCGCGCGGCGAGGCAGTTGTCGCGGCAGACGCTGGCGGAGGTCATCGAGCCGCGCGTCGAGGAGCTCTACACCTTGGTGCAGGCGGAGCTGCGGCGCAGCGGGTTCGAGGATCTGCTGTCCTCGGGAATCGTCATCACCGGCGGCTCGAGCGTCATGCAGGGCATGGTGGAGCTGGGCGAGGAGGTCTTCCACATGCCGGTGCGCCTGGGGGTTCCCAATTACGAAGGAGGGCTCGCGGAGGTGGTGCGCAACCCGCGCTATTCAACGGGCGTGGGGCTGCTCCTGACCGGGCTCGATCAATACCAGCGGCATCGAAGCGCGCAACTCCAGACCGGGTCGGTGCAGCAGCTGTTCGAGAAGATGAAGAGCTGGTTTCAGGGAAACTTTTGAGGATGTGGGACGGGGTCCGGCATTCGGGCTTGAATGGCCGGGACAGGACGAAGTCTAGGGCGAGTTGACGGGCTATTCCAACTAGGAGGGCGACATGGCTTTTGAAATCGTGGAAACACAAACGCAAGGCGCTACAATAAAAGTAATCGGCGTGGGCGGCTGCGGCGGCAATGCGGTCGATCACATGATCAAGCAAGGCGTGCAAGGCGTGGAGTTCATCTGCGCCAACACCGACGCGCAGGCGCTCAAGCGCAACCTGGCGAAGAGCATCATCCAGCTGGGCGCCGACATCACCAAGGGACTCGGGGCCGGGGCGAATCCGGAGATCGGGCGCCAATCCGCGCTGGAGGACCGCGAGCGGCTGGCGGAAGCCATCGGCGGGGCCGACATGCTGTTCATCACCGCGGGCATGGGCGGAGGCACCGGCACCGGCGCGGCCCCGATCGTGGCGGAAATTGCCAAGGAACTCAACATCCTGACCGTGGCGGTGGTGACCAAGCCCTTCGTGTTCGAGGGCAAGCGCCAGCGCGTGGCGCAGGAAGGGCTCGAGGCCCTTGCGCGCCATGTCGACTCGCTGATCGTGATTCCCAACGAAAAGCTGATGCATGTGCTGGGCGAAGAGGTGAGCATGCTGGACGCCTTCAAGGCGGCCAACAGCGTGCTGCATGGGGCGGTGGCCGGCATTGCCGAAGTCATCAACGTCGACGGCCTGGTCAACGTCGATTTTGCCGACGTGAAGACGGTGATGTCGGAAATGGGCATGGCGATGATGGGCTCCGCGCAGGCTTCCGGGCACGATCGCGCGATCCTCGCGGCGGAAGACGCGGTGGCGAGTCCCCTGCTGGAGGACGTCAATCTCTCCGGCGCGCGTGGGGTGCTCGTCAACATCACGGCGAGCACGAGTCTGCGGATGAAGGAAGTCCACGACGTGATGAACACCATCAAGGGCTTTACCGCCGACGATGCCACGATCATCGTGGGAACGGTCATCGACGAGACGGTGGAGGATGCCCTGCGGGTCACCATGGTGGCGACCGGCCTGGGGTCGCCGGTGACGCGCCAGCAGCCGAAGCCCTTGAGCGTGATCAAGACCGGCACCGACAACGTGGCGCTGGCGGTCGAGCCCGACTATCACGTGCTGGACCAGCCCGCCGTCATGAGGCGGCGTCGCGATGCCACGGTGGAAGCCTTGAAGCAATCGGGCGTGGAGTTGCTGGACATTCCCGCGTTCCTGCGCAAGCAAGCCGACTAGCGGCGGCCGGGCTTTTCGGAGTCCCTTGGGCGGGCAAGGGGCTTGGGGCCGCGGCAGGGGCCAGGCAGCAATTCTCAATGTAGCGCCCGCGGCCGGTAGGTGAGAGCGAGCGCTGTTTTCAAATAGGGCTATGGTGGGTTGCGGAGCCTTTGCCGCGCATCTGGCAGGAGGGGATAGAGGAATACGCGCTTG
>JAJYKK010000046.1 GCA_021788645.1 Pseudomonadota bacterium
GCGTCGAATCCTGCTTGCTCGTTCTCCGGCGCAACTGAGCGTCAAGAGGGTCGAGTTGGGCACGAAAGTGCGTCAACCGACTGCGGATAAATCCGATGCGCAGATATGCGCAACTTTTTAGGAACAGTTCCCTCGCGTTTGTCATTTTCGAGGGGCCATGCGATCGCAACGTCATGGGCTTCCCGTTCGGGCCGGCACGCTCCGAGCGCGCATCCGGGGATCCGGCGCAAGACGTTCCCCTGGAAACGGGGGCCCGCGGCGGACGCGGAACCAGGAAGGGGAGGCGGCAAAGGCGAAAGCGCTCCCCCGCCCCTCGATAAAACTGTACACAGTCCTACTTGAGCGACCAAGACATGTCCGATCTCACCGCCTTGCACGTTCTCCCGGAGATCCCGGCGGGGTCCCCTCGGGAGCGCCCCGCCCTTGGGCCTGGGGAGGGCCAGGGATGACCGCCTATCATGCGCTGGTGTTGAATCTGCACCAGCCTCACGGCAACCTTGAGCACTTGCTTGCCCATGACGAGTGGGCCGCCCGCGAGATCCTCTACGCGTTGGACCGCATGCCGCGGGTGCTGTGGGGCCATGAAGACCTTGCCCGGGTGCATCTCTCCTTGTCCGGTACGCTCCTGGAAACGCTGTCCGATCCCGCATTTCAGAGCAAGGCCTATGGGATCGTCGACTGCGGCGCCCTGTTGTGGCACTTGCAGAACGAGCGGCTCTTCAAGGTGCTCGGAACGGGCTACTACCATCCGGTGCTGCCGCTCATCCCTGAGGGCGACCGCGAGCAGCACATCGCCCGGTGGTTGGGCATCGGCCGCCATCTGTTCTGGCGGCCGGGATTTTCCGGGTTCTGGCCGCCGGAGATGGGGTTTTGCATGGAGCTCATTCCCCTGCTCAAGCGCTTCGGCTACCGCTATGTCCTGGTCGATAGCGCACATGTGAGGCCGCTTGAGCCCATGAGCTGGCAGGAACTTCGTTACCGGCCGCATCTCGCCCGCCATGGCGGCGAGGAGATCGTCGTGATCGTGCGGGATCGGGAACTGTCGGACGCCCAGGAATCGGGGATGGACTTCGGGTGGTTCCGCAACGAGGTGAGGGAGCGGACCAAGGGGTGCGACTTCGCGCCGCTCGTCACCACCGGCACCGATGGCGACAATGGCGGGTGGTTCCGCAACACGGACGCACGCGGCAACTTCTGGGGCGTGTTCTACCGCGAACTTCTCGAGCAGGCCCGCGGCGAGCATGCCTCGGTGCGTCCGACGTTCATCGACGACTACCTCGATGTGCATGGGGCGCAGGGGCAGGTTCATATCGAGGCGGGCGCCTGGAATACGGGCTGGCATGACGGTGTGGGGTTCGTGCAATGGACGGGCTCGGCGCTGCAGCGCGAGGCCCTGGCGAACACCGCTGCGGCGAGCGGGCGCTTGGCCGATGCGAGGGCGCGGCTCGGGGGGATGGCCCAGGATTCAGCGGTCGGGCGGGCGATCGAGGAGACGTATTGGCACATCCTGCGCGCCCAGACGAGCTGCCATTTTTATTGGGGCGAGGCCTGGGTGTCTCGTTGCGACGCGGAACTGGCTGCCGCCGGGGCCGCGTTCGCCGACGTGGAAGAGGCGCTGGCGCGCCAGGGGGGCGCCTCATCGGGCGGCGATGGGGCGGGAGATGGCCAGCCGACCGCGGAGCCGGAAGCGCAGGGTTAGCCGGTCGCCCACGCGAAGCGCGCCGCCAAGAATCTGGTACGGCGTAATGCCGAATTGGGTCTGCCGCAGCGTGAAGCGCCCGCTGGCCGTCAGGCGATTCCCGGTACGTTCCACACGCACGGGAACGGTGACGGTGCGCGAGCGCCCATGCAGCCAGATCCGCGCGCTGACGCTCCGGCAGGGAACGCCCTCCCCCCGGCAGAGGGCTTCGACGCGCACATAAGGGTAGCGCGAGGCATCGAGGACCGCGTCGAGCATGTGGGTGCGGGTGGCCGCAATGTCCCGCGGCGACAGGCGCTCGGCCAGATGAAATTGGCGCATGTCCCGTGCGTTGTCGACCTGGAGCGATCGGACGGGGAAATACAGATCGGTGCGCCCGGCCGCGCGGCCGGAACGTTCCCGCACGAATCCGTGCACGTCGCGGCTGGAGATCACGTGCTGATGGCCAAGGCCTGCCAGCGGGCCGGCCGGAAAGACATGAATCAGGATCACGGAACGGGTGGGGTCAAGGACGAAGACGGATGCGCCGCGGGCGGCCGCCCGCTGATAGACCGCTGCCGGAAAATCCGGCGGCGTGCCCGGAATCCCCGCGGCAGGCCCGTGCGGGACGCGCACCCGCATGCACCCGCCAAGCCCCAGCAGGAGGACGAGGGCGGCTGCCTCAAGGCCGCGACGCAACCGCCGCACGCTTGAGCTGAACATGGAAGGTCACCACGACATCGCGCCCGATCGGATCGCCGCTGGCCCATTGGCCGGTGCCGATCCCGAAGTCGGTGCGACGAAGCGTGAGGGTGCCGGCGAGCGTGCCGGAGTCCCCTGACGCGTGCCAGGTGAAGGCGACGCGCACCGGTTTGGCGATGCCTTTCAGGCGAAGGATGCCGCTGGCCAGGTAATGCCCGGGCCGGGGTTGCGTGATCGCATGGGCCGAATACACCGCTTGGGGAAATGACCGGGCATCGAACCAGATCGGCCCTTCGATGGTCCTGGTGAGGTCATGGCTTTCCATATCGGCGCTCGCGACGAAGACGCGGACCCGCAGCGAGGCGGTCCGGGGACTCGAGCGCGGGACCCACCATCTCACCTCGAACCGATGGAAAGTGCCTTGTACCGGCACGCCCTGGTAGCTGGCGCTGAATCGAAGGGCGCTCTGCGCGGGCACGGAAAGCCATTGACCGGCGTAGGCAAGCGGATGGCATGCGAGGAGCCCGGCCGCGAGAACGGAGCGCAATGCGCTCATGAGGGATCGCCCCGGCCGGGCAGCATTCGCGACAGGACGTTGTCGCGGCGCGCGAAATGATGCCAGAAAGCAGCGGCGATGTGGACCGTCAAGGCGCCGCCGAGAATGGCCGCAAGCCACACGTGGGCGTGCTTCATGGCCTGCTCGAGGGCATGATCGGGGGGCGTGATGGGGGGCAGCGCGAATGCCCAGAAGACCTTGAAAGGGACATGGGAACTGGACGCAATCGCCCAGCCGGATACCGACAGGGCGAGAATCAGGATGTACAGGGCACGGTGGCCGGCGCGGGCGATGGCCCGCTCCCACGCGGTCGTCGGGGCCGGCAGTTGGGGAGACGCGCTGATGCAGCGCCAACCCATCCGCAGGCAGGTCAGCAACAATATCAGCAGCCCCAGCGATTTGTGCCATGTATAAAGCGTGATGTCGGTGGGCGACAACGGCCAATGCACCGCGACCCATCCGAGCGGGAACTGGGCCAGAATGAGGAGGGCGCTCCCCCAGTGAAAGCTTTTGGAGACGGAGCCCCATGCGCCCGCGCTATCGCGGAGTGGTCCCATGGACGGTCCTTTCTGCGCCGCGGTGCCCGGGGCGTGCAACCCGCGTCGCCGCCAAGCGCGCGATCAGCATACCGAAAGTATAGGCTTTCGCAGCGCCATCGGCGGACCGGCGCGGGGGCACGCGCGGCAGCGTTCGTCGCCTAGCGACGGGGCCGGGGCTCGAACCGGGCGAGCGCCTTGAGGATGTCGGGAAAGGGCAGGAGGCGCAGCTCATGATAGCGCTCCAGCGCTTGGGAAACGAGCCCTTGGATATTGATCGGCGCTCCCGGCGCGTCCGGCGAAAGCGCGAGTTGAAGCCCCTGCAGCCCCCCGCATTGCACCTTGATCTCTTTGGCATAGGGCAGCGCGGAGGCGCTGTGCGTCAGCTTCAGGGCAAAGAGCGCGTTCTCGAGCAAGTGCTGTCTGAGCGCCGCGCAACGCGCCTGCGCCTGCGGCGCGGCGCAGGCGACGACCTCCCGCTCGGCCAGCAGGTGCCGCGCGCTGGCATCGCACTGGGCGCACCCTCGCAGCAAGGCCCGCTCGAATATGCAGGGGCATCGGGCGTGGGCCGCACGCGCGTCCTGGTAGGCGTCCTCGTCAAGCATATGGCGCTCGCCTCGTCAGTAGTCCTCGCCCGTCATCGGCTCGCGCTCCCGCACCTCCGAGAGGAGCTCTTCGGCCTGGATCTCGTTGGCGGCAAAAATCACACGCACGCGATGCGTCGTGACGGGGCCGTCGGCCGTGCGCCGGGCCTTGGCAAAGTGGCTGGCCTCCTTGTAGGCGTCGAACTGGGCAATCTTTTCCAAGGTGCGCAGGGGTTGGCCGATCTTGTACACATAGTAGGGCATTGTAGCCTCCGCAGGGCGTAGTGCTGCAAATAAAACTCAATTAGAATGAGTTTAAAGCGTATCATAGCTCCAGGGTCTCCGGGAAGCGTCAGCAGGCCGTGCCAATGCCGTGGGGCCGGTGCCGCCTCCTCGGTATCAGGGTTGCAATCTGCGCGCGGAACAGCCAGTCTAGAAAGGAAATGGGTGGGTTGGGCTCGCGCCGGCAGCGGGGGCGCACTTGGATGGGAGTCGGTCATGGTGGAAAGCTTGGATCATCTGAAGGCGGTGGTGCAGCACAACTGTGACATCACCGACGCGCGGCATGCCCAGGACTATTCGATGTGCATCTTTCTGCTCAAGATGCGTGAGCTGTTCCGCTGGGAGCGTGCCTATCCCTTCTCGACTGCGCTGCCCAAGCAGGAGCTCGGCGCGTGGCTGGACGAGCGTGAGCAGCGCTGGGCGCGCCTGCGGAAGGCTTCTTATGCCGCGCTGACGGTCAACGGGGAGAGCTACGCGGCCCTCGAGTCGTCTGCCATCAACGAGGCGCTGCACCCGGAAGGGCTGCTCTATGGCGGCGGGCTGGGACTCGGGCTGGTGCCGCACTTTTTTCTCGCCGAGCTGCTGCGCGTCGAGGACCATGACGGCTACCGTGTTCGGGTGGCCGGCCAGGAATATGCGCGGGATCTTGCCGCGCCGCCCGCGATGATGCAGGACGGGGCCATTTGCGTGCGCCAGGAGTCGGTGCGCCGCATGGTCTGGGAAAAGATCGAGGAATGGAGCTGGAAGAAGCAGGGCAGTGCCATGGCCCGCGCGATGGCGCATTATGATTTCGACGGCGACTTCGCAGCGGCGCTCGAGGCGATGACCGAAAACGAGACGGCCTCGGTGATCCTGCATGAGGTGGGGGAGTGTCGGGCCGAAGAGATCCTCGGCGATTCCTGGCGGGACATGCTGGCCGCGGTGGCCGGCACCCGCTCGGAGATCATGGCGCGCGCGGTTCGCGATCATGTGGCGGACTGCACCACCACCTTGCCGACTCTGCTGGCCGCCGACAATCGTGCCGCACTGCACTTTTATTTCGCCAACCTGACCGGCATGCGCCGTGCGATTTTTCCGGAACTGTCGGTGGCCTATGCCGGTTGGGCTCAAGACGGGCGGGGCGCACCCCTGAAGGAGGCGGTGCATGAGGGGATGGTGCGCTGGACGCGGGCCGGGCAGCAGATCCTCGATTGCTATGCCGCGGCCCCAGAGGAGGCAACGCGCGCGATTGCCGACCTGATCCCGATCGCGGCCGAGGCGTAGGGCGCCTGCGTTCGCGCCGGGGACTTTTTCATCGATGGCGCGGCGCTTTCGGTGCTAAAATCGCCGATTTGACCCACCTCATGCATCATGCTCAGCCTCGATGCCCTCTTCGGTGACAGCGGCCCCCTGGCGCAGGCAATACACGGCTTTCGGCTGCGCCCTGGTCAGATCGAGATGGCGCAGGCCATCTCCCGCGCCATCGAGCGGCAAGGCTGCCTCATCGCCGAGGCGGGTACCGGGACCGGAAAGACTTTCGCGTACTTGGTGCCGGCCTTGCTTTCCGGCGGAAAAGTCCTGATCTCCACCGGCACCAAGATGCTGCAGGACCAGCTCTTCTCCCGGGATCTGCCGGTCGTTCGGCAGGCGCTCAAAGTCCCGGTCACGATCGCCCTTCTCAAGGGGCGTGCCAATTACGTGTGCCATTACCACCTGGAGCGTCAAGCCTCGGAGGGGCGTTTCGCCAGCCGGGAGGACGTCGAGCACCTGGGGGCGATCCACCGCTTTGCACGAACCAGCGCCTCCGGCGACAAGGGACTGCTCAAAGATGTTCCGGAAGGGGCGCCAATCTGGGCTCAGGTGACCTCGACGCGGGAGAACTGCCTGGGGCAGGATTGTCCGCACCTCAAGGAGTGCTTCGTCATGGCGGCCCGTGCCGAGGCGCAGCAGGCCGACGTCGTGGTGGTCAATCACCATTTGTTTTTCGCGGACCTCTGGTTGCGCGACGAAGGGGTCGGGGAACTGCTGCCGGCGTGCCACACGGTCATCTTCGATGAAGCCCACCAATTGCCTGAAACGGCGAGCCTGTTTTTCGGCGATCGGGTGTCAAGCAGTCAGTTGCTCGAGTTGGCGCGCGATGCCCGAGAAGAAGCGGCCATCGGCGCGAAGGATTTTGCCGAACTCCCGCAGGCCTGCGATGCGCTGGCGAGAGCGGCCGCCGACTGGCGGATGACCGTCATGGGGATGACCGGCCGTCTGCCGGCGCAGGCGGCTTTGGCCGTCGTGGGCTTCGCCGGGGCACTGGACGGGGCCGTCCACGCGACGAGCGTCCTCGCCAACCTGCTGGCCGCCCAAGGCGAGCGCAGCCCCGGTCTCGAGAACTGCCACCAGCGGGCGCTCGCGCTGCTGGGGCCGCTTGAGTCCTGGCGCGCAGAGGATGAAGGCACCCATGTCCGCTGGATCGAGATCTTCAGCCAGTCCGTGCAGCTTAATGCGACGCCGCTGTCCGTCGCCGAGATCTTCGAGAAGAGCGTGAGCGCGGCCGCGCGCGCCTGGATCTTCACCTCGGCCACGTTGTCCGTCAAGAACGATTTCCGGCATTATCAAAACGAGATGGGACTGGCTGCGGCCGAGACGGCGTGCTGGGAAAGTCCCTTCGATTATGGCCGTCAGGCGCTTCTCTACGTGCCTACGGGGCTGCCTGACCCCAATACGCCGGCCTATACGCGCGCAGCGGTTGATGCCGCATTGCCGGTGCTCAAGGCGAGCCGTGGTCGCGCCTTTTTCCTGTTCACCTCGCTCAAGGCGATGAAGGAAGCCCAGGTCCTGCTCAAGGAGGCCTTCCGGGCGCAGGGGCTGGACTACCCCTTGCTGGTTCAGGGCGAGCGCTCGCGCGGAGAGCTCCTCGCGCAATTCCGCGCCCACGGCCACGCCGTGCTGCTGGGAAGCCAGACGTTTTGGGAAGGCGTGGACGTGCGCGGGGAAGCGCTGTCGCTCGTCATTATCGACCGCTTGCCGTTTGCCCCGCCCGATGATCCGGTCCTGGCCGCCCGTATTGCCCGGATCAACCGCGCCGGGCGCAACGCCTTCATGGAGTATCAGCTCCCGCGGGCCGTCATTTCGCTCAAGCAAGGGGCGGGCCGCCTTATCCGCGGTCCGGAAGACCGTGGCGTCTTGATGATCTGCGATCCGCGCCTGCTATCCAAGCCCTATGGCGCCCGCATCTGGCAAAGCCTTCCGCCGATGGGCCGTACGCGGGACCCCGCGGTCGTCGACGGGTTCTTCCGCTCGGAGCTCGTCTCGTGAGCACGGCTGGGCGCCCGTGGCCCCGTGTCGGCCTGCGCGGCCATCGGGCGGGCGCCGAGCGCATCCCGTATAATGCCCCTGTCGCCATGGGTTGGTGGTCATGAAGATTCTCGCGCTGGACACTTCCACCGAATATTGTTCCGTCGCGCTCGCGATGGGCGGCGAGTGCCTGGAACGTCATGTGCTGGCGGGGCAGCGCCATTCCCACATGATTTTGTCCATGGTGGCGGAGGCGCTGGCAACCGCCGGGATGGCCTTGAGCGCATTGGATGGCATTGCCTTCGGCGAGGGTCCGGGTTCGTTCACCGGCCTGCGCATCGGCTGCGGCGTCGCACAGGGGCTGGCGTTCGCGCACGATATTCCCGTCGCGGGCATCGGCACCCTCTTGGCGCTGGCCGAAGCGGTTGCGGCGCCGCGCGTGATCGCCGGCCTAGACGCGCGCATGGGGGAGATGTACCACGCCGCTTTCGAGCGGGGTGCGACAGCTTGGCGTACGGTATCCCCGCCTTCCTTGTGCTTGGCGACGCAAGCCCCTCTCGTCGATGGATCGGGCTGGGTGGGCTGCGGCTCGGCTTTCCGCACCTATCGGGATGCCCTCGGCGCGCGCTTGGGTTCCCATCTTGCGGCTGTGCGCGAGGAGGCCTCGCCGCACGCGGCGGCCATCGCCCGCCTGGCCGAGCCGATCTTCCGGCGGGGAGAAGGCGTTCCCGCCTGGGAGGCGCGGCCCCTCTATGTGCGGGATCGGGTGGCGCTCAAGACCCATGAGCGAGGCGTGGCGTGACCCCTCCGGATCTCCTGTTTCGTCCCATGCAGCTGCGCGACCTGGAGACCGTCATCGGCATCGAGCGGGAGATTTACCCCTTTCCCTGGACGTCCGGGAACTTCCGGGACTCGCTGTTGAGCGGGTATAGCTGCTGGGTGTGCGAGCAGGCGGGTCCGGTGGTCGCCTATGGCGTCGTCATGCTGGCGGCGGCAGAGGCCCATCTGCTGAATATCGGCGTCGCACCGGGCTGGCAGCGCCGCGGCATCGGCCGCGCGTTGATGAATCATCTGGTGGGCGTGGCGCGTGGCTATGGCGCCGCCACCGTTTTTCTCGAGGTGCGGCCGAGCAATGGGCCGGCCCTGCGGCTTTACGAAAGCATGGGGTTTAACGAGATCGGCATGCGCAAGAACTATTACCCGGCCGTCAAAGGGCGCGAGGACGCGATCGTGATGGGACTGCAGCTTTGATCTTCGATCCATCCGCACTGAAGGAACTCGGTTTGTGGCCGCTGTGGCGATGGCGCGGGGCGCCGGATGCCGCGCCCTCGGCGCCCCCTGTGGAGACGGGACGAGGCGGGGCGCCTTGCGAGGGGCAGGGCGCGATCGAAGCGCTGGGTTGGGCAGGGCTGGGCGAGGCGGTCGCCGCCTGCAGCGCCTGCCCGCTCCATGCGGGCAGGCAGCAGGCCGTCCTCGGGGTCGGCGATCGGCAAGGCGATTGGCTGTTCATCGGGGAGGCACCGGGTGCGGAAGAAGACCAACGCGGTGAGCCTTTCGTGGGACAGGCGGGGAAGCTCCTCGACCATATGCTCGCCGCCCTGAAGCTCCGCCGCGGCGACAACGTGTACATCGCCAATGTCTTGAAATGCCGGCCGCCGCAGAACCGAAACCCGCTGCCCGAGGAGATCGCCCATTGTGCGCCGTACCTGATGCGGCAGATTGCGCTGATTTCCCCCAAGGTCATCGTGACGCTGGGCCGCTTTGCCGCGCAGACCGTGCTGCAGACGACGGACCGCGTAGGCAGCTTGCGCGGGCGCGTGCACCGCTGCGGCGATATCCCGGTCATCGTCACCTACCATCCGGCGTACTTGCTGCGCAATCTCCCGGACAAGGCCCGCGCCTGGGAAGATCTGTGTCTCGCCCGGCAGGTCCTGGAGGCGGGCTGAGGCCCGGAGGATTGCGCAAAAGGGATCGGGCTTAGCCCACCCATGCGTGTTCCATCACGTCCAGCAGGAGATTCTCGGAAAACCTTTCGCCTTCCCCCGCGATGTCCAGCGTGACGACCCGTGTTCCGGGCGTCGGGAAAGACACCGTGGCGGTGAAGGTCCCGGGCAGCGCGAGCGCGCCCTCGGCAAGGCGCTGCCCGGCCGCATCCAGGAGCGCGCAGGTGACCCGGCCCGAACCCTGGAGCACGACCTGGATGCGGAAGTCCTCGCCGACCAATCGGCGGTACGCTTGCGGATCGCGGTTGGCGTTGTACTGCAAATTGTTGAGCCTGATCGCCTTGACGAGCTTCTGCATGACCGGATTCCCTTTTGGGTATCAAGTTGACTAAAATGCTCAAGTATCCTTGTTTTCCATTCTAGGCCGATCCTGCGAGAGGATCCACGTCATGGCAGCCGAGACGTTGTCGCGGGCATTTGAACTGGCCGGTCGCGAAATCGATGCGCTCGATGCGTCCGTTGCGCATGCGGGGCTGCCGCTGGACGAAGCGATCGCCCGCGCGATCGCGATCGCCAAGCGCCTGATGGCGGCCTATATCGCCGCCGCCGGCAAGAAGATGCCGCATGAGGACGACGACGTGCTCGACGTCTTCCGCGTGCTGGTCAAGGGCGATCCGAGCTGGCACACGCTGCGCGACAATCTGCGCGAACTTGTCTATTACCGGAACTGTATCGCACTGGGGCGGTCCGATGCATTACCCCCTCTGCCTGACACCATGACGGTCCGGACCGTGCGTCATCTCTACCTGCTCATTAAAACGCGATGCCTTCGCGAAGGACGTGTTCCCGGCTAGCGAAGGACTGACCTGCGGAGCCGCCGGACGGTCTCGCCGACAGATGGCGAGACGACCCATCTTCTCGCCGCTCCATTTTTCGCCGATAGCGAGGAATCTTTCTGAATGAAGAGCCTATTGAGTCGCCTGCGGGGCGTCGAACGCGATATCATCCAGGCGCCTTCCGACGCCGATTTCCCCTACTATGAGTCGCAAGGCACCGAGATTGCCGTCTTCGAGGCCGCGTACAAGAAGCGGCTGCCGGTCATGCTCAAAGGCCCGGCCGGCTGCGGGAAGACGCGCTTTCTCGAATACATGGCCCACCGGCTCGGCCGACCGCTGGTCACGGTGCGCTGTCATGAGGACCTGACCAGCGGGGATCTGATCGGCTCCTTCCTGTGCGAAGGGGAGCAGACGCTGTGGCAGGACGGACCGCTGACCCGGGCCGTCAAGGCCGGGGCCATCTGCTATCTGGACGACGTTGCGGAGGCGCATAGCGACAGCACGGCGGTCATTCACTCGCTTACCGATCATCGGCGCCGGCTGCCGCTCGAAAAGCGCGGGACGGTGATCGAGGCGCATGAGGACTTCATGCTGGTGATTTCCTACAACCCGGGCTTTCAGGGCATGGGAAAGGACTTGAGGCCGGCGACCAAACAGCGTTTCATCGGCATCAACTTCGACTTCCCGCGCGAAGACATCGAGCGCAAAATCGTCAAGACCGAGGTTCCCGAACTCGCGGCTGATGTCATCGAACGCCTGGTGGCGGCAGGGCGCAAGGCGCGCACGCTCAAGGACCATGGGCTGGACGAGGCGACCTCGACGCGCGCGCTTGTCTATGCGGCGGCCATGATGAGCGTGGGCGTCTCGCCCGAAGAGGCATGCCGCGTGGCGATGATCAACCCGGTGACGGATGACCCGGATTTGGCCGATGCCTTGCTTGAGATTGTCGCCGCGCAGTTTGGCTGACCAGGCGGTGGGCCGAGCCGTTTCAACTGGGTGCGGCCAGACGTCGGGCTTTGGCCTTGCCCTGCTCGGGCGGCTGCGCAGAAGTGGCGTTACTCGGGAGGCGCGAGGCATTGCGGGGGCGGGCTCGAGACCGTCGCAAAGGGGATGAGCCTCGCCCCGGACGGCGGCGCCGGCGGCAGCCTAGTCGCCGGCGCCGCGTACCGTGATGGGTTTTGCGGGAGCGATGTCAGGCAGGATCTGGCGGCAGCGGCGATAGATGACGGCCATCGCACCGCTCACGAAGAGACCGAACATCGTAACGACGGCATCGATGTTGAGCTGTGCTTTCATCATCAGCGTGTACGCGCCGAGAAGGAGCAAGATACCGATGTTCTCGTTGAAGTTCTGCACCGCAATGGAGTGGCCTGCGCCCATCAGAAGGTGCCCGCGATGCTGCAGGAGCGCATTCAGGGGGACCACGAAGAAGCCGCCGAGGGTTCCGATGGCGAACATGACGATGAAGGCGGTCCACCAGTGCTGGACGAATACCATGCTGATGACCAGGAATCCGACGGCGATGCCCGCCGGAAGCACCTTGATGGCGTTCTCGAGCAGCACGTAGCGGCCGGCAAAGAACGCGCCGGTGGCGATGCCGATGGCCACCACGGCCGTGAGCTGCGTCGCCTGGCCCAGGGAAAATTTGAGCGCAAGAGCTGACCAGGTAATAACGACCAGGCGCAGCGTGGCGCCGACGCCCCAGAACAGGGTCGTGACGGCGAGCGACACGCGCCCTTGCGGGTCGCGCCACAGCAGCGCGAAGGCGTGCCGGAAATCGTGCAGAAGATACGTCGGGTTCTTGCGCGGCGTGCGGTGGTCGATCGCAACGCGCGGGATATAGAGGTTCACGAGGGCGGCCAGCAGGTACATCAATCCGACGACCAGGATGCCCACCTGCGGCGCGCTGATGATGTTCAGGGGGGGGGCGAAGCGCAGCATCGCCGGCGCCAGCTTCGGGTCGACCAGCATGCCGCCGCAAATGGATCCCAGGATGATCGCCGCGACCGTGGAGGCTTCCATCCAGCTGTTGGCGGCCACCAGCTCCTGCGGCGGCAACAGTTCCGTCAGGATGCCGTATTTCGCCGGCGAATACGCGGCCGCCCCGATGCCGACAATGCCATAGGCGTACAATGGATCGATGCCCGTGAGCATGGCCATGCAGCCGGTGAACTTGATGGCGTTGGCGACAAACATCACGCGACCCTTGGGCAACGCATCGGAAAAGACGCCGACCAACGGCGCGAGCAGGATGTAGGCAAAGACGAAGAACTCTTGCAGCAGGGGGGTATGCCAGCTTGGCGCCTTCAGAAACGCAAGGAGTGCGATGGCGACGAAGAGCAAGGCATTGTCCGCGAGCGCGGACAGGAACTGCGCGGTGACGGTAGTGTAAAAGCCACGATTATTGGTCAAAACAGATGCGTATCCTGAGGAGGGGCCGTCGTTTCGCGATGAGGTCTTGGCTTGCTTTATATCACGAAACGGCGCCTGTCGCCAGGCGAAATCCTAGCGCGGCGGCCGCTTGGCGGGCGACACGCCCTTAAGCCATGCCTCCTGCTCGGCGAGCGACGGCGCCTGGCGAGGCGGCGGCGCGTCCGCCGCCTGCTCGCCCGCGACGGGGCCCTGGCCCGCGCGTTCTTGTTCCTTTTGCCGCAGGTAGTCCGCCAAGACGGCGTCGATGCCGGCAGGCCGCCCCGTGAAATCGGGCGGGACGCCTGGCCCGGGCTTCAGGCATACCCGCAAGCGCAAGGCCTTGTTCAGGCGGATGACCTGCTGGTCGATCCAGCGCACATCATAGAGCGCGTAGACGCATAGTCCGAGGCCGAGGAGGAGGGCCAACGCGGAATATCCCCCAAGATAGGCCCCGAGGGCCAGAAGGCTCGCCAAGCGATAGGCCCATGCACCCTGGTGATCCTCAAGATAGGCGCGATGCAGGCCCAGGGGAAAGGGGAGCAGCAAGACGAACCCCAGGGCGCGCCGCTTCCTCAGGCGCGCAAAGGTCATGTTCGCGCTTTGCAGCCCCGCGCCTTCGAGATCGAGGCGTTGCCAGGTCGCTCGCGTCATCCGGGATCTCTCCGGGTCGTGTCCGCATGTCTACTCGCCTCGCGCCCGGCGGTCTGCGTGATGGGCAGATGGGCTGTGGCGATTGCCGCAAATCCATGTAAAATGTTATCACATGCCGGCCGGTGCGTCGGGATGCCGCGCTTATTTTTCCCGGTGGCCTTCAATTATGGCAGATCGACGCCTTCAGGTTTTTCACACAGTCGCGAAGCAGCTGAGCTTTACCAAGGCCGCTGAGCTCTTGTACATGACGCAGCCGGCCGTGACGTTCCAGGTCAAGCAGCTCGAGGAGCATTTCAATGCACGGCTCTTCGAGCGCACCCACGGCCGCATCACCCTCACCCCCGCGGGGGAACTCGCGCTGGCGTACGCGGAGCGGATCCTTGACCTCTCGAGGGAGATGGAGACGCGCCTGGGCGAGATGACCGGGCAGGTCAGTGGGCCGCTGATGATCGGGGCGAGCACGACGATTGCGGAGTACCTCTTGCCGAAGATCCTGGGCCAGTTCAAGGCGCGCTATCCGCAGGTGCAAGCGCGCCTGACCGTGGCGAACTCGGAGACGATCGAAAACAAGATCAGTGACCATACGCTGGACATCGGCTTGATCGAATCGCCCTCCCATCACCCGAACCTGAGCACCGAAGTGTGCTGCGACGACGAACTTGTGATGATCTGCGCCCCGTCCCATCCCTTTGCCAGCCTGTCGTCCGTCACCGCCGAGGAAGTGGCCGAGCAGCCGTATGTGGGACGAGAACTGGGGTCGGGCACGCGGGAGGTGATTGACCGCTATTTCCGGGCTGCGGGCATCCTGCCCGACGATCTGGACGTCGCGATGGAATTGGGCAGCCGCGAGGCGATCAAAGGTGCCGTCGAGGCGGGACTGGGGATCGCCATCGTCTCCAGCTCGACCATCACACGGGAATTGAAACTGGGTGATCTGGTCGCGGTGCCATTGGCACCCCGGCTCATCAGACCCTTGTCCCTTGTCTACCTGGGCGAGAAGTTTCGTTCGAAGCTCTTGCAGACGTTCCTCGATTTCCTGAAGGACGCACCGCCCCAATTGCCCGCACAATCGACCACCGATCGGTCCTCCTGAGGGAGGCCTTCGGCTCGGCCGGCGCGGCGTCGTGAGCGACTACGGCCATGAACACGTTTCTGGTGGTCCAGCATAGCCATTCTGAATTCTTGGGGCTCGTGGAAAACCAGCTCCACTCGCGCGGCATCGGTTTCGTCTATTGCCGCCCGTTCGCGGGGGACGCCGTGCCGGCCGGCGCGCTGGCCTTCGATGCGCTGTGGCTGCTCGGGGGCGCCTTCGCGGTCGACGACGACCTCCATTGCCCTTGGGTGAAAAGCGAACGGCGGCTCCTCCAGAGCATTCAGCGTGCGCGGCGCCCTGTGGTAGGCATCGGGTTCGGCGGTTTGCTCGTGGCCTGGACGGCGGGCGCGACGCCCTGTGCGCCGACGCTGCACCATGCCTATTGGACGACCGCGCGAATGGCGCCTGCCGGACGCGACGATCCGCTTGCCCAGGCGGTCGATGGCCGGCGGGTGCTGGTGATGCACGAGGGCGCGATGGATCTTCCCCCGGACCTCTTGCCGATCGTGGTGGACGAGGCCGGCCGGTGGCTCGCGATTCGGCCGGATGGCATGACCTACGGTCTGCTGTTTCGGCCAGAAATCAAGCCGGGCATGATCGAAGACATGATCATGGAGGAAGGGCGCGAATTGCCGGAGGATATCGGGGAATTGCTGGAAGAATCGAGACGCTGCTGGGCGGATTGGCAGGTCACGGCGGACCGCATTGCGGGGGCGCTGGTGGACGCCCTCGGCCTGATGAGGGAACGGCGCAAGCGGCCGGTCATCGGGCTGGCCGTGCGCCCCGCGGACAAGCGAGGAGACAACACTGAATGAGTGACGAGAAGCGGTTGGTGAAGTGCTTTCGAGGGCTCTCGCCTGCGCAACGTGAGACGCTGCTGGCATTCGCGGAATTCCTGGCGGGACGCACGGAGACGGCCGCGCCGGAACCCATGGGCTCGCCGGTTGCGATCACGCGCCCGGCGGAGGAGAGCGTCGTCAAGGCGATCAAGCGGTTGCGGGCCACTTATCCCATGGTGGACGCCTCGAAGCTGCTGCACGAGACATCGCACTACATGTCCCAGCATGTGGTGCAGGGCAGGCCCGCCAAGGAGGTTATCGACGAACTCGAGGTCGTATTCTCACGGCATTACGAGCGGCTCGCGCGGCCGGAAGGGGCGGCGGAGGAGCCGGGCGATGCCTGAATCAGAGTGTCTCCGCCGCATAGTCGGCGAGACGCGAGCGCTCCCCGCGCTGGAGCATCACGTGGCCACTGTGCGGCCAGTTCTTGAAACGGTCGACGACGTAGGTCAGACCGGAGCTGCCTTCCGTCAGGTAAGGCGTGTCGATCTGGGAGATGTTCCCCAGGCAAACCACCTTGGTTCCCGGGCCCGCCCGCGTGATCAGGGTCTTCATCTGCTTGGGGGTCAGGTTCTGGGCCTCGTCGATGATGAGGTACTTGTTGAGGAATGTCCGTCCGCGCATGAAGTTGAGAGACTTGATCTTGATCCGCGTCCGGATGAGGTCCTGGGTCGCCGCGCGCCCCCAGTCGCCCGCCTCCTCGTCGGTGTGGTTAAGGACATCTAGGTTGTCTTCCAGCGCGCCCATCCAGGGGGTCATCTTTTCTTCCTCGGTGCCGGGAAGGAAACCGATGTCTTCCCCGACCGGCACGGTGACGCGAGTCATGATGATTTCGCTGTAGAGCTTGTGCTCGAGCGTTTGCATGAGGCCCGCGGCGAGCGTGAGGAGGGTCTTGCCGGTACCGGCCTGTCCGACCAGGGTGACGAAATCGATGTCGGGGTTCATGAGGACGTTCAGCGCGAAATTCTGTTCGCGGTTGCGCGCCGTGATGCCCCAGATGTTGTTCTTCTGGTGGGTATAATCCCTGACCGTTTCGAAGAGCGCAGTGCCGCCTTTCACCTCGCGCACCATGGCATGAAAGGGTTTTCCGCTTTCCTGATAGACGAACTCGTTGACCAGCAGGCTTGCGCACAGCGGGCCCTTCACGCGGTAATACGTGCGTCCGGCCTCGGTCCAGGACTCGATCCCCTTGCCGTGGGTCTCCCAAAAGCGGTCCGGCAGTTCCCGCAGGCCTGCATAGAGCAGATCGGTATCTTCCAGCACCTTGTCGCTGAAATAGTCTTCCGCGGCGATTCCCAAGGCGCGCGCCTTGATCCGCATGTTGATGTCTTTGCTGACCAGGGTGACCTGGCGCTTGGGCTGTTCCCCCTTCAGGTGGAGGACCACGCCGAGGATCTGGTTGTCGACCTTGCTGTTCGGCAGGGTGGCCGGGATCTCGGAGCTTAGGGCGCTGGTCTGGAGGAACAGGTGGCCGGACGCACTGTCGTGGCTATGGGCGCTCAGCGGAATCCCCTGCTCGATGCGCCCGTCGAAGGTGCGCACGATCTCGTCCAGAAAACGGCTGGCCTGGCGTGCGTTGCGGGCGACTTCGGACATTCCCTTCTTGTTGTGGTCGAGCTCCTCCAGCGTCGCCATGGGGATATAGATGTCATGCTCCTCGAAACGGAAGAGGCTGGAAGGATCATGCATCAGCACGTTGGTGTCCAATACGAACAGCTTTCTGCGCACACGGGCGGCTTGCGCCATGGATAAGTCCCTCTGTCGTTGTCTGGTCGATGCTACGGGCGAGCCATTTCGTCTTGAATGAACGCCAGGACTTCGTTCACATGGCCTGGCACCTTGACGCCTCTCCATGCCCGGCGGAGGATGCCCTGGTCATCGAAGACAAACGTGCTGCGCTCGATGCCGCGGACGCTCTTGCCATACATGTTCTTGAGCTTGATGACCTGGAAGGTCTCGCACGCCCCCTCATCCGCATCGCTCAGGAGCTCGAAGGGCAGTTGCCACTTCGCCTTGAAGCTTTCGTGCGATTTCAGGCTGTCGCGCGAGATGCCGAACACCGTGACGCCAAGCCGAACGAAGTCCGGATAGCTGTCCCGGAAGGCCTGCGCCTCGGTCGTGCAGCCCGGCGTATTATCCTTCGGGTAGAAGTAGAGCACGAAAGGCGTGCCGCCGGCCAGCGGGAAATGGACGTGGTGGCCGCCGGTCGCCGGCAGGTCAAGGGGGGGCATCGGGGTGCCTGGCGTCATGCTGGAAACCCTCTCTCTTGTCGCTGGTGAAGGGATGTCCCGCGGCTCGCAAGAGGCGCCGGGGACGCTGTGCGCACGGACGATCGCACGCCTAGCCGGCCTCGTCCAGGAAAGGGGGGCCCTGGAGGGCGAGCAGCCCCGCGCGCCCAGGAACTTCGCCCATCACGACTTCGTGATACGGCAGTGCCGCGGCGTCGAGGGCCCTGAAATAGTCTTCCAGTGACACGAGTTCGAAGCCGCGCTGGCGCCAGCCGGCGAGGAGCGCCTCCAGCACTGGTGCGAGTTTCATGCCCTCCAGCTCGGCATGCAGGGTATAGACGTGTCCCTGTGCGCCGCCTTCCTCGCTCAAGGCGAGGAGATGCTGGGCCACGTTTTGCTCGGTGAACCCGTCGCGACCGATCAGCTCGTCCAGCGTGGGCAGGGTCGTGGGCAGCTGCGGGCAGAGGATGGCCTCGGCATTGCGTACCGGGATGAACGGGGCGCTCCCGCGCGTATCGCTGCAATAGGCGAAGCCCAGCCGCTGTTCGAGGCGCAGCGCGTGGATGTTGATCTGCCATCCCGCAGCCCCATGGGTGCGCGGGCGGACGCCGAAGATCGCCTCGAAGCGCTCGAAGGCCTTTCCCATCTCATCCGCCGTCCACTGGGCGTCGCGCGAGGCGACGTAGTCTTGCCAGCGGACATGATCGTAGCAATGGATGCCGACTTCGAACCCGGCATCGCGCACCTCGCGCATCGTCTCGGCGCAGCGTCTTCCGATGTCCGGGCCGGGAAGGAGCGTGCCGTAGAGCAAGGTTTTCAGGCCATAATGCGAGGCCACGGAGGTGCGCGAGACCTTGCGCATGAAGCCCGGCCGAAGGGCGCGGCGGATGGCGCGCCCGGTATGGTCCGGGCCCAGGCTGAAAAGGAAGGTGGCGCCCGCCTGGTGTCGGCGCAGGAGCTCGACGAGCCGCGGCACGCCTTCACGCGTGCCGCGTAGAGTGTCGACGTCGATCTTAAGGGCAAGCTTCATGGTTTACCGTGTGGCGTCGGTCGCGCAGGTCGGCCCCAAGGGCGGCCGTTCCCGCGGCAAGCCGGCGTCGTGCCGCGTAGGCTATTCCACCAGGCGTCTGGCCTCGGCCACCTGCCCCCGATACGCATCGAAGATGAACTTGAGCGCCTGCTCCATGCTGACGGTGGGCGACCAGCCGAGGTCCTGGCAGGTATTGTCGATCTTCGGCACGCGGTTCTGAACGTCTTGATAGCCCGAGCCGTAATAGGCGGCGGACGTGGTCTCCACCACGCGCACCTTGGCCGCCGTGTCGCGGTATTCCGGATAGGTCATCGCCAGATCGAGCATCATCTGCGCCAGTTCGCGGACCGAGTAGTTGTTGCGCGGATTGCCGATGTTGTAGATTTTTCCGCTGGCGATCCCGCCCGGATTCTCGATAATCTTCATCAGTGCGCCTACCCCGTCATCGACATAGGTGAATGCGCGCTTCTGCGTGCCGCCGTCGACCAGCTTGATCTCCTCGCCGCGCACGATGTGGCCCAGGAACTGCGTGATGACGCGCGAACTGCCTTCCTTGGGGGTATAGATGCTATCGAGCCCGGACCCGATCCAGTTGAAGGGGCGAAAGAGCGTGAAGTCTAGCGCGCCCTGCATGCCGTAGGCCCAGATCACACGATCCATCAGCTGCTTGCTGCAGGAATAGATCCAGCGCGGCTTGTTGATGGGGCCGAGCACGAGGTCGGAGGCGTCCGGATCGAATTCGCTGTCCTTGCACATCCCGTAGACTTCCGACGTGGAGGGGAACAGGATGCGCTTGCCGTATTTGACGCATTGCCGGACGATGGGCAAATTGGCCTCGAAGTCGAGTTCGAAGACCTTGAGCGGCTCCTTGACGTAGGTCGCCGGCGTGGCAATGGCCACAAGCGGAATGACCGTGTCGCACTTCTTGATGTGGTACTCGATCCATTCCTTGTTGATGGTGATGTCGCCCTCGAAGAAGTGGAAGCGGGGGGACGCCATGAGATCCGTGAGCCGGTCGCGCATCATGTCCATGCCGTAGACTTCCCAATCGGTCGTCTCCAGGATGCGTTGGCTCAAATGGTGTCCGATGAAGCCATTGACCCCAAGGATCAGAATCTTTCTCATCCACATGCGCGGGAGCCCCGGCCCGCGAGCCGAGGTGGGATAGCGCGCCATGCCGAGGCGACATGACCGGTCCCCGCTACTCCTTTCCTGATGCTATCCAAATTAAACGAGGGTGGCCGCCCACCCCAAGCCCTCACAGGGCGCCCTTGGGCACGCCGCAGCGTGTCCTGCTTTGCGTCTATGTCCCCAGGGGACAATGCGCTTCGCCGAAACGCGCGACGAAGTCGGCGGGCGTCATGAGATGCCCGTCGAGCACGCACTCGAGCACGCGCAGCACGCCGCCGTCGCCACATGAGCAGTAGCAGCGGCCGCCCGTGCAGAAAAAATGGGCACCGGGCGCAGGCGCCCGCAGGGTCGGCTCGACCCGGGTGCGAAGGAGGCGCAAGGTTTGCCCCAGCAAGGTGGTGAACGCTCCCGGGTAGGGAGGGGCCACGGCGCGGACCAGATTGTGTATCGACCAGGCGTCCTTCGTCCAGTCGATTTTACCATCTTCGGCTCGCCGCCCGCCAAAATATGAACCCTGCGCAAGATCTTGGGCGTACGATGTGGCCGTGCCCGCCATCAGGGCGGGCAGCGCCCGGTCCAAGGTCAGCTCCGCGGCCCAGGTCACCTTGTGAAAGACCGTGAGCGCGCTGTCCTCGGGCAGGATGGGCACCGCCTGAGCGCCGACGATGGCCCCCGCGTCGGGCTTCTCCGTCATGTAATGCAAGGTCGCGCCCGTGTGCCTTTCGCCGCTGATGATGGCCCAGTTGACGGGCACGCGGCCGCGATATTTCGGCAGCAGCGAGCCGTGCATGTTGAGCGCCCCGCGGCGGGGCAGCGCGAGCAGCGGCGCCTTGAGCATCAGGCGGTAATAAAACGAGAACAGGAAATCCGGCGCGAGTTGGGCGATGCGGGCGACGACGTCGGGACCATTCGGGTCGAGCGTCTTGAGCACCGGGATGTCGTGTTCGGCGGCGAGGGCGGCCACGCTGTCGAACCAGATGGTTTCCGACGGGTTGTCCTCGTGCGTGAGCACAAGAGCAATGTCGACCCCGTGGGCGAGCAGCACGGACAGGCAGCGGCAGCCCACGTTGTGATAAGCGAAGACGACGGCACGGGTCATGAGGGCGTCATTCGGTCCGTTCCAGGACCGCCTGGATGAGGTAGCGCGGCCGGTGGCGGACCTGCTGGTAAATGCGCCCGACGTATTCGCCGAGCAAGCCGATGCCGAACAGCATGACGCCGATGAAGAAAAACGCGATCGCGAACAGCGTAAACACGCCCTGTACTTCGGGTCCGATGATCAGGCGCCGTAGCATCAGGTAGATCACGAACAGACCGGACAGCAGGGAGATCACGATGCCGGTGAAGGAGAACCATTGCAGCGGCACCACGGAAAAGCCTGTGACGAGGTCGAAATTGAGGCGAATGAGGCGGTACAGCGAGTACTTGGATTCCCCATGGGCCCGTTCCTCGTGGGCCACCGGAACCTCGGTCGGGTTGGCGGCATAGGTATAGGCGAGGGCCGGGATGAAGGTGCTGACTTCCTTGGTCTCGTTGATGGCATCGATGATATGCCGATCGTAGGCCCGCAGCATGCAGCCCTGGTCGGTCATTTTGATGCTTGTGAGGCGTTCGCGCAGGTGATTCATCGCCCGCGAGGCGGAGCGGCGCCACCACTGGTCCGCCCGCCGCATCCGGATGCTGCCCACATAGTCGTAACCCTCGTCCATCTTGGCGAGCAGTTTGCCGATTTCCTCGGGGGGGTTCTGCAGGTCGGCATCGAGGGTCACGACACGGCGCCCGCGGGTGCGCTCGAAACCGGCCATGATGGCCATGTGCTGTCCGAAATTGCCATTCAGGAGAATGACGCGCGTGACCTCCGGTCGCTGGCTGAATTGTTCGCGCAGCAGGGCCACCGAATGGTCATGGCTGCCGTCGTTGACGAAGATGATCTCGTAGTTCAGGCCCAGACGGTCAAGGGCGGGATATAGGCGCGCGAAGAGCGCCGGGAGTCCGCGCTCCTCGTTGTACACGGGAATCACCACGGAAAGGTCGGGGGTCATAAGCTCCAGCCTGGCTTTAGGGGGAACCCGGGGTCCTTCATCGGAGGGCGGGTCGCAAGACCGAGGCCATGGCTTCGCAGACGCGCTCGACGTCTTCGAGGCTCATGGCCGGGAATAGGGGGAGCGTCACGGTCTCGCGCCCGATGCGCTCGGCATTGGGGAACTGGCCTTCGCAAAATCCCCGCTGGCGATAGAGTGCGTAAAGGTGAATGGCCGGGTAGTGAACGCCGATCCCGATCTCTCTCTCGCGCATCTGGGCAATGAACTCGCCGCGGCTCAAGGTAAGCTCGCCCAGGGGCAGCAGCACCTGGAACATGTGCCAGTTGGTGTCCGCGAAATCAGCCAAGGGCAGGGCGCATCGGAGGTCCTGGTCGAGGCATGCAAAATAGTGGCGGGCGAGCTCTCGGCGGCGTGCATTGAACGCCTCCACGCGCGCGAGTTGACCGATCCCGATGCGTGCGGCGATGTCGGTGAGGTTGGCTTTGCCGCCGGCCACATCGACTTCCATCGTGCCGTCCGCAAGCCGCACCACCCCTTGCAGGCGCAGCTTCTCGAACATCGTGCCGTCCGCGGGATCGGGCAGCACCAGCGCTCCACCTTCGCCGGTGGTCATGTTCTTGTTGGCATGGAAGCTGATGGCCACGAGGTCCCCGAAGGCGCCGACGCGCTGGCCGCGGTAGCGCGCGCCCATCGATTGGGCGGCATCTTCGACGACCCGCAGGTGATGGCGCCGGGCAATCTGGTACAGGCGTTCCCGGTCGACCGGAAGGCCGGCAAGATCGACGGGCAGGATGGCCTTGGTGCGGGGGGTGATGGCCGCCTCGATTTTTCCAAGATCGATGTTTCGCGTGGCGATGTCCACGTCCACGAAGACGGGCGTGGCGCCGACATGGAGAACGCTGTTGGCGGTGGCGACCCAGGAAATGGGGGTGGTGATGACTTCATCCCCGGGGCCGACGCCGCACAGCTGCAGCGCGATCTCCAAGGCGGCGGTGCCGGAGCTCACGGTCTTGACCGTGCGCCCGCCCAGGTAGGCCGAGAGCTGCTCTTCGAAGGCTTTGACCTGGGGGCCACTGGTGATCCAGCCGCTACGCAGGACGTCGGCGACGCCCGCGATGGTGTCCTCGTCGATGCTCGGGCGAGTAAAGGGCAGGAAGGTCATGGGCGGCGGAATCCTATCGTCGGGCGAAAGAGGCGATCGCGCAAGGCGCAGAGGACGGGAATCGGTTAGTTTCTGGCAACCATGTAGACGCCCACGATTATAACGCCGATGCCTGCCAGCTTGCCAAGGCTGACTGGTTCCCCGAAAAGGTACCAGGCGGCCAGCGCATTCACGATGTAGCCGATGGAGAGCATCGGGTAGGCCACGCTGACCTCGACGCGCGAGAGCGCCATGATCCAGACGACCACGCTGATCACATAGCATCCGAGGCCCCCCAGGATATGGTAGTCGGTCGCGAGCTTGAGCCCCACGGGCAGAATGTTGGCCCGGCTGAAGGCAAAGGTCCCCACGGCATTCGTCCCGGCCTTGAGGAGCAGCTGCGCTGTCGCGTTGAGGAGGACGCCCAGCAAAATGAGGGAGGCGGCGATGAGGCTCATGGCGTTTTGACGACGGTCCAGCGTGAGTTGCGCGCGATGACGGACATCTTGAGGCCGTCGTGCAGGAAGTGGCGGAGTTGCCCCCGTGGCATGATGGCCAGGGCATAGGGTTGCTGCGGCCAGATGCGCTCGAATCCGGCGACGGTGGGGATCCACAGGGAGGGCTGCTGGTCAAGCCCGAAGCCGAGTTCGCCGCGATGGGCGACCAGCGTTACCGTGCGCTTGATATAGTAAGGGAGCGTTTGTTCGTACATGCCCACGCTATAGAAGGGCGCGCCGGGGCGAAGATACGGTTTGATCGCACGGGCGAGATAATACGTCGAGTTGGCCGGGGCCAGCGAATTGTGGCCCATCATGCCCAATTGCCCGGCCACGAAGCTCCCGAGGGCGAGGGTGAGTACCGCGGGCCGGAGCGCGCCCCGGCGGGCGAACACCAGGGTCGCGACGATGGACAGCGTCCACACCGAGAAGGCGGCGATGAGCCAAGGCACATAGTGGGCGTAGAGGACCTTGGGAACGTCGTCGCTCGCGAGGCGCGTGACGAAGGGCGAATAGAGGAGACCTGCCAGCGCCAGCGCTGCCAATGGCAGGGACTGCCAGAAGAACGTGCGCGGCCGGGTGCGGGCCAGGACGTCGCCGATGAGCAGCGCCAGCGCCGGAAAGATGGGCAGGATGTAGGAGGGCAGCTTCGAATCCGAAATCGAGAAGAAGACGAAGATGAAGACCGACCAGATCAACAGAAGGCGCCGCGCCTGGAGGCCCTTGCCATTGCCATCGGCGGCGAACCCGGAGCGCAAAGCCGCGAAGAAAGGCGCAAGCCATGGCAGGATGCCGAGCAGCAGGATGGGGATGAACGTGTACCAGGGATGGTAGCGATGGGCTTCCCTCGTGAGAAAACGCTCAAAATGTTCGTGAATGAAGAAGAAATGAAAGAATTCAGGGTTCTTCCACGTGACCGCGATGAACCAGGGCGCCGCGATGAGGAAGAAAAGAAGGCTCCCGAGTCCGATCTGCACGCGTCGCCACAAGCGCCAGTCGCGTGACACGAGGGTGTAGATCACGAGCACGCCCCCCGGCAGCACGATGCCGATGAGCCCTTTGCTGAGCATGGCCAGGGCCATGGCGACCCAGGTGGCCAGCATCCAGAAGCGGGACTCCGGCGGACTGGCTCCGGCGCGTTGGGCGAGCAAGAAGCATTCGAGCGTCGCCCCCATGAAGAACGTCACGCCCATGTCGAGGGTGTTGATGTGGGCAATGGCGGCATAGAGCACGCTGGAACCCAGCACGAGTGCGCCAAAGAGCCCCGCATCCCGGCCAAAGAGGCGCACCCCGGCATAATAGGTGAGGAGGATGCCCAGGAATCCCGTCAGCGCGCTCCAGAGGCGCGCCGTCCACTCGTGCTCGCCGAACGCCTCGTAGGCGGCCGCGGTCGCCCAATACTGCAGCGCCGGTTTTTCGAAGTATTTGATGCCGTCAAGCCGCGGCGTGATCCACTCGCCGGTGGCGACCATCTCGCGAGGAATCTCGGCATAGCGCCCCTCGTCGGGGTTGATGAGCTTGCGGTAGTTGAGATTGCCGAACCACAGCAGGGTGCCGATCAAGAGCAAGAGAAACAAGCTGCGGCGAGAAGGAGCGGATGACCAATTCATGGGGCGGGTGAAGGGCGCGGCGGCGTCAAAGTGGACGAGAGTATAGCACTGAACACTTGTCCGCGCATTCCCCCGCTTAGGCGACGAGTACAAAGCCAGCCTTGCGCCAAGAGGGGGTCACACTCACACAGGAGTGCGCTGAGCGGACGGTTTGGTTTTTGGTCTGGCCTTTGCTTTTCTGTCATGTTCTTCGGTTCCCTGCGCATCTACA
>JAJYKK010000003.1 GCA_021788645.1 Pseudomonadota bacterium
CGTCGTCCAGAAGTCGCTTGAGGCCCTTCTTGGGGTAGTTCATGCCCGAACCCAGGTCGGCGATGACCTCGAACGTCCAGCCCTGCCGGGCGCAGTAGCGTTCGAGCACCTGCTTCTGCCGTTCCAGGTCATCCTTTTGGTCATGGCTGGAGACGCGAGCATAGGCGACGGTGCGAAGCGCGGCCTCCGGCGCGCGAAATTGCTCAGGCCGCAACCGTGCCAAGTCGTAGCGCCGACGCCCGCCGGGCGTGCGCTCGTCGGGAATACGTTTGCCTTCGCGCTCCCAGCGCCGCAGCGTTTGTGCGGCGACGCCAAGGAACTCGGCGGCTTCGTGAATGCTGACCACCTTGCGAGACATGCTGAAAATATACAACAATGCGCAAAAGGGCGCGATCCCGATCCTGTCGAGGGCCGTCAGATCGCCGTGGAAATAGGCGCGCACCTCGTGGACGCCGTCAGCGGTGCCGCGGCTTTCCACCACCGTGTAGCCATTGGCGCCTGGGCCCGCAGCACCCGGTGCAGGCAGTGCGCCCTGTCGGTGAACGCGAGGACGCGAACCCGCCCCTCGGCATCCGAAAGCATCAGGATGCCGCCAATGGACGTCGACACGCGGTGCATCTGGAGGGACGCTTTGGTCATGAGGTTTCGCCTTGGCCGTGTTTAGGCAAGGGTAACGCAGTTTCGGCGCGGAAGCTGGCCGGAAACGGACCTCGGCCTGAGCGGCTCGCCGAGAACCCCATCGCGGCGCGAGGGACCCACGGCAATGACCTGCGACAGACGTCGCGGGCGTTAGGGTGAGGCGCCGGCATGGTTGCCTCTCGCCACCTGGCCAACGGCAGGCGCAGTCACCACCGCCCTTGGCGAGCGGGCTTGCGCGCCAAGCCGTGCGGCGATTTGCAGTACAGCCTCGCGGTGGCTGTGAAGAGCTTCAGAGGGCTTGATGGATTGGCTTAGTCAATCACGCAATTTGATTTCACTATAAGGCAACGCAGGGCTGAAATCAACGACGCAATGTGGTGCTATTTGCGGGTGATGTGGGGTTAAACACCTATTGCAAACAGGATGCGGTGCGTCTGCGCCACTGAAATCGGCGTGACGCCTAGGTGCCGTCGAAACGGGTATCCGGATTTGGCTGTGTTTGAAGGCTCACAGCCGTCCGGATTCCAGTAGCTCGATCAATGTGTTTATGTCGGCCCCGTAGTTCTTCGGTGGCCCTGGCGGTTCGTGTGGGTGCTCGACCTTCGGCGTGCTCTTCCTTGGAGTCAGAACCGCCTTTCCGAAGTGCCCAGGCGGCAGACCATAGCCTATCGCATCGTCCGGTACGCCGAAGCCCATGACTTCTTCCGCCACGGCCAATTCAGGTTCGCGCCGCCGCTCGAATTTCGGACGACTAAGCTTGTGCTTGTGCGTGCCCTCGGTAAACAGAATCTTGGCTCGCAGTGCCTCGAAGCTGTAGCCGCGCCCCGGCCGGTTCATCACGCGGATCAAGCTGTTCAGGCTTTCGGTGTAGGCGTTGGTGACGGGATGCTCGAAGTAGTTGAGGATGAACGGCTGCCAGTTCGTGAAGGCCCGGATCAGGTCGTGGAAGGCATCCCGCATCTCGGGCACCACGGCCTTGTTCCACACCTCGTAGGCCGCTATAGCGGCTTCGGGGCTACCTGACCCTTCATAGATGGCGTAGAAGCCTTCCTTGAGCCTGTACGCAGCTCCCAGCTCGGGATAGTTCTTCGTCCAGCCGTCCAGCAGCAGTGCTTCCTTGTCGTTCAGGTCGCTCTCGCGTTTGAGCAGCACGAATCTGTCGTGCATCAGGCCCCGGCGCTGCTTGGGAGTCAGGTGCTCCCGGAGGCTCTTCCTGACCTTCTCCACGGCGTCATTCGCCATACGCACGACGTGGAACTTGTCGATGACGATCCGGGCGTCTGGCAGCACCGCCGCGACGGCATCGCGGTACGGCGTCCACATGTCCATCGCCACGTACTGCACCTCCGACTTCCCTTGCAAGTTGTAGAGGTAGTTCACCACCGTCTTCTTGTCCCGGTTCGGTAGCATGTCGATGATGGTGTTGTTGCGGATGTTGCTGATGACGCAGCGAGGCTTGATGAGGTGGATTTCGTCAATACCCATCCACTTCGGTGTCTCAAAGCGGAATTCGCCTTCCAGCTCGTTGATGTAGTCGCGAAAGATGTTGCGGATGGTCTTCTCGTCCAGGCCGGTGTCGTCAGCGATGCTGGCAAACGTCCGCTTCAAGCTCTGCTGGCCGATCCACTTCACCAGCCGCTCGGTCATCTCGCGCTTGGCGTTGACGGCGGGCAGCGCCTCCATGAAGGTCTTGCCGCAGGACTGGCACCGCCAGCGGCGCGTGTCCACGTGCATCGCAAGGCGCTTGCCGTGGGTCGGCAGGTCGCGGATAACCTGCTCATTACGACCGTGGCCGATCAGGCGATCAGAGCCGCAGGCCGTGCAGCCGCCGGGAGGATTCGAGACTTCGGCGTAGACGTGATAGTCGTGATCGGCTTCCTCGACCCGCTGCACCTTGAAGTCGGGGAGGTTCAGGATGTTCGCGGGCATGGGTCAATGCGCCGCCAGCAACGGTTGTTTCGTGTGAAGTGGTGAGTGTTTGGCGAGCGCCACCCAGCTATCTTTGGCGGCTGCAAGTTCAGTTTCCCAACGTGCAAGGTCTTCGACGGATACGGCTGCCGACCCAGCGCACAGCTTCCGGCTGACGCTATCGCGCTTCACCTGGGCGCTTTCCAGTCGGAATAGGGCCTCCTTCATCTCCGCGCGCTCAAGCAGACGGCCATAGGCGGCGGCTTCAAACTGTGACGCCTTCGAGGCAGGCGACTGGATCGGCTGAGGTTGCCGCCGGGTGCGTGGTTTCCTGACAGTGATAGCAGTCGATTGGTCGTCGGGGCTTTCTGCGATGACGGACATGGTTTCAATGGCTCCTGTCACGGCGCCACGAGACACTGAAAGTCAGGTCGGTCAGCGCATACACGACGGGTTCAATGCTGCCCCTGTGCTGGCTGTTCGTCTGCGTGAGTTCGTCCGCGCATTCATAACAAGCGATGCTGCCCGCTTTGCCCATGAGCTCGTGCCACTCGGCCACCTCATCCAAGGCAACGGCCAGAAAGCCGACTTGCCACTCGGACAGGCCGGTGTCACTGGGCAAGAACGAAGCCGCCTGTTCGGCGGTGTATCCGGTTTTCATGGTTCCATTCCTTCGTGATCGGAGTTACGGGAGAGCGCCGCGCTCACCGCGGTGATTTGCGCGTGTAGGTCTGGCAGGTTGCTCTGAATCGTCTTCCAGACGATTTCCAAGTCCACCTTGAAGTAGCCGTGTGCAAGTGCGTTGCGCATGTCATTGGCGAGCGCCAAGGGAAGCTCCGGGTGCGCTGCGGCGAACTCCGGGTGGACACGCTCGATATTGCGACTGGCTTCGCCGATCACTTCCAGGTTGCGAATCACGGCGTCCTGCACGATCTTGCTGGACAAGAAGCCAACTTCGTCAACATCGGCCACGTAGGCGTGGATGCGCTCGATGGCTTCAAGGATGTGCCCCAGGTAGTCGGGCAGTCGCTGAGGATCGCGGCTCATACGGGACTGGCCTCCGCGAGCACGGCGGCACGGAACTTGTCTGGTAATCCGTTGGGCGTCAGCACGTCCACCGGCACGCCGAGCAACTTGCGCAGTTCCACACGGATCGCGCTGATGTCGAACAGGGTCGTTTCCGGCGTCGGGTCGATGAGGATGTCGAGATCGCTGCTGTCGGTGTCCTGGCCGTGCAGTACGGAGCCGAAGACCCGAGCATTGCGGGCGCGGTGAGACTCGACCACGTGCCGGATCGCGGCACGGTTCGAAGCCAAGGCTTCAGAGGGCTTCACGTCTTCTTCTCCCACAACAAAATCCGGTTTAATGATAGAGCAACGGCGCACGGAAGGCAAAATCCGGTTTTACGCCAAGATGACAAAGGCTGTATCAGAGACCGGAAACACACTCAAATCCGGATACCCGTCGAAACAGGCGCCGAAAGTGCCGTGCCGTGACCCCCAGATGGGCGGCCAGCCCATCGATCGCGGCATTATTCAACACCCCTTCGGAAATCCGACAGGGGGCCCGGGATACCCTCGTCGCCGTACCCCGCCAGCCGGCAATGCCTGGACTTAGGTCCGGCCGGCAGCGCAGGCAGGGTCTGAAGCCGTGCTGCCGGGCTGCAGCAGCACTGGGCAGAAAGGTGCAAGTCTTGAACTGCGGCGGCCCCGCGGGACAGATCAGGCGACAGTAAATACCCGTGGAGAGAACGCCGACATAAAAGACCCCATCGAACCGGGCATCACGCGCTTGAAACGCCCGATAGCAGGCTGCGGGGTCGAGATTCTTATCCATGGCACGGACTATAGGAGACATCGATATTCACCGCTGGCCATTTTCGAACATGATCGGCGCCGGCTCAAGGTCCGCTATTAACGCGTTGCTTGGGGCGGCGTCCCGCGAAGAAAATATACCCTCGGCCACGAACGGGACGCGGATCGGCCAGTTCACCCGCACCAACGCGATGCCGGGTTTCAGCAACAGATAGATCCAGTCGCTCCGCCGCACGACCGTGCTTCGCCGAAGAGCCGAGGGCTTGCGCTTGCAGCAGCAGAAACCTGAGCCAGCGAAAGGATGCGGGCCGCGGCCAGATCGCGCCTGGCCCCTGGGGGCACGGGCTTCCATGCCTCGCCCAAGCGCTTGCCACGGTGTAGCGCGCCTCGCCGGTCAGCGATGCAGCCGAGCACGCTGGCGCTGACCATGGCCTGAACAAGATCGCGAAAACGGAGCGGAGCCTCTCGGCGCGCAGGTCGGTCAGGCGGCTGACCCGCCCGCACCTGCGGGCGTCGGGATGGACGCCGAGCATTCGCTTCGGCCGCGGGTCAAGCGCCATTCGCTCCTGCCGGGGGATCCGGCGCTTCGGGTGGGTCACGACAGGTCGTCGACCCGCCGCCTTGCCTCGCGAGGATCGCCTCGCGCGCCCGGATCGCGGCCGCGTGTTCCCGCCAGCGCTTCATGCAAGGTCGCATAGATGTTGGCTTTCCCGATCACCGCGGTGACGCCGTGACGATCCATGTCCGCGCGCAGATACCGGTTCGCGCGGGCGAAGATGATCTCGATGCCGCGCCCGGCCAAGTCCTGGCACAAGGCATTGACGGAGCGGCCCGCCGAGTAGTCGAGATCAGTGATCGCGGAGGCGTCGATGATGAACCGGTGAACAGGGTCGGGGGCGGTGTCGATCAATCGCCGCACCTCGTCGACGAACTGGTGCTCGTTCGCATAGAACAGGTCGGCGCCGAAGCGGTAGATGATCAGGCCGGGTGCCGTCTCCAGCCCGGCCTGCGAGGGACGAGGCTCCCACCGCCCGTCGTCGTTCGGGGCCAGCACCATCGTATGCGGCCGATAGCTGTGCCGCACGTGCCGCAGCAACGAGAGCCCCATCGCGACCAAGATCCCGTTTTCCACCCCGGCGATCACGACGCTAACGGCCGTCGCCAAAGCCAGCGCAAATTCGCCCGGGCTCTCCCGGCGGATCTCGTTCAGCTGGCCCACGGCGACGAGCCCGACCGCAATGGTAAACACGATGGCCGCCAACACGCAGCGGGGCAGGTACTGCAGCCAATGGCCCAAAAACAGCAGGACCACCACCACGATGGCGGCCAGCGTGAGCTGCGCAAGCTGGCTGCGGGCACCGGCCTGATCGGCCATTGCCGTCTGCGTCGGGCTGCCATTGACCACGAAGGCGCCGCTGATCGCCGCGGCGGCGTTTGCCACGGCGAGCCCCAGCAGGTCGGCATCCTCGTCGACGCGATCACCATGGCGCTCGGCGAACGCCCGGCTCGTCGCCGCGCTCTGTGCGATCACGACGACGAAGCAGGAGGCGGCCACCTGCATAAGGTCGAGCACCTGGGGCCAGTGAATGGCAAACAGGTGGAGGCGGGGAAGGCCCGCATGCAAGGGCCCTATGAGGGCTACGCCACGGCCTGCGAAATTCCATATGACGCTCGATCCCACGCCCATGACCACGGCTGCAAGCGCTAGCGGCCATTTGGGCTGGTAGCGCTTGAACAGCAGAATTGTCGCGACGACGAGTGCGGAGATGGCGAGCGTCGGCCAGTGGGTGCTCGACAGATGGGTGGCGACTTGGGCGATCTGCCGCAGCGTGAGGCGGGAGGCGACCGGAATCCCGAGCATGTCCCCGAGCATCGCGACGCCGACCTGCACGCCGACGCCGGTGAGAAAGCCGACCAGCACCGTGCGCGAGAGGAAGTCGGCAAGGAAGCCAAGACGAAAGATTCTTGCAATCAACAGCATCAGGGCCGTGAGCAAGGCGGTCATGCCTGCGAGCGCGATGTACTGCGCACTCGAGGGGACCGCCATCATCGAGAGCTTGCTCGCGAAGATGGTCGCGGTGGCCGAGTCGGCGGCGACGACAAGATTCGGCGATGCGCCGAACAGTGCAAACGCGACGATCGGCAGAAGGCCGGTATAGAGTCCCGCCACCGGCGGCATGCCGGCGATGCGGGCGTAGCCGAGGAGCTGCGGGATGTCCATCGAGGCAAAGGCAACGCCCGCCACTGCATCGCGCAAGGCCGCGGCCCGATTGGTGGGCATTAGACGCGTGAACAACCCCATGGCCGTGAGAACTCCCCCATGATTCCGGAAAACGACGTCGTGCCCGCGGCAACGGCCCAGATGTGCCGGAGGACATGCCCATCGGCACATCGCGCCGGGGAAAAGTCTCGGTACTATACCGCGGCGGCGCGGCTTGGGGCGAGTCCTCGCGTGGGAATCCCTGGTGCCCAAAGCGCCGAGACCGTCGTGCGCGGTAGTCCACCTTTCGCTTCGGCGCCAGACCCGATGATTGGCGCTCTTGCCCTTGATGGAGGCGATGGCCCGTCAATGTCCATCTCGCGGAAGGATGGCCACGTGGCCGTTGCAGGCCCATGACGCACACTCCGGCCATTCATGCTTGTCCAGCCTATGCGGCGGGCGGCTCGCCATGGCCCTCAGCCGGTTGTGCCGCACGCGCGGGCCCGGAAATTTGCGATGGGCGCCGCTTCCAATAGCCTGGACCACAGCCCATCGACAGCAGCACGGCCGATGAGGGAGCAGGCGGATGGCCTCGAACGTCCGGGTCGCCAGAGTCCGTGAGTGCGGGCGGCGCCAATGGGCCCATGCCCAATCATGCGCGTCAGCCTTGATACCGGAGTAACGCGAGGGCAGCCCGGCGTGGGCATCCAGCGTAATGGGTTGTTCTCGCCGCACCCTTTTGGACACGCGCCGATCATGACGCCACGGTTTCCGGTCGTGACCGGAACGGCGGATCCCGGCGCCGTCAGGCGTTCGTCGGCTGCATGTCGCTGCAACATGTCCCGTGTTGGCTGCGGGCCATTCACCCGTTGGGTAACCAGACGTCTGGGGTCAGTATCGGGCGAGGGCCTGCGGTTCGGTGGATGGAGGGCGCAGGAGGCGTCAGAACGGTGGCGCGTCGGGTCGGTATTCGTTTCAAGCAGATGCGCACTTCGCGGCGGATACCCAGGAGACCCCCGGTCCGGCCGCCTTCGGCGGATCGAAGAGTGCTCCCTTAGTGGACCATCTTCACCTGTTCCGACCCCCTGCACCCGAGAACCGCTCAGACATCCAGGTTGCGGGCGCCCAGGGCGTTCGTCTCGATGAAGGCGCGTCGCGGTTCCACCTGATCGCCCATCAGCGTCACGAAGATCTCGTCGGCCGCGATCACATCCTCGATCTGCACGCGCAACAACCGCCGAACCTGGGGATCCATGGTCGTTTCCCAGAGTTGTTCCGGATTCATCTCGCCCAGTCCCTTGTAGCGCTGGATGGAGAGCGCGTTGCGGACTTCGCCCATGAGCCAGGCGAGCGCCGCGCCGAATTCCTGTACGGGCTGCTTTCGCTCGCCGCGCTTGACATAGGCGGCCTCGCCCAGCAGGCCGTGGAGGAGGGCGGCGGTCTTTTGAATCTGCCGGTAATCGCCGCTCGCCAGAAATTCCGCGTCAATCGCGCTGCGCTGGAGGTTGCCGTGGCGGATGCGCTCGATGACCAGGCTGAAGACGCTGTCCTCATCCGCCTGGGCACGAATGACAATGTCCGGACCCACGAGCGCCTGCACGCCGGCGGCGCTTTCGGCTGCCGCCGCGGCATCCGCGAGGGAGAGGACCGGCCCCTTCAGCAGGGCATGCAGGACGTCCCCGTCGATCAGACCGGCCAGGCGGCTGATTACCGCTTCCGCGAGCAGATAGTCCTTGGCGATGCCTTCCAGCGCGTCCTTGGCGAGGGGGTCGGCACCGGCATGGGTGACCAGCTCCGCGTTGCGCAACGCCTCCTCCAGCAGGTACTTGTTGAGCTCGTAGTCGTCCTTCAGGTAACGCTCGTCCTTGCCGTGTTTGACCTTGTACAAGGGCGGCTGCGCGATATAGATATGACCGCGCTCGGCGAGTTCCGGCATCTGGCGGTAGAAGAAGGTGAGCAGCAGCGTGCGGATGTGGGAGCCGTCGACATCCGCATCGGTCATGATGATGATGCGGTGGTAGCGGAGCTTCTCGACATTGTACTCGTCCTTGCCGATGCCCGTCCCCAAGGCCGTGATGAGCGTGGCGATTTCTTGCGAGGAAACGAGCTTGTCGAAACGGGCCTTCTCGACGTTGAGAATCTTGCCCTTGAGCGGCAAGACCGCCTGGAATTTCCGGTCGCGCGCCTGCTTGGCGGAGCCGCCGGCCGAGTCGCCCTCCACCAGGTAGATTTCGCACAGGGCGGGGTCCTTTTCCTGACAGTCGGCAAGCTTCCCCGGCAGGCCGACGCCGTCGAGGACACCCTTGCGCCGCGTCATCTCGCGGGCGCGCCGGGCCGCTTCGCGGGCACGGGCCGCCTCGATGATCTTGCCGACGATCGTCTTGGCATCCACCGGCTTTTCCAGCAGAAACTCGGCCAGTCGCGCGCCGACGATCTCCTCGATCACCGGACGGACCTCGGAGGAAACCAGCTTGTCCTTCGTCTGGGAAGAGAACTTCGGGTCCGGCAACTTGACGGAGAGGACCGCCGTGAGCCCCTCGCGCATGTCGTCCCCGGTGGTCTCGACCTTCGCCTTCTTGGCCAGCTCGCCGGACTCGATGTACTGATTGAGCGTGCGCGTCATCGCCGCCCGCAGGGCGGTCAGGTGCGTGCCGCCGTCGCGCTGCGGGATGTTGTTGGTGAAACAAAGCACGGCTTCCTGATAGGAATCGTTCCACTGCATGGCGATCTCGACGCCGATGCCTTCCTTTTCCCCCTGGGCGTGGAAGATCGATGGATGCAGGACGCTCTTGCTGCGGTTCATGTATTCCACGAAGCCGCGCACGCCCCCCGCGAAGGCGAAATTCTCTTCCTTTCCGGTACGTCGGTCTTGGAGTTCGATGCGCACGCCGTTGTTGAGGAAGGACAGTTCGCGCAACCGGCGGGCGAGGATGTCGTAATGGAAGGTGATGTCGCCGAAGACTTCCACGCTCGGCAGAAAATGCACCTCCGTCCCGCGGCGCTCGGTGGCGCCCGTCTCGGCCAGGGGCGCGACCGGCTCGCCGTGGCGAAACTCCATCTGGTGCACCTTGCCGCCGCGGCGGATAGTCAGGCGCAGCCATTCGGACAGGGCATTGACGACCGACACGCCCACCCCATGCAAGCCGCCCGAGATCTTGTAGGAATTGCTGTCGAACTTGCCGCCTGCGTGCAGCACGGTCATGATGACTTCCGCGGCCGAGCGGCCCTCTTCAGGGTGCAGATCGGTGGGCACACCGCGGCCGTTGTCGGCGACGCTGACCGAGTTGTCCGGGTGAATGACGACCTTGATGTCGTCGCAATAGCCCGCCAGCGCCTCATCGATCGCGTTGTCCACCACTTCGAAGACCATATGGTGCAGGCCGGTGCCGTCCCCGGTATCGCCAATGTACATGCCGGGTCGTTTGCGCACCGCCTCCAGTCCCTTCAAGACCTTGATGCTCGCCGAATCGTAGGCATTCCCCTGCAAGGCGGCGAGGTGCGCCGCGGCGGCCTCGGCGCTGGGATGGCAGGAGACGGGTTCGACCTGGTTTGAGGCGTAGATGCACCACTGGTCATTGGCGGGCTGGATCCGGTACGACGTGAGAGGCATTGCTTAATCTCCGTAGGCTGTCGCTGCAGCCTCAAAGGAGGATGCGCGAAAGGGATGTTCCACGTGGAACATCAAATGCGCATGGGCATGACCACATATTTGAAATTGGGCTCATCGGCCAGCGTGATGAGGGCGCTGGCGCCGGCGTCGCCGAAAGCGCACTGCACCTCGGTGGCCGACAGGTTGGTCAGCACGTCGAGGAGATAGGTCACGTTGAAACCGATGTCCAGGGAGTCCCCTTGATAGTCCACCTCCAGTTCCTCCTGCGCCTCTTCCTGCTCGCTGTTGGTGGAAATCACGCGCAGCGAGCCGTCGGTCAGGACCAGGCGCACCCCCCTCAGCTTCTCGTTCGACAGGATCGCGGCACGTTGCAGCGCATGCAGCAAGGTCTCCCGCGAGACGACGATGTGCTTGTCCAAGGCGGTCGGAATCACGCGCGTGTAGTCCGGGAACTTGCCATCGATGACCTTGCTCACCAGTTCCGTGTGGCCGAACGTCAGTTTGACCTGGGAGGCCCCGATCTCGAGGCTCACCGGATCCTCGCTGTCGGCCAGCAGCTTGTAGACTTCGAGGACCGTCTTGCGCGGCAGGATCACCTCGTGCGGCACCACGTCTTGCCCCGAAACCGGGACGCCGGCAAAGCTCAAGCGATGGCCGTCGGTGGCCACCACGTGCAAGGCTTGCGGACTGGCCACGAGCAGCGCGCCATTGAGGTAATAGCGGATATCCTGCTGGGCCATGGCATATTGTACCAGACCGAGGGCCCGTTTCAGCTCGCGCTCCGTGAGCCGGAGCGTCGCGATCGGCTCGCTCAAGGGCGCGAGCCGCGGGAAATGGTCGGCCGGCAGCGTCTGCAGGCTGAAGCGGCTTCGCCCGGCGCGCACCGTAACTTTGGAATCCACGGCCTCGAGCACGACCGGCGTGTCCTCCGGCAAGGAGCGGCAGATGTCCTGCAGCTTCTTGGCCGACACGGTGATGGAAAAGTCCGCACGCCCGGCATCGGCCGGCGCGCTGACGGTGATCTGGATCTCCAGGTCGGTGGCGATGAAATCCAGCCGGTCGGACACCCGTGCGATCAGGACATTGGATAGAATCGGGAGGGTGTGACGGCGCTCGACAATGCCCACGGCCGCCTGCAGTGGACGCAGCAGCGCATCGCGGGTCGTTTCCAATAGAATCATTGTTTTCTACCTAGAGATCGATAATAAGGCGCAGGGGATAAGTGTATAGCAAAAATTTCTCGTTGTTAATCAATGTAGAAGCTTTGTTCCTCGGGGTGCCCTGATCCGGTATGGCCTGTGGACGGATTGTGGATCGTTTTCGACGCCCCGCCGATCGGGGCAGTTATCCCCATTGTGTCTACAGGTATTCAACTGGTGAGCACTTGCAACAGCAGGGCGAAATCCTTGGCGGTGCTCGGATCGTCCTTCTTGAGTTCGGCTATCTTGCGGCAGGCATGCAAGACCGTCGTGTGGTCGCGGCCGCCGAAGGCATCGCCGATGTCGGGAAGGCTGTGCTGCGTGAGTTCCTTGGCGAGCGCCATGGCCATCTGGCGCGGGCGGGCGATGTTGCGCGAGCGCTTCTTGGAATACATCTCGGCGACCTTGATCTTGTAGTAGTCGGCCACCGTCTTCTGGATATTCTCGATCGAGATCAGCCGCTTTTGCACGGCCAGAAGGTCCTTGAGCGCCTCCTTGGTCAGTTCCAGGGAAATCGGCTGTCCATTGAAGCGGGCATAGGCGATGACCCTCTTCATGGCGCCTTCCAGTTCCCGGACGTTCGAGCGGACCTGCTTGGCGATGAAGAAGGCGACGTTCTCGTCAAGCTTCACCTTCTCCGCGCACGCCTTCTTCAGCAGGATGGCGACGCGCATTTCCAGTTCCGGCGGTTCGATGGCGACGGTCAGCCCCCACCCGAAGCGGGAAATGAGACGGTCTTCCATGCCCGCGATCTCCTTGGGATAGGTATCGCAGGTGATGACGACTTGCTTCTTGGTCTCGATCAGCGCGTTGAAGGCGTAGAAGAACTCCTCTTGCGTGCGGCTCTTCCCGCTGAAGAACTGGATGTCGTCGATGAGGAGCAGATCCAGCGAATGGTAGTAGCGCTTGAACTCGTCGAAGGCCTTGTGCTGGTAGGCGCGCACGACATCCGACACGTAGCGTTCGGCGTGAATGTAGCTGATGCGCGCGTGGTGCTGCTGCTCCTTGACGAAGTTGCCGATGGCCTGGATCAGGTGGGTCTTTCCGAGACCCACGCCGCCGTAGACGAACAGCGGATTGTAGGCGGTGCCCAGATGCTCGCCGATCTGCAAGGCGGCAGCGCGCGCCAACTGGTTGGCGCGGCCGGTGACGAAGCTGTCGAAGGTGAAAGCCGGATTCAGCCGCGTGTGGTCGGCGGCTGGGGCCGCCGGTGCGACGCTGGGCTGCGGCCGCGGCGGCTGGGCGAGGGGCGGCTGGCCGTCGCCCAGCACGAGGGAGATCGGCACGGGCCGCGCGAAATACTCCTCGGCGAGGCGCTGAATCTGCGGAAAGAACTTGTCCTTGACCCACTGCATCACGAAACGGTTGGGCGCCGTCACCTCGACCGATCCGTCGGCCACCTTGACCGTCAGCGGCTTGATCCAGGTGTTGAACTGCTGCGAGGTGAGCTCCTTCTGCAGTCGCGCCGCGCAGGATGGCCAAAAGTTTTCCATAGGACGAGCGGGGGCTTCGCTGGCGTAGGTGTGGGTGGGGAGGGAACGTCGGGCCATTTTACTGCAAGTTATCCCCAGGGGGGCAAATAATTGGGACTTGACACAGAAGGCCAAAAACCGGTGTAATTTCACATTTTTAAGACGCGGGAAGTGGATCATGAAACGAACCTATCAACCCTCCGTCGTGCGGCGGCGCCGGACCCATGGATTCCTCACGCGCATGAAGACGCGCGGAGGTCAGGCCGTCATCCGGGCGCGGCGCGCGAAGGGGCGGACGCGGCTCGGCGTCTAGGTCGCCGGGGTGCGGGAAGCCCAGGGGAAAGGCCTGCCCAAGGGCGCGAGAGTGCGCAAAACGGATGAGTTCTCATCCGTTTTTGCTTTCCGGTGCCGCACGAAGGGCGCCTTCTTCCAGGTCTTCGCCAAGCCCAACGGGGGACAGGGTCCCCGCCTCGGGCTGGTGGTGAGCCGGCGGGTCGAGCGGCGGGCGGTACGGCGCAATCGGATGAAGCGGGTGTTGCGCGAGGCGTTCCGGAAGGCCCGCCCGACGCTGCCCAGCCTCGACTGGGTGGTTCGCGTGCATACCGGCTTCGTCGACGTCGACTCGGATCGGGTGGCAGGGGAACTGATGCGCCAATTCGGTGTTCTTACGCGAAAATGTCACGCTGGCTTGTCATCCTGATCCGCGGCTACCAATGGTGCATCAGCCCGCTGCTGGGTCCGCGGTGCCGCTATACCCCGAGCTGCTCCGAGTATACCTGCCAGGCACTCGAGAAATACGGGCTCATCAAAGGCCTGGGCTTGGGCCTGCGGCGGATCGCCCGTTGCCATCCCTGGCATCCCGGGGGGTATGATCCGCTCCCCTGAAAGCTCTTTTTGGCAAGAACATGGATATCCAACGCATCATCGTCTTCATCGTCTTTTCCATGTCGATCGTCCTGCTGTGGGATGCTTGGCAGAAGGAACACGAAACGCCCGCCCCGCCGGTCGCGGTGCACGCGACCTCGGCGGTGCCGAGTGCCGTGCCCGCGCTCCCGCAACCCGCGGTGCCTGGCGCGCCTGCCGCCACCCCGCTGCCCGCCCATGTCCCGGTCGTCCACGTGCGCACCGACCTGTTCTCGGCGGACATCAGCACGCTCGGGGGGGACATCGATCACTTGGCCTTGCTGCGCTTCAACGCCCCGGGAAAGCGGGCGCAACCGCTCGTCCTGCTCGACCCCCGGCCGTCCGATCTCTATATGACGCAATCGGGGTTCGTCGATAGCGGCTTGCCGGACCACAAGATGCTCTACGCCGCGCCGCGCACGAACTACGTGCTGGGGGCAGGGCAGAAGCATCTCGCGCTCAGCTTCGACTGGGCGGCCAACGGCCTGCAGGTGACCAAGACGTACACCTTTACGCGCGGCAGCTATGTGGTGGGACTCACGTACACCGTGAAGAACGCGACGCAGCGCGTCGTCCGACCGGTGGCCTATTTCCAGTTTCTGCGCAACGGTGCCCCGCCGGCCGGCAATCCGCGCTTCGTCAAGACCTTCACCGGTCCGGCCTATTACACGGCGAAGGGGAAGTTTCAGACCGTCGATTTCAGCGACATTGCGAAGGGAGACCTCACCCTCCCCGGGTCCGTGGACAACGGGTGGATCGCCATGCTGCAGCACTATTTCCTCGGCGCCTGGCTGCCCGAGGGGACGGTCGCCCGTCAGTTCTATATGCGGCAGGTCGGGCCGGACCGCTATACCGCCGGGGTCATGGTGCCGGCGGGACAGCTCGCGCCCGGCGCCACGCTCGCCCTGCCGATGCGGCTCTACCTGGGCCCGGAAGATCCCGTCCGGCTGGGGGCGCTCGCGCCCGGGCTCAACCTCACCGTCAATTACGGCTGGCTCACGGTCATCGCCTCGCCGCTCTTCTGGGTGCTCGCCTTCATCCAGAAGGGCGTGGGCAACTGGGGTCTGGCGATCATTCTGCTGACGGTGCTCATCAAGCTGGTCTTCTTCCCGCTGTCGGCCAAGAGCTATCGCTCGATGGCGCAGATGCGGGTGCTCGCCCCCAAGATGCAGCGCATCAAGGAACAATACGGCGAGGATCGCGAGCGCCTCCATCAGGCGATGATGGAGCTTTACAAGACGGAGAAGGTCAATCCCCTCGGCGGCTGCCTGCCGGTCGTCGTGCAAATCCCGGTGTTCATCACCCTCTACCGCGTGCTGTTGTCGTCGGTGGACCTTCGCCAGGCGCCCTTCGTGCTGTGGATCCACGACCTGTCGGTACCCGATCCGTACTACGTGCTGCCGATCGTCCTGGGCCTGGTCATGCTCCTGCAGACGAGGCTCAACCCGACACCGCCCGATCCCATGCAGGCCAAGGTCATGATGATCATGCCGCTCGCCTTCGGGATATTCTTCCTGTTCCTCCCGTCGGGGCTGGTGCTCTATTACCTGGTGAACAACCTGCTGTCGATCGGCCAGCAGTGGTACATCACCCGCTCGCTCGAGCGGCATAAGTCGGGGCATGGCGAACGCTGACACCATCGCGGCGACGGCGACGGCCCCCGGCCGCGGGGGCATCGGGGTGCTGCGGGTCTCCGGCCCGCGGGTCCCGGACATCGCCGAGGCGATGCTGGGGGCCTGCCCCCGGCCCCGCCACGCGACGCTGGGCGATTTCAGGGATGCCGGCGGCAGCCTGATCGATCAGGGCCTCGCGCTCTACTTCCCCGCCCCCCACTCCTATACCGGCGAGGACGTCCTGGAATTGCAGGGGCACGGCGGCATGGCCGTGCAACGCCTGCTGCTGGCCCGGGTGTTGGCGCTCGGCGCCAGGCTCGCGGAGCCGGGCGAGTTCACGAAACGCGCCTACCTCGCGGGCAAGCTCGACCTCGCGCAGGCCGAGGCGGTGGCCGACCTCATCGATGCCGCCTCCGCCCAAGCGGCGCGCAGCGCCGCCCGGTCGCTGGAAGGCGAGTTCTCGCGCACGGTGGACGCCTTGGTCGCCGGCCTCATCGACGCGCGCATGTACCTGGAGGCCACCCTGGATTTTCCGGAGGAGGATCTGGACGGGCACGCCGCCACCCGCACGCGCGCCGACGTCGCTGCCCTCCTTGGCCGGGTGCGGGAAGTCGAGCGCGCGGCCGCCGCCGGGCGCCTGCTGCGCGAGGGGCTGCGCGTCGTGCTGGCGGGACAGCCCAACGTCGGCAAGTCGAGCCTGCTCAACCGGCTGGCGGGCGACGAGGTGGCAATCGTCACCGCGGTGCCGGGCACCACCCGCGACCCGATCCGCGAGACCCTTTCCCTCGAGGGGGTGCCGCTCCATGTCACGGACACGGCCGGCCTGCGCGAGACGGAAGATGCCGTCGAACGGATCGGCGTCGAGAAGGCGTGGGACGCGCTCGCCAAGGCCGATGCCGTGCTGCTCGTGCTGGACGCCCGCGAAGGGTGTGGGGCGGCCGACCGCGCCGTCTTGGCGCGGGTGCCGGCCGGGGTGCCAATCCTGGAGATCCACAACAAGATCGACCTGGCGGGCCCCTCCACCCGGGTGCCGGCGGAAGAGGGCGCGCCCGCGGTGTTCGTCTCGGCGCTGACCGGCGAGGGCATGGACGACCTCAAGCGCGCGGTTCTCGCCTTGGCGGGCGGGGCGCCGGGGGCGGAGGGCGTCTTCATGGCCCGCGAGCGGCATGTGCGGGCGCTCGCGCTCGCCCGCGAGCGCCTCGAGGCCGCGGGCGAACCCGGGCTCGGCCCGGAGCTGGTCGCCGAGGAGCTGCGTCTCGCGCAAGAGGCGCTCAATGCCATCACCGGGGCCTTCGGCGCGGACGACCTGCTGGGCGAGATCTTCTCCCGCTTCTGCATCGGGAAGTAAGGCGCGCCTGGAGGCCTTCGGGCAGGGACCGTGGTGGGCGGGTGATGTTTCACGTGAAACATCGGCTGCTATTTTGCCGCGGGCAAGCATATAATCCCCCTTCTTCATGAGCGCGCAATCATGACCCTATCGCCAGAATTTGATGTCATTGTGGTCGGCGGCGGCCATGCCGGCACCGAGGCGGCCCTGGCGGCCGCCCGCATGGGCGCGCGCACGCTGCTCGTCACGCAGAGCATCGAGACGCTCGGCCAGATGTCCTGCAATCCCTCCATTGGAGGCATCGGCAAGGGCCACCTGGTCAAGGAGATCGATGCGCTGGGCGGTGCGATGGCGCAAGCCGCCGACGAGGCGGGGATCCAGTTTCGCATCCTCAACGCGAGCAAGGGTCCGGCGGTGCGCGCCACCCGCGCCCAGGCCGACCGGGTGCTCTATCGCCAGGCGATCCGCACGCGCCTCGAATCGCAGCCCAACCTGTGCCTGTTTCAGCAGGCGGTCGAAGACCTGCGCGTGGAGGGAGACGCGGTGCGCGGGATCGTCACGCAGATTGGCCTGACCTTCACCGCCCGTTCGGTCGTCCTTACGGCCGGCACCTTCCTCGCAGGCCTCATCCATGTCGGGCAATCCCACTATGCCGCCGGCAGGGCCGGTGACCCGCCCGCCGCCGCGCTGGCGGCCCGCCTGCGCGAACTTGCGCTGCCGGCCGGCCGGCTCAAGACCGGCACGCCCCCGCGCCTGGACGGGAGAAGCCTCGACTACGGCGTGATGGAGCGCCAGCCCGGGGACGACCCGGTGCCGGTCTTCTCGTTCCTGGGAACGGCCGCCCAGCACCCCGCCCAGCTCCCGTGCTGGGCGACGCGCACCGTGGCGGCCACCCACGACATCATCCGCGGCGGACTGTCCCGCTCGCCGCTCTATACGGGCGTCATCGAGGGCGTGGGCCCGCGCTACTGTCCCTCGATCGAGGACAAGGTGGTGCGCTTTGCGGCCAAGGACAGCCATCCCATCTTCGTCGAGCCGGAAGGCCTAGGCACCCACGAGGTCTATCCCAACGGCATCTCGACGAGCCTGCCCTACGATGTCCAGCTTGCCCTGGTGCATTCCATTCCGGGCTTCGAGCGTGCCCACATCACGCGCCCGGGGTACGCCATCGAGTACGACTATTTCGACCCGCGGGGCCTCACGCGCTCGCTGGAGACGCGCGCGGTGTCGGGCCTGTTCTTCGCCGGGCAGATCAACGGGACCACCGGGTACGAGGAGGCCGCCGCCCAGGGGCTGCTTGCCGGCACCAATGCCGCCTTGCACGCGCAAGGCCGGGAGCCGTGGTGCCCCCGGCGCGAGGAGGCCTACCTCGGCGTGATGGTGGACGATCTGGTGACGCGCGGGGTCACCGAGCCCTATCGCATGTTCACCAGCCGTGCGGAGTACCGGCTGCGGCTGCGCGAGGACAATGCCGATTTGCGGCTTACCGAGAGCGGCCGTCGGCTGGGACTCGTCGGCGACGAGCGCTGGGCGCGCTTTGACGCCAAGCGCGAGGCGATCGCCCGCGAAATCGAGCGCCTCAAGTCCACCTGGGTCCATCCCCAAACGGTGGCGCCGGAGGCCGCGCAGACCCTGCTGGGGCGCGCGCTCGAGCGCGAATACGCGCTCTACGACCTGCTGCGCCGACCGGAAGTGAGCATCCGGCAACTCGCCGCGACCGTCGATCCCGGGGGAGCGCAGGTGCCTCCGGAGGTGGCCGAACAGGTGGAGATCCAGGCCAAGTACCAGGGCTATATCGAGCGCCAGGAGGCCGAGGTCGAGCGCCTGCGCGCCCAGGAGGACCTGCGCCTGCCCGCCGATCTGGACTACGCGGCGCTGACGGGCCTTTCCATCGAAGTGCGCCAGAAGCTGGCGCGCCATCGCCCGGAGACTCTCGGGCAGGCCGCGCGCATTTCCGGCGTCACCCCCGCCGCGCTCTCGGTCCTGCTGGTCCATCTGCGGCGCGCCGCGGGGGTGACCCCGGCGGTGCGCGCCCCTCGCCAGGGCCTCGCCACATGAGCTTGGCGGACGAACTGGCGCAGGGCCTCGCCGCGCTCGGCCTGGCCGTGCCCCCGGAGGCGGGCGGCCGGCTGCTGCGCTATGTCGACCTGCTCGAGAAATGGAACCGCGTCTACAACCTGACCGCGATTCGCGACCCGCGCAGGATGCTGCCCTATCATATTCTGGATAGCCTGGCGGTGGCGCCCTACGTGACCGGCGCAAGCCTGCTCGACGTCGGGGCGGGCGCGGGGCTGCCGGGGATCCCGCTCGCGATCGCGCGCCCGGACCTTTGCGTCACGCTGCTGGACAGCAGCCACAAGAAGACCGCCTTCTTGCAGCAGGCGGTCATCGAGCTGGCGCTCGCCCGCGTCGATGTGGTGTGCTCGCGCGTGGAGGAGTGGGCCGGGGGCCCTTACGATTGCCTCATCTCCCGCGCCTTCTCGGACCTCGCGGAGGGGGTGCGGCTCGCGCGCCACCTGCTGGCGCCGGGAGGCCGCCTGCTGGCCATGAAGGGGGTCTATCCGTACGAGGAGCTTGCCCAGCTCCCGGCCGATGTGGTGCCCGTCGACGTCCGGGCACTGACCGTGCCGGGCCTCGAGGGCAGCCGACATGTGGTCATCATGCAGGTGAAGTCCGATGCCTAAGATACTCGCGGTCACCAACCAGAAGGGGGGGGTGGGCAAGACCACCACCACCGTCAACCTCGCCGCGAGCCTCGCCGTGCGGGGCCGCCGGGTCCTGCTGATCGACCTCGACCCGCAGGCCAATGCCACCATGGGCGCCGGGGTGGACAAGCGCGCCGTGCGCGAGACCGTCTATGACGTGCTCCTAGGGCGCGCGCCCCTGGACCGGGTCGAGCAGCGCTCGCCCAGCGGCGGCTTCGCGGTGATCCCCGCCAACCGCGAGCTGGCCGGCGCCGAGGTGGAGCTCGTGGACGAAGCGCACCGCGAGGCGAGGCTCAAGCAGGCCCTGGCGGCGGTGGACGGGCGGTTCGACTACGTGCTGATCGACTGCCCGCCGGCCCTCAACCTGCTGACGGTGAACGCGCTGTGCGCCGCGCGCGCCGTGATGATCCCGATGCAGTGCGAGTATTATGCGCTCGAGGGCTTGAGCGACCTGGTGCAGACGATCAAGAAGGTGCGCGCCCACCTCAATCCGACCCTGGAGATCGAGGGCTTGCTCCTCACCATGTTCGATCCGCGCAACATGCTGGGCGCGCAGGTTTCCGAGCAGCTGAAGCGCCACTTCGGCGAGAAGGTCTACCGGACCGTCATCCCGCGCAACATCCGGCTGGCCGAGGCCCCGAGCTACGGCATGCCCGCGCTCTACCACGACAAGCAGTCGAAAGGGGCGGCGGCCTATCTCGCGCTGGCGGACGAGATCCTGGCGCGCAGCGGCCCGGAGGCGGCCCCGTGAGGCCCAGGACATTCCCAAGGCAACGAGAGAACAGGCGATGGCAAAGGTGAAAGGATTGGGGCGCGGGCTCGATGCCCTGCTCGCCGGCGACGAGGCCGCCACGGACAGCGAACTGCGGGCGGTCAGCGTCGCCTGGCTGCAGCCCGGGAAATACCAGCCGCGCACCCGCATGGACGAGGAATCCCTCCACCAGCTGGCCGACTCCATCAAGGCGCAGGGGATCATGCAGCCGATCCTCGTGCGCCCGCTGGCGCAGGGACGCTACGAGATCATCGCCGGCGAGCGGCGCTGGCGCGCGGCGCGCCTGGCGGGCCTCATGGAGGTGCCGGTGCTGGTGCGGGAGGTGCCCGACGAAGCGGCGCTGGCGATGTCCCTCATCGAAAACATCCAGCGCGAAGACCTGAATCCCCTCGAGGAAGCGGTGGGCATCCAACGGCTCATCGACGAGTTCCGCATGACCCACCAAAGCGCCTCCGAAGCGCTGGGGCGCTCCCGGGCGACGGTGAGCAACCTGTTGCGCCTGCTCAACCTCTCGCCCCCGGTGCAGGAGCTTTTGATGGCCTCCCAGCTCGACATGGGGCATGCGCGCGCGCTCCTCGCGCTGGCCGGTCCCGCGCAGCTCGAGGCGGCGCGGCGCGTCGTGCGCGAGCAGTGGTCCGTGCGGGAGACCGAGCGCTTCGTCGCGCGCCTGCAAACGCCCGCGCCGCCACCGAAGGCGCCGGACCGCGACGTGGCTCGCCTGGAAGAGGAACTGTCGGAGCGGGTTGGCGCGAAGGTGAGCATCCGCTCGGGCCGCGGCGGCCGGGGACGACTCACCATCCATTACGGCGACTTGGACGCCCTGGAGCGGCTCATCGCCAAGCTGACGGGCTGAACGCCACGCCACCGCCGCCCGGCGAGCCTTGTCTCGCCTTTCCCATTCGCCTCGCCGGATCGCGCGCGGCTTTCCCGAGTCTCGGAATCCGGAACGCATTTCCCCCAGAAATGCAGCGCAACGCATTGAAACAACGCGACATTTATTCTGGCACACATCCTGCTAATGGATAGCAGCGATTTCCGCGCGACGCGTCGGGGCCGGGCACCATGACCGCCGACCGGTCGGCGCTGCGCATGAGGCCGCGCGCGGCGCCCCCGCGGCGGAGCGGCCCCTTTCGCGGAGGGGGGTGGCGCGGATCTCCTTTCGCCTGCGCCGCCGGTTGCCTATGGTTAGGTGGCGTCCCGCGCGGCCGGGGACCATTTAATTATTTGATCACTCAATCAGGGAATCTGATACAATATGCCCCGCTTTGATGGCCGCCGCCGCAAAGCACATTGATGGATATCATGCGATCACCCTACAATTAAATGCTCTTCCTTGCTGCCGCCCTGGGGGCCTCTTCGCTCCCCGCCTCCCCGACCACCGCCGCCGCTCTCACCCGGACGGCTTGGGGCAGCGCCTATGGCCTGGGCTGCGCCGGGATCAATGCAGGGCTCCTCATGCTGCGGGCGCGGTCGGGCCCGAAGGGCCCGGCGCGCGACGCGCGGGCGCATCTGCGCTTTTTCTATCGCGCCGCCATCGAGCGCCTGGTGATCGTCGCCGCGGCGCTGGCCGCCGGGATGGGAGCCCTCGGGCTGCCGGCCCTGCCGCTCGTCGGCGGATTCGCGGCGGGCCAAATCGCGCTCGTGCTGTCACAACTTATGCGTGGGATCCGGTAAACCATGTCCGTGCCGAACGCCTCGGAATACATTAAACACCATATGCAGCACCTGGTCTTCGGGCGCCTGCCGGACGGCGCGCTCGGGCTTGCCCATACGCCGGCGGAGATCGCCCAGATGGGGTTCTGGTCCCTCAACGTCGACACGCTGGGGGTCTCGCTCCTGCTCGGGATCGTCTTTTCCTGCCTGTTTGCGCATGCCGCACGCAAGGCGCAGACCGGGGTGCCGACCCGCTTCCAGAATTTCGTCGAATGGATGATCGAATTCGTCGACGGCAGCGTGCGCTCGTCGTTCATGGCCAAGAACGACCTCGTGGCCCCCCTGGCGCTCACCATCTTCTGCTGGATCTTCCTGATGAACATGATGGATCTGGTGCCGATCGACTACATCCCGGGGCTCGCCGAATGGGCGGGCCTGCCGTTTTTCAAGCTGGTCCCGAGCACCGATCCCAACGCGACGTTCGGCATGGCCTTCGCCGTGTTCTTCCTGGTGCTCTACTACAGTATCAAGATCAAGGGCCTCGGGGGCTTCCTCGGCGAACTGACGCTGCAGCCCTTCGGCAAGTGGGGCCTGCCGGTCAACCTCATCCTGGAGGTGGTCAACCTCATCTCCAAGCCGGTTTCCCTCTCCCTGCGGCTGTTCGGCAACATGTACGCGGGCGAGATGATCTTCATCCTGATCGCGGCGCTGCTGCCGTTTTGGGCGCAGTGGGTCCTTTCCGTGCCCTGGGCCATTTTTCACCTCCTGATCGTCACCCTGCAGGCCTTCATCTTCATGGTGCTGACCATCGTGTATCTGGACATGGCCTATCAGGAGCCGCATTGAGCGCACCGTGTCGCCATCGAGTTTAATCATCCTTAAATGAAGTAGGAGAGCGAAGCAAATGGACCAATCCTTGTTGTATATCGCGGGCTCCCTCCTGATGGGCCTCGGTGCCCTCGGGGCGGCGGTGGGCATCGGCATCCTGGGCGCCCGCTTTCTCGAAGGCGCCTCCCGCCAGCCCGAACTCATCCCCATGCTGCGGACCCAGTTCTTCATCGTGATGGGCCTGGTCGACGCGGTGCCCATGATCGCCGTGGGGATCGCCCTGTACATCCTGTTCGCGGTGGTCGGCAAGTAAGGCGGTCATCCGGTAACCCAAAGGTGCGTCAATGGACATCAACGCCACCCTCATCGGTCAGACGATCATGTTCATCCTGTTCGTCTGGTTTTGCATGCGCTTCATCTGGCCTCCCATCACCCAGTCCTTGGAGGCGCGGCGCCAGCAGATCGCCGACGGCCTGGCGCAGGCCGAACGCGGGAAGCACGACCTGGAGCTCGCCGCCAAGCGCGCCGGCCAGGTGCTGACGGACGCGCGCCAGCAGGCCGCCGAGATTCTCGCGCAGGCCGAGCGGCGGGCGACCCAACTCATCGAGGAAGCCAAAGGCAACGCCCGCGAGGAAGGCGAGCGGGTGCTCGCGGCCTCCCGCGCCGAACTCGAGCAGCAGATCTATCGCGCCAAGGAGGACCTGCGCCAGCACGTGGCGGAACTCGCGGTCAGCGGCGCGGAGAAAATCCTCCGCCGCGAGATCGACGCCCGCGCGCATGCCGATCTGCTCGGCACTATCCAGGACCAGCTCTAGAGCCCGCCATGGCAGAACCCGCAACCCTTGCAAGGCCCTATGCCGAGGCCGTCTATCGGCTGGCCACCGAGTCCGGCACCCTCGCCCAGTGGTCCGCCATGCTCGCGTTCCTGGCGACCGTCGTCGCCGATGAGCGCGTGCGCGACCTCATCGAGAATCCGCACCTCGATCCCGAGCGCCGCCAGGCCTTCATCGGCGCCCTCGGCGAGAAGGCCCTGGACGCCCACGGCCGGGAGCTGGTGCGGGTGCTCTTCGAAAACGGCCGCCTCTGGCTCGCGCCCGCCATCCTCGTCGCCTTCGAGGCGCTCAAGGCCGAGGCGGCGGGCAGCCTCGAGGCGAACATCGCCTCGGCGTTCCCCTTGAGCGACGCCCAGCTGGCGATGCTCGCGGGCTCGATGGCGCGGCGCTTCGGCCGCCGCATCGAGCCGAAGGTCGAAGTGGATCCCGAATTGATCGGCGGCGTGACCATCACGGTGGGCGATCAGATCTTCGACGCCTCGGTGCGCGGCAAACTCAAGGCCATGGCGTTTGCCCTCAAACGTTAGGAGCAATCATGCAGCTAAACCCTTCTGAAATCAGCGATCTGATCCGCGATCGCATCGCCGGACTGGCCGCGGCCACCGAACTGCGCACGCAAGGGACCGTCATCGCGGTCACCGACGGCATCGTCCGCATCCACGGCTTGAGCGACGTCATGCAAGGCGAGATGCTGGAATTCCCGGGCGACACCTTCGGGCTCGCCCTCAATCTGGAGCGCGACTCCGTCGGCGCCGTCGTCCTGGGCGACTACGAACACCTCAAGGAAGGCGACACGGTCACCTGTACCGGGCGCATTCTCGAGGTGCCCGTCGGCGAGGCCCTGGTCGGGCGCGTGGTCAACGCGCTGGGCCAGGCGATCGACGGGAAGGGGCCGATCGAGGCCCCCCAGACCTCGCCCATCGAAAAAATCGCGCCCGGCGTGATCGACCGGCAGTCGGTGAGCGAGCCCATCCAGACCGGCATCAAGGCGGTCGACGCCATGGTGCCGATCGGCCGCGGGCAGCGCGAACTCATCATCGGCGACCGCCAGACCGGCAAGACCGCGGTGGCGATCGACACCATCATCAGCCAGAAGGGGCGCGGGGTCTGGTGCATCTACGTGGCGATCGGCCAGAAGACGTCGAGCATCGCCAACGTCGTGCGCAAGCTCGAGGAGCATGGCGCGATGGCACACACCATCGTGGTGGCGGCCGGCGCCGCCGACTCGGCCGCCATGCAGTACATCGCCCCGTATGCCGGCTGCGCGATGGGCGAGTATTTCCGCGACCGCGGCCAGGACGCCCTCATCATTTACGACGACCTGACCAAGCAGGCCTGGGCCTATCGCCAGATCTCGCTGCTCCTGCGGCGGCCGCCCGGCCGCGAGGCCTATCCGGGCGACGTATTCTACCTGCATTCGCGCCTGCTGGAGCGGGCGGCGCGGGTGAACGCGGCGTATGTCGAGCGGGTCACCGGAGGAGCCGTCAAGGGGCGGACCGGCTCGCTCACCGCGCTGCCGATCATCGAGACCCAGGCGGGGGACGTGTCCGCGTTCGTGCCCACCAACGTGATCTCGATCACGGACGGGCAGATCTTCCTGGAGACGGATCTTTTCAACGCGGGCGTGCGCCCCGCGATCAACGCCGGCCTGTCGGTCTCGCGGGTGGGCGGCGCGGCCCAGACCAAGATCATCAAGAAGCTGGGCGGCGGGGTGCGACTCGCGCTCGCCCAGTACCGCGAGCTCGCCGCCTTCGCGCAGTTCGCCTCGGATCTGGACGAGTCCACCCGCAAGCAGCTCGAACGCGGCCGCATGGTCACCGAGCTCATGAAGCAGCCGCAATATACGCCGCTGCCGGTCTCGCAGATGGCCCTGACCCTGTTCGCGGTGAACAAGGGGTACCTCGACGATGTCGAGGTACCCCGCGGCCTCGCCTTCGAGGCGGCGCTGCGCGCGTACATGCGCGACCAGCATGCCGACATCATGGACACCCTTGAGGCCATGCTGGACCTCGACGCCGCCACCGAGCAGCGGCTGGCGGCCGCCATCGAAGCCTTCAAGGCGACCCAAGCGTACTGACCGCGGAGAGACGACATGCCGAGCGGCAAGGAAATCCGGACGAAGATCAAGACCGTCCAGAACACGCAGAAGATCACGCGGGCCATGGAGATGGTCGCCGCATCGAAGATGCGCAGGGCCCAGGACCGCATGCGCGCCGCGCGCCCCTATGCGGAGAAGATCCGCGTGGTGGCCGCCCATATGAGCCACTCGCACCCCGAGTACCGCCATCCGTTCATCGTGCCGCGCGAACAGGTCAAGCGGGTGGGCATCGTGGTCGTGTCTTCCGACAAGGGGCTGTGCGGCGGGCTCAACACCAACCTGCTGCGGCTCGTCGTGGGGCAAATGAAGGCCTGGCACGACCAGGCGCTCGAGGTCGAGGTGTGCGCCATCGGCAACAAAAGCCTGGGCTTCCTGCAGCGCTTTGGCGCGTCGGTGAGCGCCCACGCCGTCGGGCTGGGCGATTCACCCCACCTGGACCAGCTCATCGGGCCGGTCAAGGTGATGCTCGATGCCTACACCGAAGGCCGCATCGATGCGCTGTACGTCGCCTACAACCAGTTCATCAACACCATGCGGCAGGAGCCCAGGGTCGACCAGCTGCTGCCCTTGAGCGGCGAGCGCATGGGGGCGGCGTCGGGGCATTGGGACTACCTGTATGAACCCGATCCCCAGACCGCGGTCAACGCCTTGCTCACGCGCTACATCGAGGCGCTCATCTATCAGGCGGTCGCCGAGAACATGGCCTCCGAGCAGAGCGCGCGCATGGTCGCCATGAAGGCGGCCTCCGACAACGCGGGCAACGTGATCGACGAACTGCGCCTCGTCTACAACAAGACCCGCCAAGCCGCCATCACCAAGGAGCTTTCGGAGATCGTGGCGGGGGCCGCCGCCGTCTGAGGCGGCTTGCCCCATCGAATTTTTATTGGAAGGATCCACCATCATGAACCATGGAACAATCGTGCAGATCATCGGGCCGGTGGTCGACGTGGCGTTTCCGCGCGAAGCCCTGCCCAAGGTCTACGACGCCCTCAAGATGACCGAGCCGGCGCTGACGCTCGAAGTCCAACAGCAACTGGGCGACGGCATCGTGCGCGCCATCGCGATGGGCAGCACCGACGGGCTGCGCCGCGGCATGGCTGTGGCGGGCACGGGCGAGCCCATTTCGGTGCCGGTGGGGCCGAAGACCCTGGGGCGCATCATGGATGTGCTGGGCGATCCGATCGACCGGCTGGGCCCGATCGGACAGGACGTCAACTGGCCGATCCACCGGAAGGCGCCCGCCTTTGACGAGCTGTCCGCGAGCACCGAGCTCCTGGAAACCGGCATCAAGGTGATCGACCTCATCTGTCCCTTCGCCAAAGGCGGCAAGGTGGGGCTGTTCGGCGGCGCCGGCGTGGGCAAGACGGTCAACATGATGGAGCTCATCCGCAACATCGCCGCCGAGCACAGCGGCTACTCGGTATTCGCCGGCGTCGGCGAGCGCACCCGCGAAGGCAACGATTTCTATCATGAAATGAAGGAGTCGAATGTGCTCGACAAGGTCGCGCTGGTCTACGGGCAGATGAACGAGCCGCCCGGCAACCGCCTGCGCGTGGCCCTGACCGGCCTCACCATCGCGGAATACTTCCGCGACGAGGGACGCGACGTCCTGCTGTTCATCGACAACATCTACCGCTACACCCTGGCGGGCACGGAGGTCTCCGCGCTGCTCGGCCGGATGCCCTCGGCGGTGGGCTACCAGCCCACCCTGGCCGAGGAGATGGGGCGCCTGCAGGAGCGCATCACCTCGACCAAGAAGGGCTCGATCACGTCCATCCAGGCCGTCTATGTGCCGGCGGACGACCTGACCGACCCGTCGCCGGCGACCACCTTCTCGCACCTCGACGCCACCGTCGTGCTCTCGCGCCAGATCGCCGAACTCGGAATCTACCCGGCGGTCGACCCGCTCGATTCCACCTCGCGCCAGCTCGACCCGCTGGTGGTGGGGGAAGAGCACTATTCGGTGGCGCGCGCGGTCCAGAGCACCCTGCAGCGCTACAAGGAGCTGCGCGACATCATCGCCATCCTGGGCATGGATGAGCTGTCCGCCGAGGACAAGCAGATCGTCGCCCGGGCGCGCAAGATCCAGCGCTTCCTGTCGCAACCGTTCTTCGTGGCGGAGGTGTTCACCGGCTCTCCCGGCAAATACGTCTCCCTCAAGGACACCATCGCGGGCTTCAAGGGCATCGTCGAGGGCGAATACGACCACCTGCCCGAGCAGGCCTTCTACATGGTCGGTTCCATCGGCGAGGCGGTGGAAAAGGCCAAGACCATCCAGTAAGCGCAAGGAGGAGGCGCACGGCGCGACCCTCCCGGGCTCGCCGCTTCGCGCACACGCTATGGCAATGACGATACATGTGGATGTGGTGAGTGCCGAGGAGTCCCTGTTCTCGGGCGCGGCGGAATTCGTCGTGGTGCCGGGCGAGCGGGGGGAGCTCGGCATCTACCCGCGGCACGCGCCGCTGCTGGGCCGCATCCGGCCGGGATCGGTGCGCGTCAAGATCCCTTTCCAGGCGGAAGAAGAACTCATCTACGTGTCGGGCGGCATGGTCGAAATTCAGCCCGCCGGCGTGACGATCCTGTCCGACACCGCGATTCGTGCGGCCGATCTCGACGAGCAGAAGGCGCTCGAGGCGCGCCACCGGGCGGAAGAGGCGATGAAGAACCGGGCGGCGGTGATGGATTTCGCCAAGGCCCAGGCGGAGCTCGCGCAAGCCATCGCCCAGCTGGCGGCCATCGAACGGCTGCGCAAGCATCGCCACTGAGCGCCCGCGGCGGCGCACCCGCCGTTTTTGTTTTATACTGGCGGCAAAGCGCCCGCAAGGGCGCCAACGTCTGCCAAGGTGCGTCTCCACCCATGAACCCCGCTGTCAACGTGCTGATCCTTGCGGCCGGCAAGGGCACCCGCATGCATTCGGAGCGGCCGAAGGTCCTCCACCGGCTCGCCGGGCGTCCGCTCCTCGCCCACGTGCTCGCCAGCGCACGCGCGCTCGCGCCGCGGCAAATCGCGGTGGTCTACGGCTATGGCGGGGAGGCCGTGCCTGCGGCGATCCCCGACCCCGACGTCGTCTGGGTGCGCCAGGCCCAGCAGCTCGGCACCGGCCATGCGGTGGCCAGCAGCCTGGGCGTGCTGTCGGACGCGCCGGTCACGCTCATCCTGTACGGGGACGTGCCGCTCATCCAGCCGCCCACGGCGACGATGCTCGCCGGCCTGGCCGCGGCCAACCGCATCGCCCTCCTCACCGAGCAGCTTTCCGACCCCACCGGCTACGGGCGCATCGTGCGCGACGAAGCCGGCGCCATATCGCGCATCGTCGAGCACAAGGACGCCACCCCCGACGAGCGCGCGATCCTTGAAGTGAACACCGGGCTCATGGCCCTGCCCACCGCCCGGCTGGCCGACTGGGTGGGTCGGCTTACGGCCGACAACGCGCAAGGGGAATACTATCTGACCGACATCGTCGCGCTGGCGCTGGCGGACGGCGTGGACATCGTCAGCGGACGGGCGCAGGCCGCCTGGGAGACCCTCGGCGTCAACAGCCCCGCCCAGCTTGCCCAGCTCGAGCGAATCTACCAGCGGCGCCAGGCCGAGCGGCTCCTCGAGCACGGCGTCGCGCTCCTCGATCCCGACCGCCTCGACGTGCGCGGCGAGCTCACCTGCGGGCGCGACGTGACCATCGACGTGGGCTGCGTGTTCGAGGGCGAGGTGGCGCTGGGCGACAACACCGTCGTCGGCGCCTATTCGGTCGTGCGCAACAGCCGCGTCGGCGCCGGTACCCGCATCGAACCCTTCAGCCATCTGGACGGGGCGAGCCTTGGCGAAGGCAACCGCATCGGCCCGTTCGCCCGCCTGCGCCCCGGCGCGGCCACCGGGGATGCGGTGCATGTGGGCAACTTCGTGGAGGTCAAGAACAGCCGCGTCGGCCAAGGGTCCAAGATCAACCACCTGAGCTATCTCGGCGATGCGGACGTGGGCGCCGGCGTCAATATCGGCGCCGGCACGATCACCTGCAACTACGACGGGGCCAGGAAGCATCGCACGGTCATCGGGGACGACGCGTTCATCGGCTCCAACACGCAGCTCGTGGCGCCCGTGACGGTCGGGGCGGGCGCGACCATCGGGGCGGGGTCGACCATCACCCGTGATGCGCCGGCCGGCGAGCTCACGCTCTCGCGCGCCCGCCAGACCACGATTTCCGGGTGGAAGCGCCCGCGCAAGGGGCCGTGAGGCGGACCGCCGCGCGGAAAACTAGGGGGGTGGGATATGTGTGGCATCGTCGGGGCGGTAGCCCAGCGCAACGTGATACCGATTCTGCTGGAAGGGCTGCGGCGCCTGGAATATCGCGGCTACGACTCGGCCGGACTGGCGATCGTGCACGACGGGCTTTCCTGCGTGCGCAGCGTCGGGCGCGTGGCGGAGCTGGAAAACGAGGTCAAGCGGACGCAGGTCCACGGCCGGCTCGGCATCGCCCATACCCGCTGGGCCACCCACGGCGCGCCGACGCTGTCCAACGCGCATCCGCACGCCAGCCACGACACCGTGGCGGTCGTCCACAACGGCATCATCGAGAATCACGAGGCCTTGCGCAGCCGGCTCGAGGCGCGCGGCTACGTCTTCTCCTCGCAGACCGACACCGAAGTCATTGCCCATCTGATCCATTACCACTATCGCCACGGCGGCCTCGACCTTCTGGAGGCGACGGCGGCGGCGGTGGGCGAGCTCACCGGCGCCTATGCCATTGCGGTGGTGGCCGCCGATGCGCCCAACCGGCTGGTGGCCGCGCGCAAGGGCAGCCCGCTGGCGATCGGCATCGGCATCGAGGAGAACTTCGTGGCCTCCGACGCGAGCGCGCTCGCGCCCGTCACCCAGCGGCTCATCTATCTGGAGGACGGGGATCTCGCCGACATCGGATTGCTGACGGTGGCCATCCGCGATGCGCGAGGCGTGCCGGTGGTGCGGCCCGAGCAGGTGAGCGAGGCGCCGCTCGAGGCGGCCGAGCTGGGCCCCTACCGCCACTTCATGCAGAAGGAGATCCACGAGCAGCCGCGCGCGCTGGCCGACACCTTGTCCGATGCGCTGGCCTTGGGCAGCCTTTCGCCGCAGCTCTTCGGGCCGCGCGGGGAAGCGGTGCTCGGCGGCATCAAGGCGGTCTACCTCATCGCCTGCGGCACGAGCTACCATGCCGCGATGCTCGCGCGCTACTGGATCGAAGCCCTGGCCGGGGTGCCGTGCAACGCCGAGGTGGCGAGCGAGTACCGCTACCGCGAGAGCGTGCCGAACCCGGACGCCTTGATCGTCACCATCTCCCAGTCCGGGGAAACCGCCGATACCCTGGCGGCGCTCGCGCATGCCAAGGCGCTCGGCCATCGCCACAGCCTGGCCATCTGCAACGTGCCCGAAAGCGCCCTGGTGCGCGGGTCGGAGCTGCGCTTCCTGACGCGGGCGGGACCCGAGATCGGCGTGGCCTCCACCAAGGCCTTCACGACCCAGCTGGCGGCCTTGTTCCTGCTCGCCTGCGTGCTGGCGAAGCTGCGCGGCCGCATGCCCGCGGCGCGCGAGGCCGAGATCCTGAAGGCCTTGCGGCATCTGCCCGCCGCCGTGGCCGAGACCTTGGCCCTGGAAGACCAGGTGGCCCTCTGGGCCGAGCATTTCGCGCCCAAGCACCATGCCTTGTTCCTTGGGCGCGGGCAGCATTATCCGATCGCCCTGGAAGGCGCCCTCAAGCTCAAGGAGATTTCCTACATCCACGCCGAGGCCTATCCGGCGGGCGAGCTCAAGCACGGGCCGCTCGCCCTGGTGGACAGCGAAATGCCGGTGGTGGCGATTGCGCCGAACGATCAGCTGGTGGAAAAGCTCAAATCCAACCTGCAGGAGGTGCGCGCGCGCGGGGGGCTCCTCTTCGTGTTCGCCGATCCCGGGGCGCGCATCAAGGCGGCCGAAGGGGTCCGGACGATTTTCATGCCCCAGCATGACGGGCCGCTGAGCCCCATCCTGTACACCGTGCCCCTGCAGTTGCTCGCGTACCACGCCGCGCTCCAGAAGGGCACCGACGTGGACAAGCCGCGCAATCTCGCCAAGTCCGTCACGGTCGAATAGCCGTGCCGGTCGTCGCGGTGTTCAACCAAAAAGGGGGGGTCGGCAAGACCACGACCACCCTCAACCTATCGGCGGCGCTCGCCCGCGAAGGACTGCAGCCGATCGCCATCGATCTCGACCCGCAAAGCCATCTTTCCTGGTCGCTCGGCTACCAGGGCGGTCAGGGGCGCCCCACGGTCTCGGCCTTTTTCCGCGAAGAGGCGACCTTGAGGGCTCTCGTGCAGGAGGTTCAGACCGGATTGCGGCTCATTCCGGCGAGCCTCGACCTTGCGAAAGTCGACGCCTTGTTCGGCAAGAGCGCCGCCGCGACCACGCGGCTGCGCGCCGGGATCGTGGCGAGCTTCAGGGACGAGCCGGGGCCCATCCTGATCGACTGCTGCCCGATGCTCGGCGTGCTCTCGTTGAATGCCGTGCTGGCGGCCGACCATGTCCTCGTGCCGGTATCTGCCGATTTCCTGTCCATGCAGTCCGTCCACAAGCTGGATGCGGCCCTGCGCGTGCTGGAGAAGGCCCGCGGGCGGCCCATTCCGCGCAAGGTGGTGGTCACCCGCTTCGACGCGCGCCGCCGCCTGTCCCACGACATCTTCGCCCAGCTCAAGAGCTACTGCGGCGCCGACCTGTGCGAGACCCGCATCGGCGAGACGGTGGCGCTGGCGGAAAGCCCGGTGGCAGGCCAGGACGTGTTCGCGCACGATCCCGCATGCACCGGCGCCCGGGAGTATTGGGCGCTGATGGAAGAGCTCGCGCAATGCGGCTTCCTGTGACCCGGGTCGGGCGCAAGGGGTAGACGCGGCCCGCTGCAGGCGCCGCGCAGCAGGCGCGCAACCCGCCCCGGCGCGTCTTCAGGCGCAGGCCCGCCAATCCTCTCCCGATGCACCGGCTCGCGCCACAGGCCCGCGTGGGACGCAACCCCCCCTCCCAAGAAACGCCTCGACTGTCGGTCGGTGCGGTTTTCCCGGCCAAGCCCCTGAACGGGAGGCGCCCGGGATCCTCCCCAGGCGCGCAGGCCTCCGGCGCCGGGTGAACTATATTTCCGTATGAATCATGAAGCAGGCGGACAGGCGCCGAGTGGGCTTGGGCGCGCGTGCCCAAGGATCGCAAGGTCGGTTGTCCCACCCTCAAGTGACGGCGGAGGAGCGAAATGACGGGCCGCACGCGGTCGATCCGCGCGTACTTGGCGGCACTCGTGGTCGGCGCGATCCTGCCCTTCATTGCCGCGCATGCCCTCGTCGCCTATCGCCATGCAGTCGAAGAAAGGCAGAAGGCGAAGCAGGTCGTAACCTCGTTCGCCCATGTGGCGGCCGCCGACGCGATGCACTTCCTGTACGATGCCCGCGTGACCCTTGAGCGCCTCGCCGCCCAGTCCGCGCTCCGCTCGCTCAATGCCGTCCAGTGCGATACCTATCTGCGCTTCTTTACCTGCGCCAATCCAAATTTCTGTGCCATCAGCGTCGTTGCGCCACCCGGGAGGCTGATCTGTTCGCAGGCGCAGGAGCGTACCGTTCCCGTTGACGTGCTGGCCGACCGCCAATGGTTCGACGCCGTGATGGCGCACAACGCGTTCACCGTAAGCCGCCCCTTCGTGGACCCCAACAGCCGGCGTCCCGTAGAAGCCATCGGCTACCCCATCCAGGGCGAGCGCGGCGCTCCGAAAGGCGCCATCGCGATAGCGGTGGATCTGCTTGACTACGATTCCATCCATTACCGGACGGGCCTGGAAGGGGCGAGGCTGCCGGCCGGCTCGGTGGTTACGATCGTCGATTCGCAGGGCACTGTGGTGGCGCGCTGGCCGGAGGCCGGCAGATGGATCGGGCGACACGAGGCGAACGCCGATATCGTACGGCATGTTCTCTCCAAGGCGAGCGGCACCACGTGGGCCCGTGGCGTGGACGGCCAGGAGAAGTTCTACAGCTTCCTGCCCCTCCCGGCGGCGAATGAACATCTGTACGTCGGCTTTCCGGCGGCGTTCTTCGCCCCCTCGCCGCTGCGCCTGGCGGTTCGCGATTCGGCCGCGGGGCTACTCCTCGCGGCCATCGCGGCATGGCTTGCTGCGCGGTCCCTCGGCGCATGGATTAGCCGGCCGGTACAGGCCTTGGCCGCCGCCACGCGCGAGGCGGCCCTCGGCAATCTCACGGTGCGCATTTCGGCGGCAGGCCCGGGCGAGATTCGGGAAGTGAGCGCGCGCTTCAACGAGATGGTCGCCGCGCGGGCCGAAGCCGAAGCGGCGCTCGCCGAGGAGAAAAACCTCATTCAGGTCACACTGGAATCGATCGGCGATGCCGTGCTGACCACCGATCCGGGCGGCAGGATCACCTACCTTAATCCCGGGGCCGAACAGCTGACCGGGTGGCGAGCGCCCCAAGCACGCGGGCAACCCCTCTACGAGGTGGTCCATCTTCTGGATGCGGTGACGCGCGAACCGCTGCGCAAGGCACTCCAGGATGCCCTCCGCGACGGCGCGCTCGTCAGCATCGCTGATCCGACCCTTCTCGTCAGGCGGGACGGGACGGAAACCGCCGTGGCTGACAGCGCCGCGCCAATCAACGACATCCAGGGCCGATTCCTCGGCATGGTGATCGTCTTCCGCGACGTGAGCAAGTCGCGGGAGCTGACCAAAAGGCTGTCCTGGCAAGCGACCCACGACGCGCTGACGACGCTCGTTAATCGAAGCGAGTTCGAGAACCGTACCCGGGCGCTTCTCGCCGACGTGAAACGCTCGGGACGCGAGGGCGCGCTGCTCTACCTGGATCTCGATCAATTCAAGGTCATCAACGACACTTGCGGACACGCGGCCGGCGATGCGCTGCTCAAGCAACTCGCAGGCTTGCTTCATGGGGGCGTCCGCGAAGGAGACACCTTGGCCCGCCTGGGGGGCGACGAATTCGGCGTCCTCGTGGAGAACTGTCCGCTCGGCCAGGCCCTTCGGATCGCGGACGCGCTGCGCGAGGCCGTCCAGGACTTCCGCTTCAGCTGGCAGGGCAAGCTGTTCGCCGTCGGCGTGAGTATCGGGATCGTGGGCATCGGCAGCAGCACCGAGAGCATAGGGACGCTATTGAGTGCGGCGGACGCAGCATGCTATGCGGCAAAGGAAAGGGGGCGCAATCGCATCCATCTGTTCGAGCCGAACGATCTTGAGCTTTTCCGGCGATTGGGCGAGATGCACTGGGCGCAGCGCCTCTCCACGGCCTTCGAGGACGAACGTTTTCGACTCTATGGGCAGCCAATCGTGCCGCTCGCCGAAACCGCTGACGCCCCTGGCGCCTATAGCGAGGTATTGTTGCGCTTGCTGGACGAGGAAGGGGCCTTGGTGCTCCCCGACGTGTTTCTGCCCGCCGCAGAGCGCTATGGCTTGATGCCGACCCTCGATCGCTGGGTCATCCGCACGCTCTTCGGCTGGATTGCGCGGGCCCGCGACCGCGCGACCATCTATTACGTCAACCTTTCCGGGCACGCCGTCAGCGACGAGCACTTCCTGGACTTCGTCATCGACCAGTTCACTCAGACGGGGCTCGACCCCCAGACCATCCGGTTCGAGATCACGGAGACCACCGCCGTGAGCAACCTGCTGCATGCGGGCCGGTTCATCACCGTCCTGAAGAACATGGGCTGTCAATTCGCGCTCGATGACTTCGGCAGCGGCGTGTCTTCCTTTGCCTACCTCAAGATGCTTGATGTTGACTACGTCAAGATCGCGGGCAACTTCGTGCGCGACATCGACACCGATCCCGTCAATCGCGCGATGGTCCAGGCGATCAACCACATCGGCCATCTGATGAATCTGAAGACCATCGCCGAATCGGTCGAAAACGATGCGGTGCTGGCTGAGCTGCGGAGAATGGGCGTGGACTATGTGCAAGGCTTCCGCCTCGCCGAACCCAAGGCGTTGGAAGACACCTAGCGGCACGAAAAAAACGCCCCGACGGATCGGGGCGAGGCGTTGAACAGAAACAAGCATCACACTTGCCGATTGATACTAGCATGCTAAGCGGCCTAGTACAAGCCGACTAATCGGTACCGGTGTTTCGGCCAGGCTCCCCGAACGCATGGGCCGATGCGTGAGCTATATTTCCGTATGAATACCGACGAAATGGCGAGCAGTTGAGTGCTCCCGCCGAACCCATGAGTTGGCAGGCGCCCGATGGTGCGAAACGAAGAACAAGATTCGATTGGGACGGTAGTCGAAATCCAGGGGCCGGTCATCGATATCGCGTGCGAGGTCCTTCCGCCGCTGCACCGCGCGCTGGTCGCGCATGTCGGAGACGAACCGTATACCCTGGAAGTGCATCAGCACCTGGATCCGACCCACGTGCGCGCCATCGCCCTCCATCGAACGACCGGGCTGCGGCGCGGCTTGGCCGTGTTCGACAGCGGGGGCGCCTTGCGCATCCCGGTGTCCGCGGGCTGCCTGGGCCGTCTCCTCGACGCCTTCGGCGACCCGCTCGATGGCGGCGCCGCCCTTGAACCCGAAGCCTATCGCGACATCCTCGCCGAGGCGCCGCCGCTCGGCGAGACGCGGGCGAGCCGGGGCATCCTGGAAACCGGGATCAAGGTCATCGATCTGCTGTGCCCTTTCGTGAAAGGCGGCAAGACCGGGCTCTTCGGTGGCGCCGGCGTCGGCAAGACGGTTCTCATCATGGAGTTCATGCACGCCATCGCCCATCTTTACCAGGGCGTCTCCGTGTTCGCCGGGGTCGGGGAGCGCATCCGGGAAGGCCACGAACTCTGGCGCGCCATGGACGAGGCCGGGGTGATGCAAAGCACGCTGATGGTGTTCGGCCAGATGGACGAGTCCCCCGGGGTGCGCTTCCGGGTGGCCCATGCGGCGCTCTCCTATGCCGAGTATCTGCGCGATACCCTGCACAAGGAAGTGCTCTTTCTCATGGACAACGCATTCCGTTTCGTCCAGGCGGGTTCCGAGATCTCGGGCCTGCTGGGCCGCATGCCGGCCACCGTGGGCTACCAGCCGACCTTGAGCAGCGAAGTGGCGGAACTGGAGGAGCGGATCGTCTCGACGAGCCGCGGCGACATCACCGGGGTCCAGGCCATCTATGTCCCGGCCGACGACATGACGGACCCCGCGGTGAGCGCGCTCCTGTCGCACCTCGACACCAGCGTCATCCTGTCGCGCACCCAAGCCGGCAAGGGCATCTATCCGGCGGTCGACCCCTTGCGCTCCACGGGCAAGATGGCCGACCGCCGGACGCTGGGCGACCGGCACTACGCGGTCGCGGAAGGCGTCCGGGAACATCTGGCGCGCTACCAGGAGCTCGAGAACATCATTGCCATGCTGGGCATCGAAGAGCTTTCCGAGCAGGATCGGCGCACCGTCTTGCGCGCGCGCAAGCTGCAGCGCTATCTCACGCAGCCGTTCTACGTGGTGAGCGGGCATACCGGGATCAAGGGCGTGTCGGTGCCCCTCGCGGACACGCTGAGGGACTGCGAGGCGTTCCTCAACGGAAATTACGACGACGTTAGCGAGGAGGCCTGCTACATGCGCGGCACCATGGGGGAGGCCCCTTGACCACGTTCGTGCTGCATCTCGAAAGCGCCACCCGCGACGAGCGCATCGAGCGCGTCGCCAGCTTCGTGGGCGAGGATGCCTCCGGCAGCTTCGGCATCCTCGCCCGGCACCAGCGCATGGTGACGACACTCGCCTTCGGGCTTGCGCGCTACCGTGTCGGCGAGGACTGGACCTACCTCGCCATGCCGGGCGGCCTGCTCTATTTCTTGAACAACGAGCTGTTCGTCGTGACCCGCCGCTATCTCCGCGACACCGATGCGGGGCGCCTGGTGCAGGTGCTCGGCCGCGAGTTCGCGGCGGAGGAGGAGGCCCTTCGCGGCATGAAGCTGACCTTGTCCCACCTGGAGGACGAGATTTTGCGAAGGCTATGGCAGATGCAGCGTGGCGCAGGGCGCACGCCGTGAATCCCGCCGATCGCCTCAAGGCTCGCCTGGAACGGCAGGTCCGCCGCCTGGAGCGCGCGCAGCGCGAACGGCGCTCGGTGCTGGCGCAGACCGCCTACTTGGGGACTCTGGGGCTCGTGTTCATCCTGCCGGTGATCGCCGGCGCCTACCTCGGGCGCTGGCTGGACGGCCTGGCGGGGGACTACTCCGTGCGCTGGACCTTGAGCATGATCTTTCTCGGCATCGGCGTGGGCGCGGTCAATGTCTATCTGCTGATCAGGCGCTGACGGGCATGCGCGCCCCCGGTTCCGTCCTTCCCTACGCCCAATGGCATCTCGGCCCCCTGACGGTGACCGGGACCGCGGTCACGAGCCTGGGCATCGTGTTGGCGCTGTCGGCCGTGAGCCGGCTCGCGACGCGCCGCCTCAAGCTTGAGCCCGGGAGCTGGCAGGTCGTGCTGGAAGGGGTGGTCTCGCTCATCGAGGAGACGATACGGGCGGTGCTGCCCGACCATGTGGGCGAGGTGATGCCCCTGGTCGCGAGCCTTTGGATCTACATCCTCGTCGCGAACCTCCTGGGCATCGTCCCGGGGCTGCACTCGCCGACCAGCGACCTCTCGCTGACGGCGGGGCTTGCGATGCTGGTGTTTCTGTCCGTCCACTGGTACGGGTTGCGCATCCAGGGGCTCAGGGGGTATCTGGGCCACTATCTCCGTCCGACGCCGCTGATGCTGCCGTTCCATGTCTTGAGCGAGCTGACCCGTACGCTGGCGCTGGCCGTTCGCCTGTTCGGGAACATCATGAGCCTGGAGATGACCGCGATGATCGTGCTGCTCGTCGCCGGGTTCCTGGTGCCGGTGCCGGTGCTCATGCTCCATATCGTCGAAGCGGTCGTGCAGGCCTACATCTTCGGGATGCTTGCCTTGATCTACATCGCGGGGGGCATCCAGTCGCAGGAACAGCGCGAGAACCCGCAAGAAAGGAGTCCTTCATGAACAACATCAGTTGGCTGGTTGTCGTTTCCACCGCAGCCGGCGTCCTGGCGATCGCGATCGGGGTCTTGGGTCCCGCCATCGCCATGGGCATGGCGATCTCCCAGGCGCTCGACGCCCTCGCGCGCCAGCCGGAGTCCGAAGGGGCGATCACCCGCACCCTGTTCATCGGGCTCGCGATGATCGAATCCCTGGCGATCTATGTGCTGGTGATCGTGCTCATCGTGCTCTTCCGCAATCCGCTTCTCGGGTATCTCCTCAAGTAAGGACCTTCCAGAAAGAGAACGCCGTGCAAATCGACTGGACAAGCTTCCTCCTCGAGATCATCAATTTCTTGGTCCTGGTCTGGATCCTCAAGCGCTTCCTGTACCAGCCGGTCCTCGGCATCATCGCGGCCCGCAAGGCGATGGTCGAGAAGACCTTGTCGGACGCGCAGGCGGCGAGAAGCGAAGCCTCACAGCTCAAGCGCCAGTATGACGGCCGCCTCGCCGAGTGGGCGGCGGAAGCGGCCCGCGCGCGCGCGCAGCTTGCGGACGAGATGGGGCACGAACGCGCGCGCCGCCTCGCCGAGCTGGACGCCGAGCTTGCCCGGGAGCGTGAACGCCACCGCGCGCTCGACGAGCGGCGCCAAGCGGCGGCGCAACGCGTGCTGGAGGAGGCGGCCGCCGCCCAGGGTGCGCAGTTTGCCGCGCGCCTGCTCGAGCGCCTGGCTTCGCCGAGCCTCGAGGTGGCCCTCGTGCGCCTCGCGCTCGAAGACTTGGCGCGGCTGCCGCAGCCGCAAGCGGATGCGCTTCGCGAAGCGCTCGCCCAAGCGGCCGAACCGCTGGTGGAGAGCGCCTTTCCCATGGCGGAAGACACGCGCGCGGGCATCGTCCGTGCGCTCGCCGGCCTCACGGCGCACGCCCCGGTTCCGCGCTTTGCCGTGGCGCCGGCGCTCACGTGCGGCGTGCGCATCCTGATCGGCGCCTATGTCCTTGAAGCCGACGTGCGCGATGAGCTCCGCTGGTTCGCCCGGGGAGCGTCCGAGTGAGCCGCGGCGACGGCGGCACGGCAGGGCCGCTGGGGGCGCGCGCGGCGCGCCTTGCGCACTATCGCTTCGGCATGCGCCTCGGCGAAATCGGCCGGGTGTTGGCGGTGGGGGACGGCATCGCCTGGGTCGAGGGCTTGCCTTCGGCAACCATGGATGAGGTCCTCGAGTTCGAGGACGAAAGCCTTGGGCTCGTGTTCCATTTGGGCCATGACGCGCTGGGCACGATCCTTCTCAGGCAAGGGGGCGGCCTGACGGCGGGTGCCCGCGTGCGGCGGTCGGGACGGACCCTCGACCTTCCGGTGGGCGATGCGCTCGCCGGGCGCACCGTCGATCCCCTGGGGGCGCCGCTCGATGGGGGCGCCGTACCCGAGGGCGCGGCACGGCGGGCGCTGGACGGGCCATCGCCGCCGATCACGGCGCGCGACTTCGTCGACCGCCCGCTCTACACCGGCAACAAGATCATCGATACCCTGATTCCCATCGGGCGCGGCCAGCGCCAGCTCATCATCGGCGACAACGGCCTGGGGAAGACGTCCTTGGCGGTGGATGCGATCATCAGCCAGAAAGGCAAGAACGTCTATTGCGTGTACGTCGCCATCGGGCAGAAGCGCTCGGAGGTGGTCAACGTGATCGAGACGCTGACGCAGGCCGGGGCCATGGCCTACACCACGCTGGTCGTGGCGGACGCCTCGGGTACGCCGGGGCTTCGGTACCTGGCGCCATTCGCCGGCTGCGCGCTGGCGGAGGCGGCCATGTGGGACGGGCACGACAGCCTGGTGGTGTACGACGACCTTTCCACCCACGCGCGCGCCTACCGCGAGCTCTCGCTCCTGCTGCGTCGTCCGCCGGGGCGCGAGGCCTATCCGGGGGACATCTTCTATCTGCATTCCCGCCTGCTGGAGCGCTCGACGCGGCTTGCCGCGCCCCTCGGCGGCGGCAGCATGACCGCGCTGCCGATCATCGAGACGGAACAAGGCGACATCGCAAGCTACATTCCGACGAACCTGATCTCCATCACCGACGGGCAGATCTATCTGGAGCGGCGGTTGTTCGCCGCCGGCTTCCTGCCCGCCATCGACGTCACCCGCTCGGTATCGCGCATCGGCGGCAACGCCCAGCATCCCCGCATCAAGGAGGAGGCCGGGCGCATGAAGCTCGATTATCTCCAGTATCTGGAGCTGGAGGTGTTCACCCGCTTCGGGGCGCACCTCGAGGCGTCCATCGAGGCGAAAATCCAGCGCGGACGGCTGCTGCGGGAGTGCCTCAAGCAGGAGCGCCTCGCACCGCTCTCCGCCGAATTCGAGATGGCCTGGCTGGTGGCGTTCAACGAGGGCCTCCTGGGCGGGCGCGATGCCCGGACGGTGGCGGCCCTTCTCGGCGCGCTGGATCGCCGCATCGCCGAGGCCGGCCTTCAGCTGACGGACGAACGCGCCCGGTGGGTCGCCGCGGTTGCGGATTTCCTGGCGGGCGCATGAGCAAGCGGCTGGAGATCGAGAGCCAACTCGCGGCCTTCGGGGAGATCGCCGACATCATGCGCGCGATGCGGAACCTCGCCCTGATGGAGACGCACAAGGTCGGCGCGGCACGGGCCGCGCAGCGCCGCATGGCGCAGACGGTCGAGGCGGCGGCGGCCGATTTCCTGCGCTTCTACGGGAGCGGCGGCGGGGTGACGGACGCCGCGCGCGCAGTCTACCTCGTCGTGGGCAGCGAAAGGGGGTTCTGCGGGGACTTCAACGGGGCTCTCCTCGAGCGCCTCAGGATCGCCTGTCCCCCCGGCCAAGCGGCGGAGGTGGTCGCGGTAGGCTTCCGTCTGGGGATCCGCCTCGGCGACGACCCGCGGGTCGTCGCGCGTCTCGCCGGCCCGAGCGTGATGGAGGACGTCGGAGGTGTCCTGGCCGAGGTGATGGAGGTCCTCGATCGCCTGGCGCGCGGGCTTGCGTCCATGGAAGCGCTCCGGCTCACCGTGATGCACCATGGCGACGACGGCGCCGTGCGCGCGTTCATGCCCGCGCCCCTGCAGCGGCGCGTGCCCGCCCACGTGCCCTATGCCGGTCCGCCGATGCTCACGCTGTCGCCGGCGGCCTGCCTCAAGGGCTTGATGGAGCATGACCTGCTGGCGAGCCTGTACGACGTGTTCTATGCTTCGCTCATGGCGGAGAACCTCGAGCGCCTGCGCCATATGGACAACGCCATCCGGAACGTCGAGGCGCAGACCGCGGCGCTTGCCCTGCGCCGCAACAGCCTGCGCCAGGAGGAGATCACCGAGGAAATCGAAGTGATCATGCTGGGCCGCAAGCCGCAAAGGCTCCGGCCGGAACGCTGAGCGCGCGGCCTAGGCGTCCAGGTCCTTGCGCTTGACGAGACCGCGCTCCAGGGCAAGGGTGGCCACCTGAACGCGGTTGTCGAGGGACAGCTTGTCGAGGATGTTGCGCAGATGGTTGCGCACGGTGTTCTCCGACACCCCGAGGGCGTCGCCGATCCCACGGTTGCTCAGGCCCTTGGCGACGTAGGTGACGATTTCCAGTTCCCGGTGGGTGAGTTTCGCAAAGATGTCCTGGGCCAGCTGCCCGCGCGCCATCTTCTGCATGACGTGGCTGGGATACATGCTGGTCCCTTGGCAAACGGCCTGGATCGCCTGAAGGATCTGTTCCGGCTCGCTGGTCTTGAGCACGTAGCCGTCGACGCCCGATTCGATGGCGTCGCGAATCTCGTAGTCGGCATCCGCGATCGTGAGCATCACCACCCGAATGCCGTGCTGCTTGAGCTCGGGGACCAGGACAAGGCCGTCTTCCTCGCGCAGATTCCGGTCCAGCAGGGCGACCTCGGCGCGGTGCCCGTCGGCGAGCCAGGCGCGCACGCCGGCGACGTCGGCGAACTCCCCGATGACGCTGACTTCCTGCTGCCCGGACAGCAGGTGGATGAGTCCCTTGCGAAAGAGCGGATGGTCATCGATCAGAATTACCGAAATATGCATGCAAGACCTCGTGCCGGTGCGCGCGCTGAGCGAAACATCAGGATTTGCGTCCTCGCGAGGCGTGCCGTGCGCGTTCGGCGCGCACCTTCTGGATGAGATAGTCCACCACCGGCAACAGCCGGTCCTCGCCCCCCGTGAGGGCGGGCGACGTCATGTACTCGCCGCCGACCACGATCGAGGGCACGCCGTCGATGCCATAGGCGCGCGTCATCTGTTCGGCCCGCAAGGTCTCGTTGGCGACCGCGAACGAACGGTAGGTGCTGGTGAACGTCGCGCGGTTCACGCCCTGGGCGGTAAACCAGTTCGCCAGCGCGTCGGGATCGGTGATGTTGAGGCCCTGGCGCTGCACCGCGTCGAACAGCCGTTCGTGATAGGCGTCGAGGATGCCCAGCGCCTTCATGGTATAGAAGACCTTGACCGCCGGCACCCACGCCGGCGTCAGGGCGGCGGGCATGCGGCGAAACGCGACGTCGCGCGGCAGCGCCCTGACCCAGGGTTCGAGCAGCGGCTCCAGGTGATAGCAGTGCGGGCAACCGTACCAGAAGAGTTCCAGGACCTCAATCTTGTTGCCGGTATGGGTGGGCTGCGGCGGGGTCTCCGCCACGTACTCGATGCCCAGGGTGGGCGTCGCATGCGCGGCCTGGCCCAGGAATGCCGTGGACACGATAAGCGTGCAACCGATCAGGACTCGTCGCCAAATGTTCAATGCTCCCTCCTTGAGTAAAGGCCCTCGGCGGTCCTGGCTACTGGCCGCCGCCCCCGGTGCCCATGCGGACCACCGTGACCGGGATTCCGTTGTCGGTCAGGGAGCGCTTGGCGCGATCCAGGTCCGCTTGCGTATAGTAAGGCCCGAGCCGGACGCGATGCCATACCCCGGTGTCGGGCAGCTGCACGGTCTGCACGGCCGCCTCGATGCCGAGAAAGGCCAGCTTTGCCTTCATGCTGTCCGCTTCCGCCGATGTTCTGAAGGAGCCGACCTGCAGGTAATAATAGCGGTTTCCGGCGCTGGGCGCTTGCGTCGCGGCGGTGCCGGCGGGCGCCGCCGCGGCCGACGAGGCCGCCGGCGCCGCGGCGGGCGGGGTCGCCGGCCGGTTGCCGTTGCCCGGCAGGATGGTATAGAAATCGAAATTCGGCTTGGCGCTGCTCGGGGCGGGGGGCTGGGGGGCGCTGGCTTGCGCCGGGGGCTGCGCGGGCGCGGCGACGTTGGGCGCCGCGTCATGGGCGAAGCGGTTCACGAAAGGGCTCGGCATCCGATGGATGTAGACCACGACGGCCACCGAGATCCCCAGGCCGATCAGGATGCCGATGAAAATGCCCGTCAGCATCGGGTGGGTCCCGCGTTTGGCCGCCTTGGGCGGTGTCTTGTAGTCTCGGCTCATGGATGACAACTCTACATTTTTTGCGGCGCGCTCACGCCCAATAAGGATAACCCGCTCGCCAACACCACGCGCACGGCCCCGATCAGCGCCAGGCGGGCGTGCCGGGTGGCCTCGTCGCTGACCAGGAACTGCTCCGCGTTGTAGTAGCTGTGAAACTCGGCGGCGAGCTCCTTCAGGTAATAGGCCACCAAGTGCGGCGCGAGTTCCTTGGCCGCCGATGCCACGGTTTCCGGGTATTGGGCCAGGCGCGCGCCCAGGGCACGCTCGTAGGGGCTTGCCAGGCGCTCGATCGGCGCATCGCCGAGGTCCTCGATGGCGCCGCCCCACTGTTCGAACACGCTGGCGATGCGGGCGTGTGCGTATTGGATGTAGTAGACCGGGTTCTCGTTGCTTTGCGACTTGGCGAGATCGAGGTCGAAATCGAGGTGCTGATCGCTTTTTCGCAGCACGTAGAAGAACCGGGCGGCATCGTTGCCGACTTCCGCCCGCAATTCGCGCAGGGTGACGAATTCGCCGCTACGCGTCGACATCGAGACCTTCTTGCCTTCCCGATAGAGCACCGCGAACTGCACCAAGGCCACGGTGAGCTTGTCGGCATCGAGCCCGAGGGCCTGCAGCGCGCCGCGCACGCGCGGGATGTAGCCGTGATGATCGGCACCCCAGATGTCGATGATGCGGTCGAAGCCGCGTTCATACTTGTTGAGATGGTAGGCGATGTCGGAGGCGAAGTAGGTGTATTGCCCGTTCTCGCGGCGCACCACCCGGTCCTTCTCGTCGCCGAAGGCGGTCGAGCGGAACCACTGGGCGCCGTCTTGAAGGTAAAGATGGCCATTCTGGCCGAGCAGGGCGACGGCCCTCTCCACCAGCCGGCTGTCGAAGAGGGACTTCTCCGAGAACCACGCATCGAAGGTGACGCCGAATTGCGCCAAGTCGTCGCGCGCATCGCCGAGCTGCTCGGTGAGCGCAAAGTCGTGGAGGTACGCGTAGTCGGCGCCGAGCAGGGACTTGGCGGCGGCGATGAGATGGTCGAGATGGGCCTCCGGCTCGGTCGCGGCCGAGGGCGCGTCGGCCCACACCCGCGCGGGCTCGCGGACATAGCGCGTCCCGTGCGCCGCCTGGATCTGGCGCGCCATGGCGATCACGTACCCGCCCTGGTAGGCGTTGGCGGGGAAGGGAATGGCGAAGTCGTGCAGGGCGAGATAGCGCAGCCACGTGGACAGGGCCAGGATGTCCATCTGGCGGCCGGCGTCGTTGACGTAGAACTCCCGGGTGACCTCGAAGCCTGCCGCCGCCAGCACGTTGGCGAGGCTCGCGCCGAACGCGGCGCCGCGCCCGTGGCCCACATGCAGGGGGCCGGTGGGATTGGCGGAGACGAACTCCACCTGAACCTTCTGCCCGGCCCCGAGCGCACTGCGGCCGAACCGGCTGCCTAGCGAGAGCGCCTGGCGGACGACTTCCATCACGGCATCCGGCCGGATGAAGAAATTGATGAAGCCCGGCCCGGCCAGCTCGACCCGCTCGAGGTAGGGCGAAGGCGCGAGCGCGGCCACGATCGCTTCGGCGAGCTCGCGCGGGTTGCGGCCCAGCCCCTTGGCGAGCGGCAGCGCCACGCTGCTGGCGAAATCGCCGTGGGAGGCGAGCTTGGGCCGCTCGAGAGCGACGCCGACATCGCTCCCCGGCGCGACGCGCGAAAGCGCATCGGCGAGCAGTCGGGCCAGGTGGCCCTTGAGGTCGAAGCTGTGAGAAGAGGTCATGTCCGTGATCGCCAGAATTGCGTATTATAGCCGCACTCTGGGCCATTTTGTCAGGGCGGACAGGCGCCCGCGGGGGATCGGCCCGGGCCGCCTGCCGTGCGCAGAACGAACGTCGGTGCCGGATCAGGACGCATGATTCGTCCGCCTGTCCCGTCGATGGGAAGCGGACGGAGGCTGTTGCCGTGGGCCAGGGCCGCTCAACGCCTGGGCGGTTCCGGCGCCCCCTTCACCTGGAGCATGATCTTGCCGATGTGCTGGCTGGATTCCATCAAGTCGTGCGCCCGCTTCGCGTCCGTCAGAGGAAAGGTCGCGTGAATGACCGGCTTTACCTTGCCCGATTCGAGCAGCGGCCATACCTGCCTGCGCAGCGCCTCCGCGATCGCCGTCTTTTCCGCCAGGGGGCGTGGTCGCAGCGTCGACCCGGTGAAGGTCAGGCGTTTGACCATGATCGGTAGCGCATCCAGGGCGACCTTGCTGCCCTGCAAGAACGCGATTTGCACCAGACGCCCCTCCAGCGCGAGCGCCCCGAGGTTCTTTTCGATGTACGGTTCGCCGACGATGTCCAGGATCAGGTCCACGCCGTTGTCACCGGTGAGGTGTGCAATTTCCGTGGCAAAATCCTGCTCGCGATAATTGATCGCGGCATCCGCCCCAACCCCGAGACAGAACTGGGCCTTCGCCGCGCTGCCCACCGTAGTATAGACGGTGGCGCCGAATGCCTTGGCCAACTGGATGGCGGTCAGACCGATGCCGCTGGACCCGCCGTGGACCAGGAAACGTTCCCCCGCCTTCAGCCGGCCGCGGTCCAACACATTCGTCCAGACCGTGAAGAAGTTCTCCGGCAATGATGCCGCCTCTTCCAGCGTCAGGCCCTTTGGGATGGGCAGGCAATGTGCCGCCGGCACCGAACAGTATTCGGCATAGCCGCCGCCGGGAACCAGCGCGCACACCCAGTCATCGGTCTTCCATTGCGTGACATCGCCGGCGACGGCGCTCACACGCCCCGCGACTTCCAGTCCGAGGATGGGCGATGCCCCGGGGGGTGGGGGATACGAGCCCGCCCGCTGCAAGAGATCAGGCCGGTTGACGCCGGCGTAGTGCACTTCGATCACGACCTCGCCGGCGTGCGGCTGCGGCACGGGCCCTTCGACGATCTTCATGACATCGCTTGGGCCCCCTGTTCCGTGGTCTATGTGGCGCATTAAGCGGTACCCCCGGCTTTGCTGGGTCGAATTCAAATCGGCGGATCCATCCTGGTCTGGCGGCGGGCGAACCCCGCATTCTTGCCAGTATAGGCCGGCCAAGACGGTCCGCCTGTGCTGCCGCGCACGCCTTGCGGCGCCAGCGGCAGGCTAACGGTAGCCCCACAAGGCCTCGAAGTCGACCGTCACGGCGAGGTCGCGTGCGACCATCTCCTTGATCGCGAAGCGAGGATCGCGCGTGTCCCGGGTGACCGGAAAGGCCAGCACCGCCCCGCGGGGGCCGACGACGCTCTTGACGACGGGGCAGGTCGCGGCGGCGTCCGCGCGGCGGCGGATGACCACGGCCACTTCGCCGTTTTGCAGCCGCACGAACGACCCCGGCGGGAAAACGCCCAGTTCCTTGATGAGGAGCTGGGCGAGGCCCGCGTCGATGCCGCATGCGCGCTGCAGGAAGATGTCGCGCAAGGCATTGCGCGCGAGCAGCGGCGCCCGGTAGGAACGGGGGGAAACCATGGCGCCGTATCGGTCGGCGAGCGCGACGATGCGCGCGGCAAGGTCGATTTCCGGACCCTTGAGCGCGGCGGGGTAGCCGCTGCCGTCCAGGCGCTCGTGATGTTGCGCGACGGCGGTGATCCAGGTTTCGTCGGCCACGCCCGCCCGCCGCAGGATGTCCGCGCCTTGCGCCGGATGCGCCGCCAGCGCCGCGCGCTGTTCCTCGCTCAGGGGGCCGCGCTGCTTCTGCAGCACTTCCTGCAGGCCCGCGAGGGCGATATTGGCCGTCAGCGCGCCCGCAACGATGGCCCTGCGCGCCGCGGGGTCCAATTCCCTGCGCAGGGCGATCAGCTCGCTCAGGATCGATACCTGCAGGGGATGAAGGACCGTGTAGCGGTCCCCTTGGTCGAGATGCAAGGCGCCCAGCGCCGCGCACGGATCATGGGCGCATAGGGACTGGATCTCCTCGACGGCCGCCAGGACCTGGGCGGGGGCCTGCGGGTCGGCGTCGACCAACGCGCGCAGCGTCCCGCCCAGGCGCAGCTTGAATCGTTCGAGCAGGGCGAAGGGGGAGTCCTTCGCGCCTCCCCGCGCCGGGGGGTCTTGAACCCGCTCCCGCACGTCCCAGCGGAACAGGCCGCGCGCGATCAGCTGCTCGAGCTGCCAGGCGCTTTCGATGACGTGCCCCCTTCTCAGGAGCAGCACCCCGGAACGGTCAAAGCAATCGAACGGCAAGGGCTCGCCGACCCGTACGCTCCCGGTCTCGACACGGTTCATGACGGTCACCTCCTCCGTTGGCGCAAGCTATCTAATTATTTTTACGTGGCTTTTTACCCTCATACCATAACAAAACAGAAAAGGCAAGATATTCTGCGCGGAGGATGCCCTGGCGGATCGCCGCCCAGGCGTCAGAACTCGATCGGATCGACGTCCAGGTGCCAGCGCACGTTCCCGGCCGGCAGCGCGGCAAGGAGCGTGCCCCAGCGCGTGAGGAACAGCTGGAGCGCCCTGCGGGAGCGTGCCTGGACCAGGAGCTGCGCGCGGTCGCGGCCATTGATGCGGGTGAGCTGCGCGGGCACCGGATCGTACAGCGTGACCGGCGGGTCGCAGGCGCGGCCGGCCTCGGCACAGGCGGTCAGGAAGGCGAGCGCCTCCTGGATCCCGGGGGCCTCCGCGCGCACCATGGCCTGCGCGACGAAGGGGGGAAAGCCGAGCGCCTTGCGTTCGGCGAGCAGCGTCTGGGCAAAAGCGCCATAATCCTGGTGGGCGAGCGCGCGATAGACCGGATGGTCGGGGAAGGCGGTCTGGATGAGGACTTCTCCCGGGAGTTCGCCGCGCCCCGCCCGGCCCGCGACTTGCACGAGCTGGGCGAAGAGGCGCTCGGAGGCGCGGAAGTCCGCGCTGTACAGGGCGCTGTCGGCATTGAGCACGCCCACCAGGGTGAGCCTCGGGAAGTCGTGGCCCTTGACCAGCATCTGCGTTCCCACCAGGATGTCGACCGCTCCTGCGCGCACGCGCGCCGCCATGGCCTCGAACGTCTGGCGCCCCCGCGTGCTGTCGCGGTCGATCCGAAGAATGCGCGCGGCGGGGAAGTGCTGCCCCAGGTTTTCCTCGATCCGCTGCGTGCCGTGCCCGATCAGCTTGAGGTCGAGATTGCCGCATTGCGGGCAGGCGCCCGGCGGCTGCGCGCTCCAGCCGCAGTGGTGACAGCGCAGCCGCTTATCGCGCAAATGATAGACCAGCTTGGCGCCGCCGCAGCGCGGGCAGGCGGCGAGGTAGCCGCAGCCGGGACAATACAGCGCGGGGGCATAGCCGCGGCGATTGATGAACAGGAGGCTTTGTTCGCCGCGCGACAACCGCTGCCCGATCGCCGCCAGAAGCGGCGCGCTCAGCGCCTCGCGCGCGGACGGCGGGGGCAGAGTCTTCACGGCAGGCAGGCCTGCGCCCGGCACCGCGCGCACCGGAAGCCGCACCTTCCGGTAGCGGCCGGTGGCGGCATGATGGAAGGTCTCGAGCGAGGGCGTGGCGGAGCCCAGCACCACCGGGCATGAGCGCTCGCGGGCGCGCACCACCGCGAGGTCGCGTGCGCAATAGCGCAGCCCCTCCTGCTGCTTGTAGGAGGCATCATGCTCCTCGTCGACCACCACGAGCCTGAGCCGGGGCATGGGCGCAAAGACGGCGAGCCGCGTCCCGAGCACCAGCGAGGCCACGCCCTGGCCCGCCTGGGCCCAGGCGTCCGCCCGGGCCCGGCTGCTCATGCCGCTGTGCACGCTGCTCACGCGCACCCCGGGCAGCCGTTGCCGGAAGGTGTGCTCCAGCTGGGGCGTGAGGTTGATCTCGGGGACCAGCATGAGCACCTGGCCGCCGTCCGCGATGGCGCTCTGCGCGGCCCGCAAGTAGATTTCGGTCTTGCCGCTGCCGGTGATGCCATGGAGCAGCGTCACCTGAAACCCCTGCGACTGCTGCGCCTCGATGAGGGCCAGGGCTTCCGCCTGGCCGGCATTGAGCGCAGGGGCGAGCACGGCGGGCGGCCCCGCCGCCGCCGTCGCCGAAGGCGCGCGCGGCTGCGCGGCGGCCCATCCGGAGGCGACGAACGCCGCGAGCACCCGCCGCTCATGGGCGCGGCCGGCGCCCGCGGGGACCACGGCCTCGCCCGCCTGCAGCCGGTCGAGGAGCCGCCGCCCGACCCGTGCCCGCGCGGGCAGCGCCGTGGCCGCGATCCGTCTTCCCATGTCGGTGATGCAGTAGGACAGGGGCGCAGGGTCGGCGTTGAGCTTCGGGCGGCGCAGCAGGGGGGGCAGGCACAGCGCCAGCACCTGGCCGAGGGGGTGGTGGTAGTAGTCGCTGCAAAACCGCGCCAGCCGCAGGATGTCCGGCGGCAGCGGGTCTTCCTCGCGCACGATGCGGGTGACGGACTTGAGCTTGTGGGCGGCGATGCCCGTCCGTTCGGACACGGCGAGGAGGATGCCGGTCCGCGGGCGCCCGTTGAACGGCACGATCACGCGGCGCCCGATGTCGGTGTGCGTCGCATCCAAGGCGACATAGTCGAACACGCTGTGGACGGGGACATCCAGCGCGACTTGCACGAAACGGCTGCCCATGGCCGGGGCGCGGGACCGCTTAGGGCGCCAGGTGGTATTGGCGGCTCAGGGTGTGCACGGCGTCCACCAGGACTTGGACGTGTTCCGGGGGCGTATGCTGGGAGATGCCGTGGCCCAGGTTGAACACATGGCCGTGGCCCGCGCCGAAGCTGGCCAGGATCCGCCCGGCCTCGCGTTCGATCACCTCCGGCGCGGCGAACAGCGCGGCGGGATCCAAATTGCCCTGGAGCGCGACCTTTGCTCCCACCCGTTCGCGCGCGCGGCCCAGGTCGATCGTCCAGTCCACCCCCAGCGCATCGCAGCCGGCGGCGGCCTGCGCCTCGAGCCAGTTGCTGCCGCCCTTGGTGAACAGGATGACCGGAACCGCATGTCCGTCGTGGGAACGCGTGAGCCCGGCCAGGATCTGCTGCACGTACGCCAGCGAGCAGGCGTGGTACGCGGGGCTGGAGAGCACGCCCCCCCAGGTGTCGAAGATCATGACGGCCTGGGCGCCATAGGCGATCTGGGCGTTGAGGTAGGCGGTCAGGGCGCGCGCATTGACGTCCAGGACATGGTGCAGGAGGTCGGGGCGTTCGTAGAGCATGCGCTTGACGTGCAGGAAGTCGTGGCTCGATCCGCCCTCGATCATGTAGCAGGCGAGCGTGAAGGGGCTGCCGCAAAAGCCGATCAGCGGGACCTGGTTGTCCAGGGCACGCCGGATCTGGGCCACCGCATCGAGGACGTAGCGCAGGTGGACCTCGGGGTCGGGCGCCTCGAGGTCGCGGATTTCCCATTCTTCGCGCAAGGGGCGCTCGAAGCGCGGCCCCTCGCCGTCCACGAAATGCAGTCCCAGGCCCATCGCATCGGGCACCGTCAGGATGTCGGAGAACAGGATGGCGGCGTCCAGCCCGAAGCGGGCGAGCGGCTGCAAGGTGACCTCGGTGGCGAAGTCGGGGTTCTTGCACAGCGTGAGGAAGTCGCCGGCGCGCGCGCGCGTGGCATTGTATTCCGGCAGGTAGCGTCCGGCCTGGCGCATCAGCCATACGGGCGTATAGTCGGTGGGCTGGCGCATGAGCGCGCGCAGCAAGGTGTCGTTTCGGGGACGGGTCATCACGCGGGTCCGTTCAGGTAGTCGAGCATGCTCAAGGCCGCCTGCCGGCCCTCGAAGACGGCGGTGACGACGAGGTCCGAGCCGCGCACCATGTCGCCGCCGGCGAACACCTTAAGATTGCCGGTCTGGAACGGATGCGCGTGGCCGCGCGCCAGCACCCGGCCGCTCGCGTCCGTGGCGATGCCGAACGGTTCGAACCAGGGCTGCGGGCTGGGGCGGAAGCCGAAGGCGATGATCACGCGGTCGGCGGGAACGGTCTCCTCGCTGCCCGGCACGATCTCCGGGGTCTGGCGGCCGCGTGCATCGGGCGCGCCCAGGCGGGTGGTCACGAGCCTCACCCCCTCCACGCGTCCCTCGCCGACGATTTCCACGGGCTGGCGGTTCCAGAGGAAATCGACGCCCTCCTCCTTGGCGTTGGCCACCTCGCGCCGGGAGCCCGGCATGTTCTGTTCATCGCGCCGGTAGGCGCAGCTCACCGAGCGCGCCCCTTGCCGGATCGCGGTGCGGTTGCAGTCCATCGCGGTGTCCCCGCCGCCCAGCACGACCACCCGTTCGCCCTTCACGCTGTGGAAGGGCTGGTCTTCGGCGTCTCGGCCCATCGAATGGCGGACATTGGAGATGAGGTAGGGCAGGGCCTCCAGCACGCCCGGAAGGTGCTCGCCCGGGAATCCGCCTTTCATGAAAGTATAGGTGCCCATGCCCAGAAAGACCGCGTCGAATTCTTCGAGCAGCCGCTCGAAAGGCAGGTCGCGGCCGATCTCGGTATTGAGGCGAAAGGCGATCCCCATGCCTTCGAAGATCTCGCGCCGCCGGCGCATGACGTGTTTCTCCATCTTGAATTCGGGGATGCCGAAGGTGAGCAGCCCGCCGATCTCCTCGTAGCGGTCGAACACGGTGGGCGCGACCCCGTTGCGCGCCAGCACGTCGGCGCAGGCGAGCCCTGCGGGGCCCGCCCCGACCACGGCCACGCGCTTGGCGGTAGGCGCCACGCGGCTCATGTCGGGCCGCCAGCCCTGGCGGAACGCCTCCTCGGAGATGTAGCGCTCGATCTGCCCGATGGTTACGGCGCCAAAGCCGGTGGCCAGGGTGCACGCCCCTTCGCACAGGCGATCTTGCGGACACACGCGTCCGCAGACTTCGGGCAGCGAATTGGTCTTGTGCGAGAGCTCGGCGGCTTCCAGCAGGCGACCCTCGCTGACGAGGGCGAGCCAACCGGGAATGTAGTTGTGCACCGGGCATTTCCACTCGCAATAGGGGTTGCCGCAGCCCAGGCAGCGCCCGGCCTGCTCGGCGGCCTGGGGGGCCCCCATGGGCGCATAGATCTCCACGAAGCGTTCGCGGCGCTCCCCGGCCGGCATCTTGTCGCCGTCGCGGCGGGCGATGTTGATGAACTGGAATATGTCCGACATATCAGGCTACCCCGGAGTGTTTCGGCTCAAAGTTGCAGCAGGCTGTTCAATTCGGCCGCCTTCGGCTTCACCAGCCAGAAACGGGAGGCGGACTCGCGGAAGGCGTCGAGCAGCGCGCGCCCGCGCGGGCTGCCGGTCAGGCCGACATGGCGCTCGATCTGGGCACGCAGGAATTCGCGGTATTGCGCCATGGGCTCCGGATCGATGCGGTGGATGTCGATGAGCTCGTTGTTGTAGCGGTTGGGGAAATCGCCCCCCTTGTCATAGACCAGGGCGAAGCCGCCGGTCATCCCGGCGCCGAAGTTGAGGCCGGTCTCGCCGAGCACGATCACGCAGCCCCCGGTCATGTATTCGCACCCGTGATCGCCGACGCCCTCCACGACCGCCATCGCGCCCGAGTTGCGGACCGCGAAGCGCTCGCCGGCGATCCCCGCGGCGTTGAGCCGCCCCCCGGTGGCCCCGTAGAGGCAGGTATTGCCCATGATGACGGCCTCATGGGGGAGGAAGCGCGCCTCCTGCGGCGGGAAGAGCACCAGCTGGCCGCCGGCCATGCCCTTGCCGACGTAGTCGTTGGCGTCGCCCTCGAGCACCAGGGTGAGGCCGGGCGCGTTCCACACGCCGAAGCTTTGCCCGGCGCTGCCGCGGCAGCGGAGGGTCAGGCAGTCCGCCGGCAAGCCGCCGGCGCCGTGCGTGCGCGCGATCTCTCCGGAGACCCGCGCGCCGATGGAGCGGTGGGTATTGCAAACGGCGTATTCGAGGGTGAGCGGGGTCTGCGCCTCGATCGCCGAGCGGGCGTCCGCCAGCATTTTCTCGGCGAGCTCGGCCTTGTCGAAGGAGGGGTTGGCGGCGCTCACGCAAAAGCGAGGTTCGTCCGCCGGGATGCCCCCTTCGCGGGTCAGTGCGGAAAGATCGAGCTTGGCCTGGCGCGCGGTCTCGCCCGGTATGCGCTCGAGCAGGTCGACGCGGCCGATCAGGTCGGCGAGCCGCGCCACGCCGAGGCGCGCCATCCACTCCCGCGTCTCCCGGGCCACGAACGTGAAATAGTTCATCACCATCTCGGGCAGCCCGACGAAATGCTGGGAACGCAGCCGCGCGTCCTGCGTGGCCACGCCGGTCGCGCAGTTGTTCAGGTGGCAGATGCGCAGGTACTTGCAGCCCAGCGCGATCATGGGCGCGGTGCCGAAGCCGAAGCTCTCGGCGCCGAGAATCGCCGCCTTGACGACGTCCAGGCCGGTCTTGAGGCCGCCGTCGGCCTGGACCCGCACGCGCCCGCGCAGCCCGTTGGCGCGCAAGACCTGCTGCGCCTCCGACAGCCCCAGCTCCCAGGGGGTGCCGGCATATTTGACGCTGGTCAGCGGGGAGGCGCCGGTGCCGCCGTCGTAGCCGGAAATCGTGATGAGATCGGCGTAGGCCTTGGCCACGCCCGCCGCGATCGTTCCGACGCCCGGCTCGGCGACGAGCTTGACCGACACGAGCGCGGTGGGATTGATCTGCTTGAGATCGAAGATGAGCTGCGCGAGATCCTCGATCGAGTAGATGTCGTGGTGGGGCGGCGGCGAGATGAGGCTGATGCCGGGCTTGGAGCAGCGCAGCCGGGCGATCATCTCCGAGACCTTGTGGCCCGGCAGCTGCCCCCCCTCGCCGGGCTTGGCCCCTTGCGCCATCTTGATCTGGAGCACTTCGGCGTTGACCAGGTAGTGGGGCGTGACGCCGAAGCGCCCGGAGGCCACCTGCTTGATCTTGGACATCTTGACGGTGCCGTAGCGGGCCGGGTCTTCGCCGCCTTCGCCCGAGTTGGAGCGGCCGCCCAGCCGGTTCATGGCTTCTGCGAGGGCCTCGTGGGCCTCGGGGGACAGGGCGCCCAGGCTCATGCCCGCCGAATCGAAGCGCTTCAGGATGGCTTCCTCGGGTTCCACCTCGTCCAGCGGGATCGGCGCGAGACCCTCCTTGAGCCGCAGCAGGTCCCGCAGCATGGCCACCGGGCGGCCGTTCACGCGCTCGGCGAACGCCCGGTAGGCGCCATAGTCGCCGGTGCGCACCGCCTTCTGCAGCTCGACGACGACGTCCGGGTTGTAGGCATGGTATTCCTCGCCGAACACGAACTTGAGCAGGCCGCCTTGGCCGACGGGCTTGAGGGGATTGAACGCCGCGCGCGCGAGGCGTCGCTGGTCGTCCTCGAAGTCCTTGAAATCCGCCCCCGCCACGCGGGAGACCGTGCCGGTCAGGCACAAGGCGACGACGTCCGGGTGGATGCCGATGGCTTCGAAGAGCTGCGCGCCGCGGTAGCTGGCGATGCTCGAGATGCCCATCTTGGACATGATCTTGAGCAGCCCCTTGTTGATGCCCTTGCGGTAGTTGCTCAGCGCCTTGGCGGGCGGAAGCTTGACCTCGCCGGCCCGCGCCAGTTCGAGCAGGGTCTGGTAGGCGAGATAGGGATAGACCGCCGTCGCGCCGTAGCCGATCAGCGTGGCGACCTGGTGCGGATCGCGCGCGGCGCCGGTTTCCACCACGATGTTGGCGTCGCAGCGCAGCCCGTGGGCGATGAGCGCGTGGTGGACGCAGCCGGTGGCAAACAGCGCGTGGATCGGCAATCGCGTGGGTGCGATCGCGCGGTCGGACAGCACCAGGATCACGTGGCCGTCGCGCACCGCGGCCACCGCCTCGCGCGCGAGCTGCTCCAGCGCCTCGCGCAAGGCGATCTTTTCCGGGTCGTAGGTGAGATCCAACGTGATCGCACGGTATTCCGGCTGCGCCAGGCGGGTGAGCCGGGCGAACTTGTCGTGGCTCAGGACGGGGGAGTTCACCTCCAGGCGCCGGGCATGCTCGGGCGTCTCCTGGAAGAGGTTGCGTTCCGGGCCGAAGCAGGTGTTGAGCGACATCACGACCGCTTCGCGGATCGGGTCGATGGGGGGATTCGTCACCTGGGCGAACTGCTGGCGCAGGTAGTCGAAGGGCAGCCGCACCTTCTGGGAGAGCACCGCCATCGGGGTGTCATCGCCCATGGAGCCCACGGCTTCCTGCCCGTCTTCGGCCAGCACGCGCAGGATCTGGTCGCGCTCTTCGAAGGTCACGCCGAAGAGCTTCTGGTACGCCGCTCCGGTGTCGGCGTCCCAGGCGGGCAGATCGGCATCCTCCTCGAGCGAGGACGGCAGAATCTGGGCATTCTCCTTGAGCCAGGCGCGATATGGCTTGGCCTGGGCCAGCTCGCGGTCGATGTCTTGCGGGCTGAGGAGCTTCCCCGTATGGAGGTCGATGGCGATCATCTGGCCCGGCTTCACGCGCCCCTTCTCGACCACGTCGGCGGGCGCATAGTCCCACACCCCCACTTCCGAGGCGACGGTGAGGTGCCGGTCGCGCGTCACCACATAGCGCGCGGGGCGCAGCCCGTTGCGGTCGAGCAGGCACACCCCGAAGCGGCCGTCGGTGAGCACCACGCCCGCGGGCCCGTCCCAGGGCTCCATGTGCATGGAGTTGTACTCGTAGAACGCCCTGAGGTCGGGATCCATGGTGCTCGCGTTCTGCCACGCCGGGGGAATCATGAGGCGCAGCGCCCGGAACAGACCGACCCCGCCCATCAGGAGGCCCTCCAGCATGTTGTCCATGCTGAGGGAATCGGAGCCCGTGGACGAGACGATCGGCCGCACGTCGTCCATGTTCGGGAGGTGGGCCGAGACGAACTTCCGCTCGCGGGCGCGCGACCAGTTGCGATTGCCCTGCAGCGTGTTGATCTCGCCGTTGTGCGCCAGATAGCGGAAGGGCTGGGCGAGCCGCCACTCGGGCCAGGTGTTGGTCGAGAAGCGCTGGTGATAAACGGCGAGGCTCGAGGCGAAGCGTTCGTCCTCGAGGTCGGGATAGAAGACCGGCAGGTTGGCCGGCATCACGAGGCCCTTGTAGGCGATCACCTGGGCGGAGAGCGTCGGGATGTAGAAGGCGGGATCGCGGGCGAGCTGCTTCTCGGCCTGCCGGCGCGCGATGTAGAGCTTGCGCTCGAAGGCGGCGGCGGACAGCGGCTCGGGGCAATTGACGAAGATCTGTTCGATCACCGGCAGGTGGGCGCGCGCATAATCGCCGCATGCCGCCGGGTTGGTGGGCACCGGCCGGAAGCCCGCGAGCGGGAGTCCCTGGGCGGCGAGCGCCTCGCGCAGGCACGCGCGCGCGGCCTCCGCCTGGCCCGCGTCCGGGCTCAGAAAGACGAGTCCGGCGGCATATTCTGGGGCCAGGCTCAAGCCGTGCGCCCGGGCCGCCGCGCGCAGGAAGGCGTCGGGCTTCTTGAACAGGAGCCCGCAGCCGTCGCCGGATTTGCCGTCCGCGGCCACGGCGCCCCGGTGCGTGAGGCACGCGAGCGAGCGGATGGCGGTCTTCACCAGCCAATGGCTCGGCTGGTCGTCCATCTGGGCGATCAGCCCGAAGCCGCAACTGTCCTGTTCAAACTCGGGACGGTAAAGCGTGCCGTCCAACCCGTGCTGTCTGTCCATCCCCGCAAGCCCGAAATCAAGTGAAAAGTATCTGATTCTACCTGCGCAGGCGGCGTGGGGCAATCCTGATGGGCGGGGGAGCGCTCGCCCTCAAGGGGCGAGCCAGGCGGCGGCCGCGAGGCCGGCGGCGGCGAGCAATGCCAGCGGGATCGCGGCGCGCAGGGCGGCCCGCGGTCCGGCGAAGGCCATCGCGTAGCCCGCCTTGATGAGGTTGTTGGAGGACGCGGCGATGAGCACCGCGGCGGCGGCCACCGCCGTGCCCACCCCGGCCACGCCGCCCTGTGCGAGACTCAGCACGAAGGGGTCGATGTCGGTGAGCCCGACGAGGCCCGCGAGCGCGAACAGGCCGTTGTGGCCGTAGGTGTGCTCGACCCAGGTCGAGACGATGGACACCAGCACGAAAAGCCCGGCGAATACGGCGGCGGCCCCGAGTTCCAGCGGATTCATGCGCTGCAGCGTGCCGTTCGCCTCGCGCACGGCACGCCGTCCCGCCCAGGCGGTCAAGGCGAAGCCGAAGAGGGCGAGCGCCAGGAGCGAGGGGGCCAGCACGAGGGCGAGGCGCGGGCTGAACACGGCGACCACGGCGAGGATGCGCAGGTTCATGAGGGCGGTGGCGAGCACGATCCCTGCCTGAAGGGCGGCGAGGTTCGCCGTGCCGGTCCGCGCGCGCTGGGCGAGCGAGATGGTGGTCGCGGTGGACGAATACAGTCCGCCCAGGCCCGCGGCCAGCAGCACGCCGCGCGTGGGGGAGATATAGCGGGTGGCGAGATAGCTGGCGTAGGAGAGGCCCGAGACCACCACCACGGCGAGCCAAAGCCGGTAGGGCGTGATCTGGGTGAACCCGGAGACCGGGTGGTCGGGCAGGAGCGGCAGGATGATCGCGGTGAGCACCAGGAATTTCGCGAGGGTGAGGATTTCCTCGCGGGGAATCTTGCGCGCGGCGGCGTGCAGGGGCTCCTTGGCGCCCAGCAGGATGACGGCGCCCACGGTGATGGCGACGACCACCCAGTGGGGCTGGGTCAAGGTCGCCGGTCCCAGGAGGAAGGCGAGCGCGTTGGCGACCGGGCTCATGAGGCCCGGTCCGCGCCGGGACGGGTCGGCGCCGGGCCGCCACAGCCAGAAGTAGTAGGCGAAAAGCCAGGCGCCCAGCACCGCGAGGCCGGCGCTCAAGGCGAGCGCACGGGCGGGGTCCAGGGCGTAGAGGAGGGTGCCTGCGAGGGCGAGGAGCGGAAAGGTGCGGACGCCGCCCGGGGGCTTGACGGGATCGTCGGTATGGTATTCCTCGAACGCGAGGCCGAAGAAAAAGGACAGGGCGACGACGAGCCCCAGCTTCTCAGGCGAGATCACGAATGGCATCGGCGCCTCCGCGGCCGTTTTCTTTATTCTCGGCGCGCCCGCCGCCCGGGGCGGCGGGCGTCAGGACGCCTCGTTCATGTCGAACAGACGCCGGTGCTCCCGCATGGCGTAGCGGTCGGTCATGCCGGCAATGTAGTCGGCGATCGGGCGCAGCCCGCGGGCGTCCACCTTGGCCTGATAATCGGGCGGCAGCAGGCGGGGGTTGTCGCGGAACGCGTCGAACAGCTCGCGGATGATGCGCTGTGCCTTCGCGGTCATGCGGGTCACCCGGTAATGGCGGTAGAGCTGTTCGCGCAAGAAGGTCTTGAGCGTCTGCTGCTCCGCCTCGATCGCGGCGCTGAAGCCGATGAGCCGAGGCCCCTGGCGGACCTCGTCGGGGCTGCGCGGTGCGGCTGCCTGGATGCGGCCCCGGCTCTGCTCGATGAGGTCGCGCACCAGCGTGTCGATGATGCGGCGCACCGTCTCGTGCACCAGCCGCCGTCCGGCCAGCATCGGGTAGGCCTGGCGCACGGCCTGCAGGTGGCGCCCGAAGAGGGCGACCTCCGAGAGGCCTTCCAGGCGGATGAGGCCGGAGCGCAGCCCGTCGTCCACGTCATGGTTGTTGTAGGCGATCTCGTCGGCGAGGTTGGTCACCTGGGCCTCGAGACTCGGGCGCTCGTCGCGCAGGAAGCGGCTTCCGAGTTCGCCCAGGGCGTGGGCCTTGGCCTTCGAGCAGTGCTTGAGGATGCCCTCGCGGGTCTCGAAGGTGAGGTTCAGGCCGTCGAATTCGGCGTAGCGCTCCTCCAGCAGGTCGACGACGCGCAGGCTCTGGAGGTTGTGCTCGAAGCCCCCGTGCCCCTGCATGCAGGTGTTGAGGGCGTCCTGGCCGGCATGGCCGAAGGGCGTGTGGCCCAGGTCGTGCGCGAGCGAGATGGCTTCCACCAGGTCCTCGTTGAGGGCAAGGCTCCGCGCGATCGAGCGGCCGATCTGGGCCACCTCCAGGCTGTGGGTCAGGCGCGTGCGGAAGAGATCGCCTTCGTGGTTGATGAAGACCTGCGTCTTGTACTCGAGGCGCCGGAAGGCGCTCGAGTGGATGATTCGGTCCCGGTCGCGCTGGGCCTGCGTGCGGCCGGCCGGCAGCGGTTCGGCGATCGCGCGCCCGCGCGAGTTGGCCTCGCTCACCGCATAGCACGCCGGCGCGCTCACGCGCGGCATCCTTCCGCCAGCGCCGCGCGCAATGCGGCCTCGGGCACCTCGGCGGTCAAGACCGCCTCACCCAGACGGCGCAGCAGCACGAAGCGGATCCTCCCCCCTTCCACCTTCTTGTCGAGGCCCATGAGCGCGAGGTAGCGCTCGAAGCCGAGATCCGGCGCCCTGACCGGCAGGCGGGCGGCCGAGAGGATCGCCGCGACGCGGCTCACGTCCGCCGCGCCCAGCCAGCCCAGGTGCTGCGACAGGCGCGCGGCGAGCATCGTGCCGGCCGCGACCGCCTCGCCGTGCAGCCAGGTGCCATAGCCCATCCCCGCCTCGATGGCGTGCCCGAAGGTATGTCCCAGATTGAGGAGCGCGCGCGCGCCGCCCTCCCGCTCGTCGGCGGCCACCACCGCCGCCTTGTTCTCGCAGGAGCGGCGGATGGCGTACGCGAGCGCGGCATGGTCGCGGCCGACCAAGGCCGCCATGTGCTGCTCCAGCCAGTCGAGGAACGGCAGGTCGCGGATGAGGCCGTACTTGATCACCTCGGCGAGCCCGGCGGAGAGCTCCCGGTCGGGCAGGGTATCGAGGGTCGCGGGGTCGGCGATCACGGCGCGCGGCTGGTAGAAGGCGCCGATCATGTTCTTGCCGAGCGGGTGATTGATGCCGGTCTTGCCGCCGACCGACGAGTCGACCTGGGCGAGCAGCGTGGTGGGGATCTGGATGAAGGGTACGCCGCGCAGGTAGGTGGCCGCGGCGAAGCCCGCCAGGTCGCCGACCACGCCGCCCCCCAGGGCGATGACCGTGGTCTTGCGCTCGCAGCGGTGCTCGAGGAGCGCGTCGAAGAGGGTGTTGAGCGTCTTCCACTCCTTGTAGACCTCTCCGTCGGGGATGACGATGGGCACCACCTCGACCCCTTGGGCCTGCAGGGCCTGGGTGAGGGCCTCGAGATACAAGGGGGCCACGGTGGTGTTGGTGACCACCGCCACGCGCGGCTGGGCCAGCCGGGGCACCAGCAAGGACGCCTCGCGCAGGCATCCGGCGCCGATGTAAATGGGATAGCTTCGGTCTTTCAGGTCGACGATCAGTGTGTCCATGCGGCTATGCTAGCAGGAAATGCGGAAGACGGGGCAGGCGCGGTCCAAGGCGGCGACGCGCTGAACGCTACGGCCGCGCGAGCTTCTGGGCGAGCTCCCGGGCCAGGGCGGGCACGTTGTGGCCGCGGGTGTCGAGCACCAGGTCGGCGACTTCCCGGTAGAGGCCGTCGCGCTGGGCGAGGAGTTCGGCCAGCCGCGCCCGCGGATCGGCGGTGGCCAGCAGCGGCCGGTTGCGGTCGCGGTGCGTGCGCGCGAAGAGCTCGTCGAGCGGCGCGCACAGATAGACCACGGTGCCGTGGGCGCGCAGCAAAGCCCGGTTTTCCGGCAGGAGCACGGCGCCGCCGCCGGTCGCCAGCACGATATCCTGCTTCTGCGCCAGTTCCTGGATGACCGCCGCTTCGCGCGCCCGGAATCCGGCTTCGCCCTCGATCTCGAAGATGACCGGGATCTTGACGCCGGTGCGGTGCTCGATCTCGCGGTCGGCGTCATAGAACGTCTTGCCCAGCTGGCGGGAGAGCTCGCGCCCGAGGGTGGTCTTGCCGGCCCCCATGAGGCCCACCAGAAAGATGTTGCCGCGCACGGAGGGCAAATCGGTGTCTTCCAAGTTCTGGCACGCGCCGGTGCGGGCAGTGCCGATCCGCGATTATGCCACCCCGGGCGCCGCCGGCAAAGGGGCGCCCCGCCGGCGCCCCTATTGGATGTCGAGGCTGGACTTGAGGATCTTCGGCGTCACAAAGATCAGCAGTTCGCTCCGATTGTCCTGCACGTCGGTGTTCTTGAACAGGTTGCCGAGCACCGGGAGATCGCCCAGGACCGGCACCTTGTTGACCTGGTTGTTGGAGGTCTGCTCGTAGATGCCGCCCAGCACGGCGGTCTCCCCGTTGTTGACCAGGACCTGGGTCTGCACCCGCTGCGTGTCGATGGACGGGACGCCGGCATAGATCTGCCCCACCTGATCCTTGCGCACGTCGAGGTCCATGAGGACCTTGTTGTCGGGCGTGATCTGCGGCGTGACCGCCAGCGACAGGACCGCATCCTTGAAGGAGACGGACGTCGCCCCGCTGCTGGTGGCCTGCTGGTAGGGGATTTCCGTGCCCTGCTCGATGACCGCCTTCTGCTTGTCGGCGGTCAGCACGCGCGGACTGGAGATCACCTTGCCCCGCCCGTCGGCCTGCAGGGCGCTGAGCTCGAGGTTGAGCAGCCCGTTGCCGTTGATCCGCAGCAAGGTCAATGCGAGGCTTCCCACCGCGTTCGGGACCGGCAGGTTCACGTTCGCGTCGTTGGCGGAGATCGTGGTGGCGAGCGCCCCGCCGGCAAGGGACTGCGAGTCGGTGATGTTCGAGGCGAGGCCGGTCTGGACGGTGTTGGCGCGGCCCTGGTCCGCCACCCCCAGGCGCACGCCGAGCTGGCGGCTGAACTGGGTGTCGGCGATGACGATGCGCGAGGAGATCAGCACCTGCCGGACCGGGATGTCGATCTGGCTGATGAGGGCGCGCACCCGTTCCAGGTTCTCGGGGGTGTCCTGCACGAAGGCGGTGTTGGTCCGCGGATCGACCACCACGCTGCCGCGCTTCGAGAGGATGTTCTGCTTGCCGGTCAGGAGCTTCTGCACGTCCTGCGCACGGGCATAGCGCAGGTGGAAGACCTCCGTGCGCAACGGTTCGAGGTTCGCGATCTGATTCTTTGCCTCGAGGTCCAGCTTCTCGCGCGCGGCGATCTCGGCGCTCGGGGCGATCCAGATGACGTTGCCGTCGACCTCCTTGGACAGCCCCTTGGCCCGCAGGATGATCGCCAGCGCCTGGTCCCACGGCACGTCCTTGAGCAGGAGCGTGAGGTTGCCGTGCACGCTGTCGCTCACCACGATGTTCTGGCCGGTGAAATCGGCGATCACCTGCAAGGCGGCGCGCACGTCCACGTTCTGCAGGTTGAGGGAGAGCTTCTCGCCGGTGTAGTGGGGCTTCTCGGGCCGGGCGCTGGCCGAGGTGATGGGCTTGACCTGCAGCACGAACTGCCGGTTGGTCTGATAGGCGGAATAGGTCCAGTTGCCCGTCGGGGTGACCACCATGTGCACGTTGCGCTCGCGCGCCACCGTGTCGATGGTCTTGACCGGGGTGCCGAAGTCGGTGACGTCCAGGCGCCTTTGGAGGCGGGACGGCAAGGTGGTGTCGAGGAAGTCGACCACCAGGGATTTGCCCCGGGTGCGGATGTCGATGCCGGTCGTGGTGTCGGCGAGGCTCACGACCACGCGTCCGGTGTCGTCGGCTCCGCGCCGGAAGTCCACGTTGCGGATGGCGTGGCCGGCGGGCTGCGGCGCGCCGGCGGCGAAATGGGTGGCGAGGTTGGTCGCCGCCGGCTGCGCGCCGACGGTCGCGAGGTCGACGATGAGCTCCTTGCCCTTGACGTGGGTCTGGTAGGTGCCGGCCTGGGTCATGTTGATGACGAGCCGCGTGCGCGTGCCCGCCTGGACCACGTCGACGCCGGAGACCATGCCGCCATGCATGGCGATGGCATTGGCGCCCAGCCCGTTGGTGGTGTTCAGGAAGTCGATGGCGAGCCGCGGCGGGTTGTTGACGGCGAATGCCGGCGGGGTGAACGTGAGCGGGTCCTTGAGGCTGACCTGGATCTGCGTCCTGCCGTCCGACAAGGTGGCGTAGTCGACGCGCTGCACGCTGTTCGGGGTCGCGGCCCAGGCCGATCCCCAGGCGCCCACAAGGAGGCCGACGCATCCGGCCAGACGCCACGGCGCCATCCGTGTGAAGCAAGACACCATCGTCATTTTTTTTGCTCCTGATTTTGCTCCAGCAGGAGCTTGTTCTCCCGCTGGGTCCACTGGCCCGTATCGTCCTGCACGATTTCCTTGAGATCGATCTCGGTCGGGGTCAGTCGCGTGACGGTGCCGAAGTTCTGGCCCATGTGGTCGCCGACGCGGACCGAAAAGATCTTGTTGTCGGGGGCTTCGACGAGGGCGGTCATGTCCCCTTTCCGTTCCAGGATCCCCACCATGTGGAGCGTCTGCAGCGAGTAGGCCTCCAGCGGACCCTTCGGGCGATCGAGGTTGGGCCTCACCCCGCCGGCGCCGGGCGCCGGTATCAGGCGCGTCAGGTCGAAGGGGGAGGGCGTCGCATAGTCGTTGTAGGTATAGGGCACGTACGGCGTCACCTGCGGCAGCGGCGTTACGTGGCCGCGCAGCCCCTGGTTCGCCTGGCGGACGAACTGCTGCAGGTCCTGGTGCTCGCCGCCGGAACAGGCGGCGCATCCGAGCGCCAGGAGCACGATCCAAGCGCGCTTCATCAGTGGCCTCCCTTCTTGCCCTTCTCATGGGCGGCCGCCAGTTCCTGCTCCGACAGATAGCGGTAGGTCTTGGCGACGGCGTTCATGGTGAGCGTGCCCGCGGGCGTCGGCGTCACATTGATGTCGTCGAGGGTGACGATGCGCGGCAGCTTGGCGACGTCGGTCGCGAAGGCGCCCAGGTCGTTGTAGCTGCCGTCGACGCGGATCTGGATCGGCAGCTCCGCATAGACCTTGTTGCGGGTCTCCTGCGCCGCCGGCCGGAACAGGTCGAACTTGAGGCCGCGGCCGATGCCCGCCTGGTTGATCTCGATCAGCAGCGCGGCCATCTCGGACTTGTTGGGCAGTTGGTGCAGCAGCGCGCCGAAGGACTGCTGGACCTCCGCGTACTGCTTGCGATAGGCCGCGAGGTTGACGGCCTCCCGGTCCTTGGCGAGGAAGGTCTCGCGCAGGTCCTGTTCCTGCGCCCGGGCCTTGTCGAGGCTGGCGAGCTGGTCGCTCCAGAGGAACCAGTAGCCGAGGAAGAGCACCAGGGCGAACACGATCGCGGCCAGCACCGCCTTGGGTTGCCAAGGCCAGTTGCCGACGTCGCGAAAATTGAGGTTGTTGATGTCTTGCAGGTTCATGCGCCTTTTCCTTGCGGGGTCCGCGCGTTCGCCTCGCCGGTCTGTGGCGCGCGCAGCTTGACGGTGAGCGAGAATTCGCTGACCTGCAGGCTGTTGACCGTCGCCGCCTGCGTCTCGATCAGGTGAGGCGAGGCGAGCCATGGCGAGGCGGAGAGGCGGCGCATCAAGTCCGACACGCGGGCATTGGACTGGGCGTAGCCGTTGAGGCTCACCGTATCGCCGTTCTCGTGGATGCTCGTGAGCGCCACCCCGGGCGGCAGCTGGGTGACCAGCTGATCGAGCAGGTGGACGGTCTGCGAGCGGTCCACCTCGAGTTTCTCGACCACCTGCTTGCGCTCGAGGAGCGCCATGATCTTTGCCTTGAGATGCTTGATGTCGGCGATCTTGTGGTCGAGCAGGGCGATCTGGCCCTTGAGGTATTCGTTGCGGTCCTTCTGGTTCTCGATGCGGGCGCCGATGATGGTGTACCCGAGCAAGACGATGAGCAGGCCGACCACCACGGAGGCCGCCAGCAGCGTGTTGAACTCGCGGGCGCGCGCCTGGCGCTTCTGCTCGCGATGGGGAAGCAGGTTGATGCGGATCACGCGTCGAATCTCCGCAGGGCGAGGCCGCAGGCAATCACCAGCGCCGGGGCGTCCACGCGCAGCTTGCGGGCGTTGACGTGCGGGCCGATCGCCATGTCGGCAAACGGGTTGGCCATCAGGGTGGGGACCCGGGTGCGGGCGCCCACCGTCTCGTCGAGCCCCGCGATGCCGGCGGTGCCGCCCGCGAGCAGGATATGGTCCACGCGGTTGTATTGCGTCGAGGAAAAGAAGAATTGAAGCGCGCGGGCGACTTCCAGCGCGAGGGTGTCCATGAATGGCTGCAGCACGTCGGGCTCGTAGTTCTCCGGCAGGCCCCCGTTGCGCTTGCCGAGCTCGGCCTCCTCCGCGGAGAGGCTGTACCGCCGCTGGATCTCGAGGGTGAGCTGATTGCCGCCGAAGCTCTGTTCGCGCAGGTAGACCGACTGGTGGTCATGCACGACGTTGATGTGCATGGTGGATGCGCCGATGTCCACCAGCGCGACCGTCTGGTTGCGTCCGTTGCCGGGCAGCTGGCGCGCCAGGAGCTCGTAGGCGGTCTGGGTGGCGAAGGACTCGACGTCCATGACGGCCGCCTTGAGGCCGGCCTCCTGGATGGCGGCCAGGCGGTCCTCCACCTTCTCCTTGCGCGAGGCGGCGATGAGCACTTCCACCTCTTCCGCCGAGTTGGCCGCGGGGCCGAGCACTTGGAAGTCCAGGTTGACTTCGTCCAGGTCGAAAGGGATATACTGGTTGGCTTCGGATTCGACTTGCGACTCGAGCTCGTGCTCGCTCAGATTCTTCGGGGCAATGATCTTCTTGGTGATGACGGAGGCGGACGGCAAGGCCAGCGCCGCCAGCTTGGTGCGCGAACCGAGGTGCTTCCACGCGCGCGCGACCGTTTCGCCGACATTTTCCAGATTTATGATGTTGCCATCAACCACCGATTCCTTGGGCAGGGGCTCGATGGCATACCGCTCGACGCGATAATGCGCCTTGCCGGTGTCGGCCAACTCGACCATTTTGACCGCTGACGAACTGATGTCGACGCCGATCAGGGCGGGCGATTTCACCTTGAGGAAATCGAATTGCAACGGAAATGCCCCCTATATGTCTTATGAATTACGGATGATACCCGTACGACATTTTAAATGCTAGTCGCATCAACCGGGCCGGGTGGGCGCCTGCCGCGGCAAGGGTGCCGTGCCCGGAGTTCCTTTTGGAGAAGGATAACGCCTATAATTGGCGGAACTTTAGGCTGACGCCTCAACTTTTGATGGTTCATGGCAATGTTCACGCGCTGGTGGCACTACGTACTGTTCGGTTTTGTCGCATTGGGGTTCGCCGGCGCGATCGTCGTCGTGCTGGCGGCGGTCTTGATGTATCCCAACCTGCCTCCGCTCACCGCCCTCACGCATTATGAGCCGAAGATGGCGCTGCGCGTGTATACCGCGGATGGCACCTTGATCGGCGAGTTCGGCGAGCGGCGGGCGCTGATCCCCATCGGCGCCGTGCCGCCGCTGATGAAGGATGCCATCCTGGCGGCCGAAGACGCACGCTTTTACCAGGAAGGGGCGATCGATTTCGCCGGCGTGCTCCGCGCCGGGCTGGCCGACATCAGCGCGGGCGCGAAAGTCGAGGGGGCCAGCACCATCACCATGCAGGTCGCGCGCAACTTCTTCCTCTCGCGCGCCAAGACCTTCTCCCGGAAGTTCAGCGAAGTGCTGCTGTCCTATAAGATCGAGCACACGCTCACCAAGGATCAGATTCTCGACCTGTACATCAACCAGATCTATCTCGGGCAGCGTGCATACGGGTTCGAGGCCGCCGCCGAAACCTACTTCGGCAAGCCGCTCAAGCGGCTGAGCCTCGCGCAGATGGCCGTGCTGGCGGGCCTTCCCAAGGCGCCTTCGCGCTTCAACCCGGTGGCCAGCCTCAAGCTGGCCAAGGTCCGGCAGGCCTATGTGCTGGGGCGCATGCGCGCGCTCCGGATGATCACCGCCGACCAGTACCGGCAGGCGCTGACGGCTCCCCTGGACGTGCGCCGCAACCCGCTGCGCTTCGGCGTGGACGCGGACTATGTCGCCGAGATGGTGCGCCAGTATATGTATGGCCAGTATCAGGAGGCGGCCTATACCAGCGGCTTCAAGGTCTATACCACGATCAGCCGCGCCGACCAGCGGGCCGCGGACCACGCCTTGTGGACCGGGGTTCTGCACTATGACTGGCGCCACGGCTACCGGGGCCCGGAAGCCTATGTCGCGCTGCCGGCCGATGGCGCCGATCTCGCCAAGGCCGTCAAGAGCGGCTTGGACGGGTACGATGCGGTGCACGGACTGCGGCCCGCGGTGGTGCTGGCGGCCTCCCGGCACCAGGTGCGCGCGATGATGAAGGACGGGCACACGGTGGAGATCCGCGGCCCCGGGCTTGTCTTCGCGCACCGCGCGCTTTCGCCCGAGGCCCCGGAGAAGTTGCGCCTGCGCCGCGGGTCGGTGATCCGGCTGCTGTGGAATGCGAGCGGGTATTGGGAGATCGTCCAGCTGCCGCAGGTCGGGGCGGCGCTGGTGGCGATGGATCCGCAGTCCGGTGCCGTGCGCGCCCTGGTCGGCGGCTTCGATTTCGCCCGCACCCAATACAACCATGCGACGGACGCGTTGCGCCAGCCCGGCTCGAGCTTCAAGCCGTTCCTGTTCTCGGCCGCCTTGACGAAAGGCTTCACGCCGGCGACCATCGTCGATGACGCGCCGATCGTCATCGATCCTGCGCAAACCGGCAACAAGCTGTGGCAGCCCAAGGATTACGAGAATCATTATGACGGGCCGATCACCCTGCGCACGGCGCTTGCCAAGTCCAAGAACCTGGTGGCGATCCGGGTTCTCCAGGCGATCGGCATTCCCTATGCGCTCGACTACATCCAGCGTTTCGGCTTCAACCCGAAGGATCAGCCGCCTTACCTCACCATGGCCCTGGGCGCCGGATCCGTCACGCCGTTTGAAATGGCGGGGGCCTATTCGGTGTTTGCCAACGGGGGCTATCGGGTCACGCCTTACTTCATCGGCCGCATCGTCGATGAGCGCGGGCAGGTCCTGTTCCGGGCGAAGCCCGCGTATGCGGGGGCGGGGGCGCCGCGCGTGATCAGCGCGCGCAACGCCTTCGTGATGACGAGCCTCATGCAAAGCGTCATCCGCCGGGGCACCGGGATGGCCGCGCTGCAGCTGGGACGCGCCGACCTTTCGGGCAAGACCGGCACCACCAACCACCAGTTCGACGCCTGGTTCGACGGCTTCCTGCCCGGCCACATGGTGGCCATCGCCTGGATGGGCTACGATCAGCCGCGCAGCCTCGGGCACGACGAGGTCGGGGCGGTCGCCGCATTGCCGATCTGGATGGACTACATGCGCGTGGCGCTGGCGGGCATCCCGGAAGTCACCCTTCCCGTTCCGGACGGCGTGGTGACGGCGAGCATCGATCCCCAGACGGGAATGCGGCTGCCCGACGGCGCGCCGGGGGCGAAGCCCGAGTACTTCTACGCCAGCGAGGTGCCGCCCTTCGCGGCTGCGCCCGCGGCGCCCCAGCCGGGCACCGCGCCGGCGGTGGACGTCAGGGATCAGCTCTTCTGAGGAGCCCGCCCATGGGCAAGGCGTTGAGCGCCAAGCAGTTGCAGATGCGCGATCGGATCGCCCAGGCGGCCGCGCGCCTCATCGCGCAAGACGGCGTCCACGACTATGCGCTGGCGAAGCGCAAGGCGGCGCGCCAGCTGGGCGCCCCGGACACCCACAGCCTGCCCTCCAACGGCGAAGTCGAACAGGCGGTGCGCGCCTACCAGGCGCTCTATCAGAAGGACGAGCATGCCGAGCACCTGCGGCGGTTGCGCACCGAGGCGCTCGACTGGCTGCGCCTGCTCGAGCGGTTCAATCCCTACCTGATCGGTTCGGTGCTGAACGGGACGGCCTCGCGCCACTCGGACATCAACGTGCAGCTGTTCACCGACAGCAGCAAGGACGTGGAGCTTTTCTTGCTTGGGCGGGGGCTCGCCTACAAGGCGGGGGAGAAGAGGGTGCGCGCGGGCGAGGGCGTTCGGCTGGTGCCCACCCTCACCCTGGTCGGGCCGCAGGCGCTGCTCGAACTGGCCGTGCTCGAGCCGGAGTCGCTGCGCACCGCCCCGCGCGCGCTCCCCGAGGGCAGGCTGCCCGAGCGGGCGCGCGCCGCCCAGGTGGAGGCCTTGCTGGCGGCCGAGCCCGCGCCATGACCGCCGCGCCCGCCGGCGCAAGGCGGATTAGGTCTTGTGCGGCCTGCCTTCCAGCAGGTCGTGGAATTCCTGGGGAATGGCGCCGCCCTCGACCAGGTTCGCGAGCAGCCGGCTGCCCACCACGGCGGGGGCGAACACCAGGTCCGCCCGCGCCAGTTTGAGACGCCGTATCGAGCGGGCGGAGGTCGCCACCGCCAGCACGTGCACCCGCGGATTGAGGTCCTTCGCGGCGAGCGCGATGAAGGCGTTTTCCCCGTCGTCGTCGCGGGCGGCGATGACCATGCGCGCCGAGCCGATCCCGGCTTCCTCGAGCACGGTGTCGTCGCTGGGATCCCCTTTCACCACCGGCCGGTCCGGCAAGGGCGGCTCGCTCCGGGGATCGACCACCTGAACGAACGCGATGTCGCGCTGCGCGAGCTCGCGCGCGGTGTTGCGCGCGATCGCCCCCTCTCCGAACAAAATGACGTGGTTTTCCGGCTTCACGGATTCTTTCCTGGGCGTGAAAATAAGGTTGAGTTCTCTCGAAATGGCCGGCCCCACCGCGGTGGCGATGGCGGTCGCGAATATGCTCAGTCCCACGACGATGAGGGAGACGGCAAACATGCGCGTCTCCGGGTCCACCGGCACGAAGTCCCCGAATCCTACCGTGGACAACGTCTCGATGGCAAAGTAGAAGGCGGTGGTGAGATCGTGGATCCGCGGATGGAACCCGGCGCCCAGCAGGTAGGTGCCGAAGGTGCCATAGGCGAGAATGGCGACGATGCCGACCAGGGAGATCAGGTAGTTCGCGAGGATGATCTGGCGGCCGAAATAGCGCCGGGCGAGCAGCAGCAGCAGGAGCATCGCCACCGGCAGGAGGAGCGCCGCACCGGTTTGCGCCCGCAGAAGGTCCACGCCCAGCGTCACGACCAGCAGCAGGACCGCGAAGGCCCATGCCGCCTGCAGGCGCCAGAACAGGCCCACGCCGACCACGATCTGCCCCAGGCCGAGCAATATCTGGGTATTGCTGCCCAGCACCGCCAGGGAGCCGCTCAGCGTCGCGACGGGGCCCAGGCGTCCCAGCAAACCGACCGGCAGCTTGAGTCCCGCCAGTATGTTGACGGCACCGCTCCCCATGAGCAGCAGGGCCAGCGGCCAGTGGGGGAACACCGACTTGAGCCATGCGGGTACCCGGCGCCGAAGGCCCGACACCCGATCGTCGCGGGCGAAGAACGCGTGGCCGGTTTTGGAAGGTCTGTCCATGCCGCACCTGTTGTTGGGGAACCTGCCGCGCAACGCGCCTCGGCCCCGATGGGATTACGGCTTGACGCCTCGCGCGCCGGCCCGTCTTCCCGAGCCCGACATGCTCGCATTTTCCGCAGGGTGAGCGCAAGGCGGCTGGGCCAGGGGACCCCGGAACCGGGCCGGGCGCGCTCAGCGGGTCAGCCAGCTGCGCGCGCGCACCGTGATCGCCGCATAGGGGAGAATCCAGAACAGGACCAGCGCCGAGTAGTAGCCGTACACGATCCCGTAGACGAAGCGCCACGAACGCTCGGTCCGCAGGAAATACAGCATGTTGAGCGCGGACATGAGTCCGATGCCCGCCAGGACGTGCAGCAGCAGGATCGGATGCACGGTCGCTGCGCTGAGGAGAAGCACGAGGCTGCTGTAGCCCATCAGATACGCGCCGTTGGTGACCCCCGCATCGACGAGCGAAAGCGCGCGCGCCGGCCACGGGCGCGACCAGAGGATGCGCGCGAAGCGCAGTTCTTCGCGCACGTACGAGCGGTCCCAGCGCAGGAACATCTTGCACAGGCGGGCATAGGTGACGGGCACCAGGGTATGGACGACGCCGGTCCGCTGGTATACCGCATCGTAGCGCTCGGCCAGGATGTAGTTGGTTAGGGAGCGGTCTTCGCCGAAGGTGCAGGCGGACCCCAAGAAGGTCTGGTCGACCCAGCGCGCGAGGACCGTGCGCACGACGGCCGTGCGGTAGGCGGCGAGCGCTCCCGGGCAGCAATAGACCGTCCCGTAGGTGGACTGCACCGCGCGCAGGACGTCGAAGGTGAGCGTGAACCGCACATGGAGCATGCGCGGGATGAGGCCTTGGTCCCGGTTGTACACGTGCACCCGGCCGGCCACCGCCCCGACGCGCGGATTGCGGAACGGGCCGGTCATGGCGAGCAGCGTGTTCGGCTCGATGACGCTGTCGGAATCGATGGTCAGGACCACCTCGCCGCGCGCGCGGCGAAACCCCTCGGCGAGCGCCGCCCGCTTGCCGCGGTTGCGCTCGAAGCGGATGGCGGTGACCCGCCCTTCGTGGCGGCGTGATGCGGCCTCGATGTGCGTCCAGGTGTCGTCCCGGCTGCCGTCGTCGACGACCAGGATCTCCAGCCGGTCGGCGGGGTAGCAGGCGGCGGCCACGGAATCGATCGAGTGGGCCACCATCGCGCCTTCGTTGTAGGCCGGAATGATGACCGTGAGCCGCGGCGCATCGCCCATCGGCGCGGCGGGATGCGGGCGGTAGCGAAACCACAGCAGCGTCCGCAGGAGCATCAGGCCGATGCCGAGGAGCGCCCAGAACAGGCCGGCGGCGCGCAGGAAGCGGGGCCAGTGCCGCAGTTCCGCCTCCCGGAGCAGCGGCTGGAGGAAGTGTCCTGCGGCGGTCCCATAGATGAGCAGGGTCAAGGCCAGCAAGATCGCCGCCTTGAGCGTCCAGTCCCAGGCCGCCTCTTCAGGCGAGGCCAGGGCGGCCGCGTTCTCGCGCACGCCCAGCCCGACGTCCTCTCTTCTCATTGCGTAATCCCCTTGACCGTCACCCGAATGCCTCCCCGCGAGGCCGGCGCTCGACGGCGCGCCAAACCTTACACCAACCTTACGCGCATTATACGGTATGCGACGCACCAAAGCGCAAGTGCGACGCTTCTTCCCGGGGCGCTGGCGGATTCCCGGGCATGGACTATAACGGGAAGAAAAGCGAGTCCCGAGGTCGCGCGCTAGGCGGCCGGTCGTCGAGGAGGGGCCGGCGCGCGCGCCGGTTATGCGCAGGTTGCGGAATTGCAAAGAAAACGAAGAGAGATGCACGATGCGCCATGCCTTGCGTCGACCGGGGAGGCCCGTCCGTGCGCGTCGGCGCGCCTGCCCGCCGCTTGAGGAGGCGCAGGCGGCATGATTCGCTTCTTCCGTCATTACCTCCCCCTCAACGTGGTGCTTCTCGTCCTCATCGAGTTCGCGCTCTTCGCCGGCGCGCTCCATGTCGGCACCTGGCTGCGCTTCCACCAGGCGGGAGAGGACGCGGCCCTCGCGCGGTTGCCGCTGACCGCCCAGTCGGTCGCGTTCTCCGGCGTCATGGTGACGGTCATGCTAGCCCTCGGGCTGTATGACTATTGGGGGTGGGAGCAGGGCTTCCGGGGCATGACGCTGCGTCTCGGCGCAAGCTTCGTGGTCGGTTTCATCGCCATGAGCCTGCTGTTCTACGTCGCCCCCCAACTGCTCCTGGGGCGCGGCGCCTTCGCGCTCTCCTTCCTGGCCGCGATGGTTGCGGTGACCGGCACGCGCATCCTCTTCTTCCGCTGGTCGGACCTCGACATCCTCAAGCGGCGGGTGCTGGTGCTGGGGACCGGCAGCCGGGCCGCCAAGATCGGCCTGCTCCTGAAGAGCGGCTCGGCGGCCGCGCGCGGGCTGTCCATCGTCGGCTATCTGCCCCTCAAGGGCGCCCACCATTATGTGGACGCCAGCCAGATCCTGCCGGACAAGGGCCCGCTGCCCGCGATCGTCGAGAAGTACAAGATCGACGAGATCATCCTGTCCGTGCGCGAGCGCAGGGGGGGGGGCCTTCCCATGCAGGAGCTGCTCGACTGCAAGCTTCTGGGCGTCGAGATCGTGGAGCTGTCGACCTTCTTCGAGCGCCAGACCGGAAGACTCCAGCTCGAGTCGCTGTCCGCCGCCTGGATGGTCCTGTCCGAGGGTTTTCGTTCCGGCCTTGCCCGCGAACTCGTCAAGCGCACCTTCGACCTGTGCGCGGCCCTGGCGCTGCTGGTCGCCGCCTTGCCGATCATGGCGCTGACGGCGGCCGCCGTCCTGCTCGAGAGCGAGGGGCCGGTCCTCTACCGCCAGGAGCGCGTGGGGCAGGACGGCCACGTGTTCGAGGTCCTCAAGTTCCGCAGCATGCAAGTCGACGCCGAGCGGGACGGCCCGCGCTGGGCCGGCGAGAAAGACCCCCGAATCACCCGCGTCGGGCGCCTGATCCGCAAGGCCCGGATCGACGAGCTGCCGCAGATCTTCAATGTGTTGCGCGGCGACATGAGCCTCGTCGGACCGCGGCCCGAACGGCCGGTCTTCGTCCACGCGCTCGCCCGCGAGATTCCCTATTATGGCTGCCGGCATGCGCTCAAACCGGGGATCACCGGTTGGGCGCAGATCCGCGCCGACTACGGGGCGTCGGTCGAAGAATCGCTGGAGAAGCTCCAGTACGACCTTTACTACGTCAAGAACCACAGCTTCTTCCTCGATCTCATGATCCTTTTCCAGACCGCCCAGGTGGTCCTCTCCGGCAAGGGGGCGCGCTGATGCCGACCCCGATGGCCCAGGTGGTGGCGCTGGCGAGCTATGGCACCGCCGCGTGCGCGTTCGGGCTCCTGACGTTGTTGTTCATCGGCAGCTGGCAGGGCCGTGCGGCGGGCGCGATGCTGGCGCTGGCGGCGGGGATCAGCACGGCCTGGGCCGCCGCAGGGACGCTCTCGATTGCGGCCGTGGACGGGCCATCGGTGGCCTTCGACGCCCTGGAAATCGCCCGCAGCGGCGCCTGGTTTGCCTTCCTGCTGCAGGTCATTCGGCAGCTCAGGCGCGCCAACGGGCGCTCCGACCGCCTGCTGTCCTTCCTGTCGCTGGGCCTTGCAGGGGCACTGGGCTTCCTCCTGGTGGCGACGGTTTTTCCCCGCGCGCTGCCCGCACTCCTCAGCCCCGGCCCCTTCCTGCGCGACATCGTGGCCCGCGTGCTGCTGGCGGTGACGGGGCTCGTGCTCGTGGAGCAGGTGTTCCGCAACACGCGGATGACGCAGCGCTGGAGCATCAAGCACCTGACCCTCGCCCTGGGGGGGCTTTTCAGCTACGACTTCTTCGTCTATTCACAGGCCATGCTGTTTCACCGCATGGACCCGGGATCCTGGGCGGCGCGCGGGTTCATCAACGCCCTGGTCGTGCCGCTCATCGCCGTCTCCGCGGTGCGCAACGCGCAGTGGTCCCTCGATGTGCACGTCTCGCGCGGATTCGTCTTCCACACCGCCTCGCTGGTCGGCGCGGGGGGCTATCTGCTGCTGATGGCGGCGGCCGGCTATTACCTGCGCGCCTTCGGCGGGTCCTGGGGCGCGGTGCTCGAGGCCGTGTTCCTGTTTGCGGCGGTCACCGTGCTCTTGCTGATGCTGTTCTCCGGAACGCTGAGGGCGCGCCTGAAGATCTTATTGAGCCAGCATTTCTTCAGCTATAAATATGACTACCGAAGGGAGTGGCTGCGCTTCACCCAATTCCTGTCGGTCGTCCGCGAGGGCGCGCGGCCATGGGAACGGGTCATCGAAGCCGTGGCGACCCTGGTCGAAAGCCCGGGCGGCGCGCTCTGGCTCGATGCGGCCGGGGCGTTCGAACGCCTCGGTCACTGGAACATGCCCCTGCCGGCATGCGCGGTGCCGGCGGACGGGTCGCTGATGCGCTCGCTGGCGGCGCGGCAATGGGTCGTGAACCTCGACGAATACCGGCGATTCCCCGAGATGTACGGCGAGCTCCAGATCCCCGCCGAGATCCTGGCGCGTGCGGACTGTTGGCTGATCGTCCCCCTGCTCCTGGGCGAGCGGCTGCTGGGCTTCATCGTGCTCATGCAGCCGCGCGGCAAAATGACATTCAACTGGGAGGTGCACGACTTGCTGAAGACCGCAGCCCGCCAGGCGGCGAGCTTTGTCGCCCAGCTGCAGGCCGGGGAGCAGCTGGCGGTTTCGCGCCAATTCGACTCGTTCCACCGGATGTCGGCGTTCCTCGTCCACGACCTCAAGAATCTGGTGGCGCAGCTCGCCCTGGTGCTGTCCAACGCGCCCAAGCACCGGAACAATCCGGAATTCCAGGACGACATGATCAGCACCGTGGAGAACGCGGTGGCCAAGATGAACGCCCTCCTGTCCCAGCTGCGCGGCACGCGCGCCGAGCCTGCCGCCAGGGGCGCCGTCGATCTCAGGGGGCTGGTCGAGGAAGTCGTCGCCGCGAAGGCGCACCTGCGGCCGCAGCCGGCGCTGGAATGCGCGGCCGTCGTGCCCACGGTCGTGGCCGAGCGGGGCCGGCTCGCGCGCGTGCTCGGCCATGTGGTGCAAAACGCCTGCGAGGCCACCCCCGCGGGGGGCTCGGTCAGGGTCCGGCTGGACGCGCAGGGGCGACAGGCGATCGTCGAGGTCATCGACACGGGCAAGGGGATGTCGGCGGGGTTCGTTCGCGAACGCCTGTTCCGTCCTTTCGATTCCACCAAGGATTCCGGCATGGGCATCGGCGCCCACGAATGCCGCGAATACGTGCGGGAGCTGGGCGGGCAGGTGGAGGTGCGCAGCGAGGAGGGGCGCGGGACGCTCTTCCGCGTCAGCCTCCCGGCGATGGCCGCCGCCGAAGTCCTGGAAGGGGCCTTGCCGTGAGCCGGGTGGATCGCGTCCTGCTGGTCGAAGACGACATCGGCCTGCAAAAGCAGGTGCGCTGGGCGCTTGACCGCTGGGAGGTCGTCGCGGCCTCCGACCGGGAGGCGGCGCTGGCGAGCGTTCGGCGCTTCGAGCCGGCGGTCGTGATCCTGGATCTCGGGCTGCCGCCCTATCCCGATGCGGCCAGCGAGGGCTTGGCGGCGCTGGAGGAGATCCTGCTGGTGGCGCCGACCACCAAGGTGATCGTGGTGACCGGCAACGAGGAGCACAAGAACGCGGTGCGCGCTATCGGGCTCGGGGCTTACGACTTTTACCAGAAGCCGTTCGATCCCGAGACGCTCGCGCTGATCGTCGAGCGGGCCTTCCGGCTGCACGACCTAGAGCAGGAAAACCGCCGGCTCGCCGCGCAAACCGCCGATGCCTCGCCCATGAGCGGGGTCATCACGAACGATCCGGAGATGCTGAAGCTGTGCCGGACGGTCGAAAAGGTGGCCTTGAGCGATGCCACCGTGCTTCTTCTGGGGGAGAGCGGCACCGGCAAGGAGGTGCTGGCGCGGGCCTTGCACGCGTCGAGCGCGCGGGCGGCCAAGCGGTTCGTCGCCATCAACTGCGCGGCGATTCCCGACACGCTGCTCGAGAGCGAGCTCTTCGGCTATGAGAAGGGCGCCTTCACCGGCGCCGTCAAGCAGACCATCGGGAGAATCGAGTATGCCGATGGGGGCACGCTGTTTCTCGACGAGATCGGCGATCTGCCGTCCGCCCTGCAGGCCAAGCTGCTGCGCTTCCTGCAGGAGCGCGTGATCGAGCGCCTCGGCGCGCGCGGCGAGGTCCCGGTCAACGTGCGCGTGGTGTGCGCGACTCATCAGGATCTGGCGCGCCACATGCACGCCGGCACGTTCCGCGCCGATCTGTATTACCGCATCAGCGAGATTTCGCTGGCCATTCCCCCCCTGCGCGCGCGCGGGGGCGACGCGCTCTTGCTGGCGCACGCCTTTCTGGACCGGCTCGGCCGGGTCCAGCCGCGTGCGCCCAGGGGCTTCGCCCGCGAGGCGCTGGCGGCGATCGAGAAGCATGGCTGGCCGGGCAATGTGCGCGAACTCGAGAACGTCGTCAAGCGGGCGGTCATCATGGCCGAGGGGCAGCAGATCTCGGCCGCGGATCTGGGCTTGAATCCGAGCGACCAGGAGGCGCTGCCCCTCAACCTGCGGCGAGCGCGAGAGGAAGCCGAGAAGAAGGCGGTCATCCGCGCCATGAGCCGGGCGAACAGCAACATCGCCCAGGCGGCCGATCTTCTCGGGGTGAGCCGTCCGACGCTTTACGACCTGATCAACCGCTATGGCCTCAAGTAAGGCCCTGCGGCCTTCTCCTTCCTTCGACCCAGAAACCTACAGAGGATACGACATGTCCCGCCTACCCAAACCCTTCGGCGCGGCTGGCCTTGCCCTGCTGGCGGCCGTCTTCGGCCTAAGCGGCTGCAAATGGCGCGAGACCAGCGCGCAGTACTTGCGCACCGCCACGCAGTACTATCACCACGGCAAGCTCAAGGCGGCCGAGATCGAGGTCAAGGATGCCTTGCAGAAGGATCCGGCCAATGCCAATGCGCGCTATCTGCTCGGGCTGATCTACGACCAGGAAGGCCTCGGCCCGGCGGCCGAGGCCGAGCTGGAGCGCGCCGTGGTCCTCGCCAAGCACCCGGGGGCGGTCAAGGTCGCGCTGGGCAAGGCGCTTCTGCTTCAGGGCGCCTATCAGAAGGTGCTCGACCGGATCGTCTCCGCCGGCCAGAGCGGACCGGTGGCCGCTGGTCTGTGGACGGATCGGGGCTTGGCCTATCTCGGCTTGGGGAAGACCCAGCCGGCGGGAGGGGCCTTGCGCGCGGCGCTGCAGGCGGATCCCGACTATGCGCCCGCGAGGCTGGGCCTCGCGCGCCTTGCCGTCGCCCAGGGCGACGTGCAGGAAGCCGTGAGCCAGGTCAACACGGTGGTGGCGCGCAGCCCCGGCAGCATCGAGGGCTGGCTGATGAAGGGCGACCTGGCGCGCACCCAAGGCAACCCCACCGATGCCGAGGCCGCCTATCGGCGCGTCCTCAAGCTCGATGCGCAGAACGTGGCGGCCCACATCGAGCTGGCGTCGATCAACCTGGCGGCCAACCGGTTGGGCGCCGCGCAGGCGCAGATCGGTGCGGCGCTGGCGGCCGCCCCCAACAGCCTGGCCGCGCTTTACATGAAGGCGCTGCTGGATTTCCGCGCCAAGGACTATGCGGCCGCCCAAGGCCTCCTGCAAAAGATTTTGGCGGCAGAACCGGACAACCGGCCCAGCCTCCTGCTCGGCGGCGCCGTCGGCTATGCGCTGGGCGCCTATCAGGAGGCCGAGGCGGACCTCACGCACGTCCTCCTGGACGATCCCGAGAATCTCTATGCCCGCCGGCTGCTGGCGGCCGCCCAGTTGCGGACGGGACACCCCGAGGATGCGCTGACCACGCTGGCCCCCGCGCTGCGTGAGCCGTCACCGGATTTCACGGTGCTGGCGCTGGCGGGGCAGGCCGCGATGGAGAGGAAGCAATACAGCCGGGCGACCCAGTATCTGGCCCAGGCCGCGCGATTGAAGCCGAAGGATGCAAAGCTGCGCACCCAGCTGGGCCTCTCGCGCCTCGGCGCGGGGGAGGCGAGCCAAGGGGTGGCCGACCTCGAGGCCGCCGCCGCCCTGGATCCCGCAAAAGGGACCGCGGATGCCTTGCTGGTGCTCAACGACCTCAGGCAGCGTCAGTACGGGGCCGCGCTCAAGCGGGCGCAGGCGCTGGCGCGCCGCGATCCCAAGAACCCGGTCGCCTATAATTTGGCCGGCGGGGCCTACCTGGCGTTGAACGACGTGGCGCACGCCCGCAAGAGCTTCGAAACGGCGCTCAGGCTGGACCCGACCGATGTGGCAGCGGCCACGAATCTGGCACAGCTGGACTTGCGGGACAAGGATGCGAAGCGGGCCCAGGGCCGCTTCACGGCGATCCTCTCGCATGATCCGAAGAACGTCGGCGCGATGCTCGGCCTTGCGAACCTGGATGCGGCGCTGGGCGAGCGCGCCCAGGCGCTCGCGTGGTTCCGGCGCGCAGCGAACGCCCACCCCGCACGGGTGGCGCCCCAGCTCCTGCTGGCGCGCTACGAGATGGCGGTCGGTCAGCCTGGGCGGGCGGTCAGTCTCCTGAGCGTGCTCACGACGACCCATCCGAAGGACGCGCGCGTGCTGGACGTGCTGGGCGCCGCGCAGATGGCGGCGCATCGGCCCGCCGACGCGGTGGCGACGTTCGAGCAGCTGACCGCCCTCTTGCCCAACAACGCCTCTGCCCGTGTCCAGCTGGCCTTCGCGGATGCGGCAACCCGGGACTTCGCCGGCGCGGCGGCCGCGCTCGCGCAGGCGCACGCGATTGCGCCCGACGACGCGAGCGTGCCGCTCGACCAGGTGGCGCTCAAGCTGCAGGCGAAGGACTATGGGGGCGCCATGAGGATCGCCCAGGCGCTGCAGGCGCAATACCCGAAGGGCAACGTCGGGTGGTCCGCGCAGGGGGATGTCCTGATGGCGCAAGGACGGTACCTGGAGGCCGCCCAGCGCTACCAGAAGGCCTTCGAGGTCGCCGCCAGCGGCCCGCTTGCGATCCGCGTCGACCAGGCCCGCCTGTTGGCGGGCGAGCGCAAGGGGGCGGACGGGCCGCTCAAAGAATGGCTCGCCGCGCACCCGGGCGACCTGGCGGCCCGCGCCGTCCTGGCGGACAGCGAGATGAGGGCGGGCGCCGACAAGGCGGCCATCCGGCAGTATGAGTGGCTGGCCACCAAGGCGCCGAACAGCCCGGTCGTCTGGAACAACCTCGCCTGGCTTTACCAGCAGCAGAAGGATCCCCGTGCGTTGGCAACCGCGCAGAAGGCTTTCTCCTTAAGCCCCGGCAGCCCGCAGGTGCTCGATACGCTGGGCTGGATCCTGGTGTCCCAGGGCCACGTCGCCCAAGCCGCCGGGATGCTCGAGAAAGGCGTCGCGGCCGCGCCCGGGGACGGCGAGATCAGGTACCACTACGCGGTGGCTTTGGCCGACGCGGGGAACAAGGCGCATGCGCGTCAGGAATTGGACGTGCTGTTGAAATCCGGCGAGATTTTTCCTGACAGGGGTCGGGCGAAGGCGCTGGCCGCCCGCCTGTAGCCGTGCGGCGATGGCGTTGGGAAGAGGAGGGCTCGGTGCGGGAAGCAACGTTTCGTGGTCATCCGCGCGGCAGGCACGGCCTTGCAAGAGGGGCCAGGCAATGGACTCTGCGATCCCGGAGTGGGTGATCCGCCTGTGCGAGGCCGGCGGGCGGGCGCCTTCCGCGGACAATTCGCAGCCGTGGCGATTCGTCTGGGACGGCGAGCATCTTCGGCTCACGGTGGACGACGTGCGCGCGCAGGGCCTGGGCAAGGATCATCCGGCGCTTTTCCTGGCGCTGGGCGCGGTCATCGAGAACATCGTGCAGGCCGCCCAGGCGGCAGGGCTGCCGCCCGAGTCGGTGCGGATTTCCGATGGACGCGGAGCGCAGCGCGAGTTCCTGCGCGTGGGCGTGTCCCCGGATCACCTGCCCGGTCCCCGCTTGCCTGCATTGCTCGATCGCCACACCAACCGGGGCGATTTCAGCAAGGCGCCTTTGCCGGCATCGGTCCGGGCGCGCCTCGCGGCGATGCGCGAGCCGCCCGCGAGGGCGCTGATCCTGGAGGATCGGGCGGTGATCGGACGCTTGGCGCAACTGATCGAGCGTGCCTCGGAGGCGCGGTTCCGCAATCAGGAGCTCCATCGCTGGTTCGCGGAGAGTCTCCGGTATGGCCATGAGGCCGACAAGGGCGACGGGCTGGCCGTCGATACGCTGCACCTCCCCCCCGGCGGGGCGCTGCTCCTGCGCTGGACGGCGGACTGGAAGCACATGGCGGCCTTGAACAGGCTCGGCGCGTACAAGCTGTTTGGCTGGTTGGAGGCGGCAAAGGTACGGCGCTGCGGCGCAATCCTCGCGATCCTCGGCTCGACGCGGTCGCAGGCCTCGATGATCGCGGCGGGGCGCCTGATGGAGCGGATGTGGCTGCAGCTGAACGCCGATGGGGTCGCGGTCCATCCGTTCTTCGTACTGACGGATCAGGTGATCCGGTTGCGGCGTGGCCGGCTTCCGCCGTCCTTGCGTGAGCAGGCGGCGCGTGTCGCGCGGGAGACGGCGGCGCTGCTGGGGCTCAAGGACGAGGAGGTGCTGATTTTCCTGCGCGCCGGGATGGCCGGGAACTCGCCCAAGAGATCGCGTCGCCTGCCGTTGAGCGACGTGCTCGCAGTCGTCGACCACGCCTGATGCCTCGGGTCCGGGCACCGCGTGCCGCCGTCGCCCTCGGGCGGGCTGGGCCAGGGAGCGTGCCATGACCGATTCCTATGACTATTTCATCGCCTTTCAGCGCAACATCGGATTCCTGTCCAAGGCCGAGCAGGAGCGGTTGAGAGGCGCGCGCGTCGCCGTCGCCGGGCTGGGCGGCACCGGCGGCGCGCAAGTCCATGCGCTCGCCAGGATGGGCATTGGCGCGTTCTCCCTGGCGGATCCCGATGTCTTCGAACTGGCCAATTTCAATCGGCAAAGCGGTGCCTCCATGGAGACGCTGGGCCGCAGGAAGACCCAGGTCGCCTGCGACGTGATCAAGGGCATCAACCCGCAGGCCGATGTCCGCCTGTTCGAGGAGGGCATCCATGCGGACAACATCGAAGCCTTCCTGGACGACGTCGACGTGGTGGTGGATTCGCTGGACTTTTACTGCTTCGCCGAACGCTTCCTGTTGTACCGGACGGCTCGGGCGCGGGCGCTGTGGGTCTTGACCTCCCCGCCCCTGGGCTTTGGCTTCAGCCTGCTGTGCTTCGACCCGCGCGGGATGAGCTTCGAACGCTATTTCGATTTCTCGCCGGCGACCCCGGAACGGGCCCTGATCGCATCCTTCATCGTGGGTTTGGCGCCCAAGCCGTTCTTTTTCCGCTACATCGACCTGGCGTCCACGGATGCCGCCGGCCATCGCGTGCCCTCGGTGGGGGCGGCGCCCTTCCTGGTGGCCGGCGTCGTGGCCACGGAGGTGACGAATCTCCTCACCGGGAAGCGTCCCCCGATCGCAGTCCCCACCGTCGTTCAATACGATGCCCTCTTGCGCCGCTATCGCCGCCGCCGCTACCCCTTGGGGCTTCGCGGCCCGCTCCAGCGGCTGAAGAAGGCGATCTTCGAGCGGCGGGTTCTGAAATGAGCGCCGTGGCCGCTTGTCGGAATTTTTTACGGCCCGCTTCGCGCGCGGCTTGGCGCGATGCGCAGGCTGGAGGGGCGTCCGGGGGCGTTCCCGTGCATCGCGCCCGGGCGAGTCCGGAGGCAAGCGCCGGACAACTGTCGGAATATTTTGCACACCCCCCGGCGCAAGACCATGACCACTATATAAAACAGGACGTTATGGATTGGCATGGTCTGTGCTACAGATACAGTGGGCAGCCCGATTCGCTCCTGTGGCTGCCGCAAGGCAACCCACTTGCGAACCTTCACTGAGGACTCTCAATCATGGATATGCACTCGATAAAGGCCTTGAGGAAGCCACTTGCCGCGGCCCTGCTGCTCGGCGGGCTGGTGTTGGCCGGCGAGGCGTTGGCCGATCCGGCTTCCTTTCTTCCGTCCGCGTCGCCGATCGTCTTCAAATACAACAACAACGAAACCCTCATCACGGGCGCTGGGCAAACCCTGACGGGGATCTTCAGCATCACGCAAATCACCAATCCCCTCGGGACCGCGACCTATTGGGCGACCGGGAGCAAGGCCTACGACAATACCTTGCTGACCGGGGTGTTCACGGGGTTGATCTCGAACGCGCCGACCGGGACGGCCCCCAACGTCAACATCACCTTCACCGGGGGCACGCTTGACGTCTACAACGTGCCGGTGGGGTCTTACGTGCCCTCCGGTCCCGGAAACGCGATCGATCCGCAGATTTGCGGTGGCGCTTGCCCCGCGCCGTGGCTGACCTTCAACTTCACGCCGGGGATCGTTCCCAGCGAGCCGACCACGACCCTCGCTTCCACGGTGACGAGTCAGACGGCCCCGCTGACGGGCACCGGCTTTGGCGAGTTGGCCCTGACGGGCGGGACCGCCGCCGGGCACTTCAACAAGCTCTTTTCGCTCAACTCGAATATTGCGTCGTGCCCAGGCCCTGCCGGGACCGGCTACGCGGTGCTGTGCGGCAGCGCCGGTGCCTGGCCGGTGGTCAGCTTCGATCCGGTGACCGGGACGACGGTGCCGGAACCGGGCACGCTGTTCCTGATGGGGGCCGGGCTTCTGGGCATCCCGCTGGTTCGCCGTCGTCGCGTGCAGACCGCCTGACCGCGCGGCCGGCAGCGATTGAGAAGTGCCGCCAGGCAGGCCGTTCGGCCGCCTGGCGGATTCCCATGGAAATTGCCGCAGTCCCGGGGCGCTCGTCCCATCTCGCACAGCCCTTGCAAGTTTCCCTCGCTGAACCCTGCGAATGATCACCGCCGGTTGGTGCCGGGCATTGCGCCCGCCTGGTCGTGTCGCTGCTTTTGACAGGCCGCGCCGAGCGGGAAAACCATGTCGTGCAAGAACAAAACGTTAAAAGTTGGGCATGGATCCTGCTTTACTTCGGCCTCGGGCGGCCGTTGCCGCCCGGGAGCATGAAACCCTGAACGGACGCACTCATTGTCGCCACCATCAATGGAGCAACCATTATGAAGCAAGCAGTGTCTGCATTTGCAAGACGAGCACTTGCGGCCGGAATCGCTGCCTTTGGGCTGGGCATGACCGCCCAGGCATGGGCAACCCCGGTGCTGCCATCGGCCACGCAGCTGACGATCAAGTATACCGACTATTCTTCCTTGTTCACGCCGAGCGGCACCATTATCCCGGGAACCACCCCGCCATCCGTGGGAGACGTATTCACCGAGATCTTTGCGATCTCAAGCATCGCCCAGGCGGCCAACCCGAGCAACGTCTACTGGGCGAGCGACGTGACCGACGGCACGCAGCTGCTGGGCGTGACCACGGGCCTGAGTGTCACGAGCGTGGGCATTGGGCCCACTTTCCCGGCCACATACGCCGGCGGCGCGACGACCATCTATGAGGTTCCCAAGGGGACCTTCAGTCCCGGCGCGCCGTCGAGCGCCTTGGCGGCTTTGGAGGCCCAGGTGTGTCCCGCGAGCGGTTGCCCGGCGCCATTCCTGACGCTCGATTTCGTGCCCGGCATTCTCCCGGGAGACACGACGGATAGCCTGTCAACGACCACGACGTCTCTGACGGCGCCCTTTACCGGGAGTGGTGCGGCCGACTTGCGGGTGACCGGCGGGCGCTTCGCCGCGCACCTCACCACGAGCGGCAGCCTGGAGACCGATTTCGCGAGCTGTGCCGGAGCGACGGGTGCGTTTGCGAACCTTTGCAGCGCGCCCGGGTCGACGTGGCCGGACGTCAGCAACGATCCGGTGACGCTCACGACCCGGACGGTCCCCGAGCCGGGGTCCGCTGCCCTGCTCGGGCTGGGGCTGAGCGTGATGGCCCTCACGCGTCGGCGCGTCAGAGGCGCCTGACGGGAGGGGCAGGCGCATCTCCATCGGGGCAGGCGTTCGCCGTCTTGCCGCTTTCCCTGTCCGTTGCGGCGGGCGCATCCAGGCGCTTAAGGAGGCGTGCTGGTACCCCGCCCCAGACCTCGCGCGGGCCGATGTGCGTGTCCTTCAGCACCACGGCGCCGGCGGACACGATCGCGCCGTCTCCGACGGTGACGCCGGCCATCAGGATGGCCCCCGCACCGACGGTCACTTCATTGCCGATGCGGATCGCCTTGAGGGCAAGGCGCCGGCCTTCTATGGCATGGGAGAACAACGTGGCGCCGTGGCCGATGAGGCAGTTGTCCCCGACGATGGTTAGGGGGGGGTCAAGGGCCACGCCCGCGATGTAGGTGTTGCGCCCCAGCTTGGCGCCGAGGGCAAGGTAAATCAGCCGCAGCAAGGGAACAGGAATCACGTGGGTGCGGATGAGCGGATTGAAGAATATAAGATAAAACAAAATGTTGATGTTGGCGGCGAACTCCTGGGGCGACCTCTCGTCGATCTCGCCCTCCGTCAGCGGGAAGCGGCGCAGAAAAAGGCGGTACCCCAGGAAGGCGACGAGGTAGGTCAGGACGAGCGCCAGCGCGGTCAGCGCCACGCCCCGGAAGTCTCCGAGGGGCAGCGTCCCGAACAAAAAAGCCGTGGCCGAGATCCCCAGCGCGACGATCGCGCAAGACATCAAGACGAAGGCGACGATCTGGGCGGCGCTGATCCTACGCACGATCTGTCCGGAGGTTGAGTTTCGCGTCGTTGCGGCGCTTGCGGCCCCATTCGCGGCCGGAATGCCGGCGACGGCGCTCAGTTTGCCGCCGGCATTCGGGTATCCACCGTCATCCCGAGCTTGAGCGGCGTTTTTTCAAGGAACGTGATCTTCACCTGCGCGACCTTCAGCCCGAGATTCACGGCCGGGTTGCTTGGGCGAACCTTTCTCACGCCGACATAATCCGCGATCTGCGCGACGCGGCCGCGGAAGACCCGCCCCGGGTAGGCATCGGACGTAATCCGCACGGGTTCTCCCAGCGCCACCTTGCCGATGTCGGTCTCGTCCACTTCCGCGTTGACCCACACCTTGTTCAGGTCGGCCACGTCGACAATCGGGATCTCCGGGGTGACCCCTTCTCCCGGCTCGACATAGCGCTGGATCACCACCCCCGAGATGGGCGAGCGGATGCGCGTGTTTCCGAGCAGCGCGCGCGCATAGTCGAGATTGGCCTGGGCCAGCGCGACCTTGTTCCGGTAGACCGTCACCGTTTGCGGCTTCGGGCCCGCCTTGAGCAGGTTTTCCCGTTGCGCCGCCTCCTCGACAGAGGCCCGGGCGGCGCGGAAGGACTTTTCCTCCTGGTCCAGCGCCGCCGGGGACACCATGCCTTCGCGACGCAGCGCCCGATAGCGCGCGACCTGCCGTGCGGCCTCGTCGAGGACGGCCTTCGCGCCCTGCAAGGCCGCCGCCGCCTCCTTGATTTGCTGGGGACGCGCGCCCGCCTGGAGATCGGCCAGTTGGCTCTGCGCCAGCGCCAGGTTGGCGGCCGCCTGCTCGACGGCGGCTCTGAGATCCCTGTTCTGAAGCACTGCGACCACCTGGCCGGCCTTGACCGCTTGCCCTTCATTGACCAGGATGCGCTCGACCTTGCCGTTGAGTTCCCCGGTGCCGACGTTGACGTCGAAACCCGGCAGCGCTTCCACCTTGCCCTGGGCGGCCACGTAAGCCGGCGCCTCGACGGTCACGGCGTGGGGCGATTTCCTTTGCCTGCCCCAGACGCCGAGCAGGATGGCGAGCGCCACCAGGGGAAGCCAAAGCCAGAGTGTCTTCACGCGATCAGTCTTCCGTCTTCAAGGAGGGCAATGCGGTGGGCGAGGGCTTCGACCTTGGGGTCGTGGCTGACCACCGCGACGGCCTTGCCCGATTCCTCCGCCAGGCCCTTGAGAAGCCCGACGATCTCCTTGCCGGTCTTCGAGTCGAGATTGGCGGTCGGCTCGTCGGCAAGCACGATGGGGGGATCACCGGCCAGGGCGCGGGCCAGCGCGGTGCGCTGCTTCTCGCCGCCGCTCAAGTCCGCCGGGTACAGGTGGGCGCGTTTGGTCAGGCCGACGCGCGCGAGCAGATCCATCGCGATCGCCCGGCTCCGGGCCTTGTCGACGCGCTTCAGGCGCAGCACCAATTCGATGTTTTCCGCGGCGGTCAGGGCAGAAAAGAGGTTGAAGGCCTGAAAGACGAACCCCAGCGCATGGCGGCGGACGTCCGGGAGATCGGCTTCAGACAACGCGCTCACCCGCCGCCCCTCAATGTAGATCTCGCCGCTGGTGGGGCGCAGGATGCAGCCCATCATCGACAGCAGCGAGGTCTTGCCGGAACCCGACGGGCCCATGATGAGAAGCAGTTCGCGCCGCTCCAAGGCGAGCGTGACCGAATCGACGGCCACCACGCGGTTCTCGCCCCGACCATAGACCTTGCTGATGTTCTTCACGAGCAGCGCGGGTTCCATGTTACCCCTTGAACACAGAGACCGGATCGAGCGTGCGGATCTTGCCGACCGAGAAGTAGGCCGAGCCCAGGCAGGCAAGGAGCAGCACCACGAACAGCGCCCCAAACAGGGCGGGGCTGAGGTAGAACGGCACGCCGGCCCGCTGGAGCGCGCCTTCGGCCGACAGCACGATGGCCGTCGCGAGCCCATAGCCCGCTATGGCGCCGATCACCGCCTGGCTGAAGATGATCTGGTAGATCTCCCCGTTTCTCGCGCCAATGGCCTTGAGCGTGCCGAATTCCCGCAGATGTTCGATGGTGCTTGCATAGATCGTCTGCCCCACGATGCTCCCTCCGATGACCGTCGCCAGCAGCGCGGTGAGGAAGAACGCCATCCCCAGCCCCGTTTCAATCGTCCAGTATTCGACGCTCTTGGCGATGAAGCCTTCCCGCGTGAGCACGTCGTTGTCCGGCAGCACGCGCCGCAGGGCCGCCGCGACCCGGCTCGCGTCGGCGCCCGGGCGCAGCTTGGCGACGATGAATGCCGTCTGCCCCGGCCACCCCACGTCCGCCATCCATGCGCTGAGCGCGTTGTAGTCCATGAACACGATGGGCGATGTCGTGAAGCTTCGAATGCCCTGGGAGAGGCCCACCAGCTTGAAGGATTGCGGCTTGTTGGCAAAATCGAGTTCCCAGTTGCTTCCAATGCTCAGGCGGCCGAGGCGTGGCTCGGCGCTCTCGTCCAGGATCATGAAATTCCCGCCCTTGACGTCGACCGCGCGGCCCACCCGCATCGACCAGGGCGCCCCGAGCCCCGTGTCGGGGTTGTAGCCGATCATCTGCACCTGTTCCAGGCCGCCGTCCGGCAGCTTGAGATTGCCGTAGGCGAGAAGTATCTTGCCCGCGCGCGCCACTTCCCGCATCGCGCGCACCCGGTCGATGACCTCTTCCGAAAAAGGCAGGGCGAAATCGAAGGTCTGAATGTTGCGCGAAGTCACCCAGAGGTCCGCGTCCGTGTGGCGGATGATGGCCGTCGCGTTGCCCATGCTGCCCAGGTAGATGGCCACCTGCACCAGGACGAGCACGGCGGACACCGTGATGCCGATCAGCGTGATGGCCAGCCGGATCTTTTCGTGGAAGAGCGTCTTTAGGGCAAGCCAGAGCATGGCATTCGCACGCGTGGGTAGGTCGTGTCAAACAGGATCGAAGTGGGGCGAAACCGGCCGGTGCGCCCATGTGGCGCCGGTAGGCAACCTTTATGCTTAGCATACACGACGCGGCACGCCCCATTTGCTAAATAAAGTTTAACGGATGCGCCGTCGGGGCCGCCGGGCGAGCGGCCCCGGGGTGCGAACTAGGCGCTTTCGTGAGGAGATGCCCCAACGGCGATCCACAAGGTTTCGCCGCCCGCGGGATTTGTCGGTCATCCCGAGGTGCCGGAGTGTGGCGGCGGTCCCCACAACCGCACGCCCCGACCGGGGGCCGCGGCTGGCTGAGCCCTATGGGGCATCATACGCCTATGCCTGTCTGCGGGGCGCGCGCCCAGGGCCTCGCGCAGCACCCCCTTGACGGCCTCGCCCGGCGCAAGGCGCGCGAGGACGGCTTGAAGCGCGCGCGCGCGCGCGGCGGGTTGCGGGTCGGCGAGCATGTCCCGGACCGCCGAACGCAGGCTGTTGGCCTGGACCTTGCCCGCGCGGAGCATGCGGCCCGCGCCTGCGGTCTCCAGCAGCGTGATGTTGAGATACTGGTCCAGGTTGCCGGGCAATCCGATGACCGGCACCCCTGCGGCCAGCGCTTGATAGGAGGTCGGGCTGCCGCCGTTGCAAATCACGAGCCGCGCGCGCGCCGCCGCCTCGGCTCCCGGGACGAAGTCGCTGACCCGCGCATTCGGGGGGATCGTCCCGGGGCGGCCTCGGCCCGCCGTCGCGGCGACCACGAATACCGGCAAGTCGCGCAGCCCCTCGAGGACGCAGCCCAGCAACGCACTCTCGCCGGAGCTGCCCAGGGTCACGTAGACGATCGGGCGGTCCTCGGGCATCTCGTCCCACCATGCGGGCCTTTGGACCGAGGGCGACCAGGGCAAGGGGCCGACGAAGCGGTGCGTGGACGGGAGCCCGGCGGTTGGCACCAATTCGGGCACGTCCGCGAACAAGGTGTAGTCCGCATCGGTATAGATGGTCCTCACGTCCCCGTCCAGCGGGGCGAGTCCGAACCACTTGCGTGCCTGATTGACCGGGCGCGCATGCAACGCGAAGGCCAGCGGCCGCGCGAGGTCGAACACCCGCTGGCCGAGCCGGGGCCCCAGCACGCGTGCAATGGGCAACTCCGGCACGGGATAATCCAGCACCGCATGGGGACTCCAGTAGGCGTTGGTGACGGTGAGGTAGGGCGTGTCCGCGAGTCTCGCGCTGATTGCGAGCGACAGCCGAAAATCGCCCACTACGGCATGCGGTCTGAATGCCCGCATGAGCGCGAGGTCCTCATGGACGTAGCGGACGATGTCGCGGGTGGAATAGATCGGCAGCCCGCGAGACAGCGCTCGCGTGAACTGGCGGCCGGAAATCGTCCCGAGGGGCTGCAGGCGGGCGGGAAGGTCGCCCAACAACGCGTTGTAGCGCGGATCGCAGGCGAAGCACACCTCGTAATGGCGCGAATCGAGGGATCGCGCCAGCGCGGCGAGCCGGCCGACATGCGCGAGGCTCACCGCCTCCGCCATCAAGAGGATCCGGATCTTCTGCGGCCGGTGCATCATGCGCCAGATCCGGCTGATGGCGGGGTGCGCGCATGGGGGGGCGCGCGCCCCAGCATGAGGTCGGCCAGGGGCCGTCGCAGCGAGCGCCAGACGGGCACGGGCCCTGCCCCGATCCTTCCCATGAACACAGCCCGTGGCGCCGCCTGATCGCCCAGCAGCCGCCGGAGCATGCGCTCGCCGGTCTCGGCTTGCCGCCAAGCCGCCCGGACCGAAGTGAAGGCCCGCGCATGCCGCACGTAGCGGGAAAAGATCAGCGGCGTCATCTCGGGCTGGAGGCTCAGGCCCAGCCGGGTCGCCGTGAGCCAGAACCGCTGCAGCGCCCGTCCGGCCGCGACATAATCATCCACTGTCGCCGGCTCCGCCTGTGTGACCAAGGCGAAGTGGGCGGCGCAGGCCAGGCTGGGCAGCCAGTCGAGCTCTAGGCGGGGCACCCAGGTGCCGGCGAGAAATCGATTGAAGACCCGTACCCGGCGCCAGCTGCTCATGGCGAAGCGCATCAGGCGAAGGCTCAGGAGATCGAGGCCGATGGCCCGGTCGGGCACTTTGTCGGTGCTGAAGCCGGCATTCCATTCGATGATCTCGCGGTGGACGCGATAGGCCTCGGGCGTGGTCAGGCGAATCTTGGCATTGGCGAACATCAGCCGGGCCGCCTGCAGGCGGGCGGACAGTCCTTCGATCCACAGCACGCCGTAGGCCGGTCCAAGCGAGGCTTCGAGCGCCTTCTTCTCCGCGGCGGCCAACGGGCGGGTGGCCATCGCGCGGCGCTGGACGGCGCGCCGCGGAATGAAGGCGATGAGCGGGCTAGGAGACGCGCCGGGATCGGGCTCGAGCGCGATATCGAAGGTCGGCGTGGCGTCGGGCAGCCCGCGCCTGCGCGTGCAGGATGCGCGCAGGCGTTCCCCGCTGGCCGCAAGCCCGATCGTTTCGAGCAGGGCCCCGATGGCGAGCTGGCTCGCGTGCCCGTCCAGATCGTAGACGCAGTGATCTCGCGTATCGAAGCCGTGGACGACGATGCCTGAATCGCCCGCCATCTCGAACCGCCACGGCTGCGTGTTGTCTCCGCTCGGAGCCCAGCGGGCAAGGGCCAGGACGCGCTCGCGGCGCGTCGGCGGCGTGGCGGGATCGTCAGGCGATGGGACGGCGTCTCCGGCGATGCGCCGCTGGAGGTGCGGCGCGCTTGAACGGGGGGCCTTCCTGGCGGCCAAGCCGCTGTCGAGATCGGGGCGGGTCGCGCCTGGCGCCGCGCGTGCCGGCCGTTCTTGAGCCAGGATCGGGTGCCCTTCGGCCGAGCCCGCGGACGCGGCGTGCAGACGCTTCATCGTAGGAAAAACGTGGGGCCGTTGGAGGGTGACGCCTGGCATCGGATGGCGGAGGGCCCAAGGCCGCTAGGCGGGGGATTGCTCAACCGGCTGGTGGGCAACGATACGACGCGCGAGGCGGCGCGATCTCGGCCGGAACGGGGTGCGCCGATGCCCTGCACGGGGCTGCCCGTTCACGCCCTGGGGGCCGCGCGGCGCCCTATCCGTAACGGGCGATCCGGGCATCGGGCGCGGGGGCTTTGTCCTGCGCGGGCGAACTGGCCTTGAGCCGTTGCGTAATGCCGACTTCGTCCTGGGCCGAGAAAAAATAGGGGTACAGCGACCGGGTCCCGGTCGCCTTCTCCATCAGTCCGCCGAACTGGGAAATCTGGGCCTGTCCCCACTGAAGGTCGACGCGCAACAGCAGGGCGGGGGCGTTGACGCGCGGGCACAGCTTTTCCAGGCCCAATTCGGCGAACCCCAGCATCCGCTTATAGAATGCCGCATGCCGAGGGTTGACCTCGATCACGAAATCGGTGCCGCCGTGAATCCGCCGGCCATAGATGAACGCGATGTGAAAGAGGCTGGCGAGCACCTGCTTCGACTTGACCTGGGGATCGACGGCCAGCCGGGTGAGCTCGCACACCCGGCGACCTTCCCGGCGCAGGGCGTCGATCTCGGGCTTGTACAGGTCGTCCACCAGAAGACCCACCGCCGAGTCGTAGCCGACCGTCAGGGTCGCGACGACGGCCTCGTCCGTGGAGGCCACCAGGGTGACCCGATTGGGCTCGCGCTCGGCCGGGTCGGTCAGGGCGTAGCCGCGCCATGCATACATTCTCTGGATGAGCAGGCTCGCCGACTCGCGCCGGTCGCGAGAATTGGCCAGACGGATCTTGAAGGTCTGCTGCTCGACGGCGATTTCTCGGGTGGCGACCGGGTCGGGCTCGATGCACAAATCCTGCAATCGATGGGGCGATTCGAAGGAGATGATGGTCTTATCCCAGCATTCGGCCTCCACGCGCCGTTGATTCATGACGGGACCTCCCTCGCAGTCAGTAGAATCGTTGCTATGTCTCGGGAATACTAGCGCATCGAGATCCCCAAATTCATGAATCTTCCGTAATGCCCGGCGTCTCGAGACGCTATCAAGTTTGCGCGCGCGGTGCCGTAGAAGGGCTGTCAAGGTGGAGATGATGCTGTGCCCGGTGGCAAGGCGGAAGCGTCCACAACGTGGTTGCCGGTTATGAGTGAGACGCCGAAGAACAATCCAGAGCCCGGAGCGGACAGGGCGCCGATGGAATCCTCAATGGATCCCAGCCCCTATACCATTTACTCCCGCACGGAGATCGTGTACATCCTGCGCACGCTGGCCCGCAAGGGCAGCCTCGTCACCGTGCACTTCGACCGCGGGCGGCATTTCATCCTGTCCGCGGTCCTGACCGCGGGCGCGGAGATCGGGCTGGTGTTCGACTATGGGTCGGAAGAAGCCCTCAACGAAAGGCTTTTGTCGGCCGACCGCCTGGTCTTCGTGGCCAGCCAGGACAAGGTGAAGGTGCAGTTCGCGACACGCGCGGCCGAGCGCGTTCGCTACCAGGGGCGCGATGCGTTCCGGGTCGCGATCCCCGAGTCGCTGATCAAGCTGCAGCGGCGAGGCGATTACCGGATCGAGACGCCGGTCGTCAATCCGCTCGTATGCCTGATTCCGCGTCCGGACGGGCAGCGCATCGCGCTCCCGCTGGCCGACCTCAGCATCGGCGGTGCGGGCCTGATCGATTGGCCGGACGAGCTTCCGCACGAACCGGGCACGCTGCTGCCCGATTGCCGCATCGCCTTTCCCGAGACCGGCATGATCGTCGGCACGCTGCAGGTGCGCTACTGCCAGGACCTGGAGACCAAGGCCGGAAAGCCGCAGCGGCGCTGCGGCTGCCAGTTCATGGCGCTGCCGCGGCACATGCAGGTCGTGATCCAGCGCTACATCATCAAGCTCGATCGCGAGCGCCGTGTCAAGTCGGTGGACGACGATTAGGCGCCGTCTTCCTTGAGCCAGCGCGCGGCGGGCAGGGCGAAATAGGTCAGGACGGCGTCGGCGCCGGCGCGCTTGAAGGCGAGCAGCGCCTCCAGGACGCACGCGCGCTCGTCGAGCCAGCCGTGGGCCGCGGCCGCCTTGAGCATGGCGTATTCCCCGCTGACCTGGTAGGCCAGCGTCGGCACCTGGAAGGTTTCCTTGACCCGGCGCACGATGTCGAGATAGGGCATGCCCGGCTTCACCATGACCATGTCCGCGCCCTCGTCCAGGTCGGCCGCCACCTCGCGCAGCGCCTCGTCGGAATTGGCGGGGTCCATCTGGTAGGTGGACTTGTCGCCGCCCCCGAGATTGGCCGCCGAGCCCACGGCATCGCGGAAGGGGCCGTAGAAGCTGGAGGCGTATTTCGCGGCGTAGGCGAGAATCCGGGTGTGGATGCGCCCGTCGCCGTCCAGGGCGGCGCGCACGGCCTGGATGCGCCCGTCCATCATGTCCGAGGGCGCGACCACGTCCGCCCCGGCCTGGGCGTGCACGAGCGCCTGGCCGGCGAGCACGGTGACCGTGGGATCGTTCATGACATAGCCCGTCTCGTCGACGAGCCCGTCCTGCCCGTGGCTCGTGTAGGGATCCAGGGCGATGTCGGTGATCACGCCGAGCTCGGGAAACCGCGCCTTGAGCCCCTGGACGGCGCGGGGCACGAGCCCTTCCGGGTTGAGCGCCTCCTCGGCGTTCGGGCTCTTCGCCGCAGGGTCGATCACGGGAAACAGGGCGAGCGCCGGAATGCCCAGGCGCAGGCAGTCTTCCGCCTGCCGGTAGAGCTGATCGAGGCTCTGCCGGGAGACGCCCGGCATCGAGGGCACCGCCTCGAGCCGCCGCTCCCCTTCGGTGATGAACACCGGGTAGATGAGGTCGTCGGCGGTCAGCTGCTGCTCGCGCATCAGGCGGCGGGAGAAGGCGTCGCGGCGCATGCGGCGCATCCGCTTGTGAGGGAACCGGCCAAAGTTTTGCATGGGGGCGAACGTGATGTTGGGACAACCGCCATTATACGCCTCTCGGCGTTCGCGCCCGCAAGCCCGACCGCCGTTTTGCGCGCGACGGCGCCCCCCGCGCGCGGCCCGCGCGTTTCTTCTGGAAGTCTCCCGGGCGTGTGCTATGTTTAAGGGCAGACGGTCTTGGATCGTCTCCCGCTTCTCCTCCCTGAGCGGGTGCCTTAATCCTCAATTAAGGCGTTTTCCGCCCCCGGTTTTACTCCCCTTTAGCCGGGGGCTTTTTCTCTTTTGCGATACAACCGCTTGCAAAAAATGCCCTAACGATCATGGTGGTTGCCGCCACCCCAGGACATGAAAGAGACTACGGGGCGGAAGGTGGCGGGTAGAGGTCGTGATAGTTTTTGGCGGCTCGACCCCGCGCCTAACGTGACCCGCCGGACTGA
>JAJYKK010000047.1 GCA_021788645.1 Pseudomonadota bacterium
GTTAGGCGCGGGGTCGAGCCGCCAAAAACTATCACGACCTCTACCCGCCACCTTCCGCCCCGTAGTCTCTTTCATGTCCTGGGGTGGCGGCAACCACCATGATCGTTAGGCCTGCGCACGCCGCGCTCCGGTCGACCGCGCCGCTTCCGCCATTCCCAGGGAGGGACTCCCGGACGGGACACGTGCCTTTCGGATGACACGGCATGCCCCAATGTCATGACAACGTATTGTTTGACATGACGTTTTGTCCACCTGGCGGAGCATACAACGGGATGCGTACGTCCGTTGATCGGGGTTCCGGCAGGCGGGGCGCATGAGAAGACGGGGCTCTTGGCATCGGCTCGGCCCGGTCCCGGGCGGGCCGGCATATTAGGATATTCTGCTGGTATATTTCCTGCTGGGGTTTAGATCGGTTGACCCGACGGGGTCGACCGACACATAACCAAAACTGGAGGAGATCTCATGAAGGATCCTATCGCTATAGGTTTGTTCGGCTTTGCCGTACCCTTGTTCATCATCGGCGCCATGTTCCACGGCATGATCCCGATGGCGGGGATGGGGACGTTGCTGGCGCTCGCCTTCGGGTTCGGCGCGGCGGCGATGTATGTCAGCGGCAGCATGACCTATCAGATGCCCAACTCTTACATCGCCACGGTGTTCTTCACCTACGGGTCGTTTTTTCTGAGCTTCGCCATCGCGGCTCTGACGGGGGGCCTCGAAGCCACCATGAAGGGCGCACCGGAGCTGATGGCGGTCTGGTTCTGGCTGATGGCGCTGATCACCCTGATCTTCTTCCTGGCGTCGCTGCGCGCGAACATCGGGCTCGTGCTCCTCTTCGGCCTGCTGTGCTGCGCGTTTGTCCTCATGGCGCTCGGCAATGGGAACCTCGGCAGCCTGCTGTTCATGGTCGTCGCGGCGATCGGCTTCTATCTCGCCGCGGTGCACGTGATCAATCCGGCCATGGGCAAGAGCATCCTTCCGGTCGGCAGCCTCGCGAAGAAAGCCTGAACGCGCGGGCATGACGGAAGGGGGCGGCGTCCTGCGGCGTGCGCACCCCTGTCATGCCCCCGACAAGACGACGGCGCACCTCGCCCGGAGCCCAATCCCGGGGCAAGGTGCGCCGCTCCAACCTGGCCGCCTGCCGGCTTCGCGTTCAAGGGACGCACATACGCCGCGGCCCATCTCATGCGCTGTCTCGGCGTCACGTCCACGCCCACCTTCATTGTGCCTGGCCGCGGCGGCCGCGCGCGGCACGGCGGGTTTGCCTCCCCGGAACAGTTCGTCGGCTACACGCTCGCCACGCGGCACAACGAAAGCTTCGCCGATTTCGCATACGGCCACGACGGTCAGGGAGACGGGCAGATCGAGGTCGACGCCCGCTGAGCAGCGGCGGCGGCCGGCCCCTTGCGCTGGGCCGGACCGCTCCGGGCAAGGACGGACGCAGGCTAGCCCGCCGCCTGCCGCGCGGACGCCATCAAGCGCCCTTCGGCGCGCCGGGTGCGGGGTAGCTCACGCGCGCGTGCTCGACGTGCGCCCAAGGAGTGAGCGAATGCGCCTGGCGCCGCGATATTCCCATGATGTGCGCCACCGGCACGCCGCGCGCAAGCAGCGCATCGGCGATCAAGGAGCGATGGCATCGCCAAGGGACGGCCTCGGCGCACATCAGCGCGACGCGCGCATGGCGAGAGACCTCGATGAGGTGCTGGAGACTCTCGGCGAACGCGTCCGTCTGCATGTAGTCGGCGAACCCCCGAAACGACAGGTTGCGCCATGCCTGGTTGGGCGAATCGGCGCGCGCATGCCGCAGCCCTCCCAGCCCCGCCATATGCTCGTAGCCGATGCCCGCCGCCTCCAGTACCGCGGCCAATGTCTCGCGGTTAAATTGCGGATTATGCCGGGAGCGCGGCACGGTGCGCACGTCGGCAAGCCGGTTGACGCCGTGCGCGCGCAGCACGTCGATGAACGCCTCGATCGCCATCGTCGAATGGCCGATGGTGAGGACCATCGGGTCGCGCTCGGCCTTCTCGGTCATGGCCCTCCCTCGACCGGGGACAGGGGGCGCGACGGCTATTCGCCGCCCGTCGCGCGGCGGGCGTCCTTAGGATGCGCTTGCGGGCCCGCGGTTCAATCGTCCGCCCTCGACACGCCAAACGGCGGTGCCTACCGCGGTGCCCGCGTGGGCATCCAGACATGCCGAGAGGCGCCTCACGGCGATGCGCAGCGCGTCTTCGCGCCGCCCCCGCAAGGTCATAGGGTCAGTGCCAACAGCGGCTGCACGAGACGCTCGCCGTACACGATCCCGAGCCCCGTGGCCGCCAGCAGCGCGGCGAGCATCAGCAGCACGGCCAGCCCGGGGCGCCGGCCGCGCCCGCGACGGCCGCGCGCGGCTTCCGGAAGCGGCGCCAGCAGGCGGGAGACGCGCTCCCGCAGCGCCCGGGCGTCGTCCACAAGGCGGGCGTGGGCGGGTTCGCTCCCCCCCAAGCCCGCGCGGCGCTCGGGCGCGGCGCGGCCGAGAAAGCGGACCGTCGCCAGCACGGCGGCAGCCAGATCCGCACCGTCTACGCCGCCCGCCCTGGCCTCGTCGTCGCGCGCAAGCTCCAGCGCCTCCCTCCAGCGGTCGAGCCGCCGCGCCGCCGCAGGCCAGGGCCACTGGAGATCGGTGGCGAACTGCGCGAGCCAGATCCGCGCCGGATCGCGATGCTTGGCATGCGCCGCCTCATGGGCCAGCGCCGCCCGGATCGCGCGTTCCTCGAGGCCTTTGGCGAGGAAGGGAGAAAACACCACTTGCGGCTGCAGGAAGCCGACGGTGGCGATGCCGCATTCCGCGGGGCTGCGCAGGAGCGCCCAACCGGCCCGCAGACACGCGCGCCCGAAGATCAGCGCGAAAGGCAGCCACGCGCCATAGAGCCCCCAGGGCTCGAGGCGATCGGGCACCGGGTCGGGTTGCGTGAGGGCCCACCCGCACAACCCCGCCGCAATCAGCAGCATCGGCGCGATCGGCTGCCAGAGCCTATACCAGCAGGCGCGCTCGCGCGCCTCCGCCTGCGCATGCGCCCCGTCCCTCCCAGGGAGCCAGGCCAAGGCCTGCGTCGACAGCCCGCCGAGCACGATGATCAACACGGACAAGAGCCACTCACGTCCCATGCTTCGACTTCCTCCGCGCCGCCACGGCGCGCTCGAGCGCGTCGAGGAGCGCCGGGTCGACGGCATCCACCGCCTCCACCAACGCCGCCACCGCCGCGTGGGGGACCGGGCCCAGAAGGCGCTTCACCGCGCTTTGCGCCCGCGCCCGCTCGACCTCCTCGCGTGCGACGCGCGGGCTGTAGAGATACGCGTGACCCTTGCGCAGACGCTGGACCAACCCCTTCTCCCGCAATCGGTCGACCACCTTGGCGGTCGTCGTATAGACCAGTCCCTGCGGCCTGGCCAGCCGCTCGTGCAGTTCGCGCACCGAAGCGGTGCCGAGCTGCCAGAGTTCGACCAGGACAGCGTACTCGAGATCGTCGGCGGGCAGGCGGAAGGAGCGCATACCCGAATTTTACGGCGCACGTCGTACCTTCGCAACGCGCCGATGGGTGCCGGTCCACCGCAATGGCCCGCTATCGCAGGTGCAGCCCGCCGGCGCCGAACAGCCCGAGCAGGCCGATGATGATGAGATAGATGGCGACGATATAGTTGAGCAGGCGCGGGATGAGCAGGATCAGAATGCCGGCGATGAGCGATACCAAAGGCGCAAGACGCAAGGTCAGCATGACAGGCATGAGGGCCTCCTTTTGCCGAAGGGGGGCAGACGGCGGACGCCTTCCAGGCAAGGCCGCCTCACCCCCAAGTTTAGCGCAGCGGCGAGGGAGCAAGGCGCCTGTGACCGCGGCCTTCGCTGTCCCGGCGCGGGGGCCTGGGGCGCCCCGTCAGTGGGCGTCCGAGCCCGCGCCGCCGCCCACCATGAACGGCGGGCGCGCAAGCCACACCGCCGCGAGCAGGGCGAGGAAAATGCAGCCGGAAAGCCAGAGCACGTCGTTGGTGGCCAGCATCACGGCCTGCTGGACGAGCGTTCGCGCCAGGACCGCCAGCGCCCCCGCGCTGGACAACCCCCGCTCGTGAAGGAGGTTCAGGGCCTGGGTGGCCACGGGGCTGTAGGGCGTCAGGGGGTCGGTGAGCATGGCCTGGTGGAACTGGGCGCGGCGGGTCCACAACGTGATGCTCAGGGACGTGCCGAAGCTTCCTGCCAGAATGCGTGCGAAATTCGAGATGCCCGAGGCGCTTGCCACCTGCTCCCCGGGGATCCCCGACAAGGTGATGCTCACCAGCGGCACGAAGAAGAAGGCCATGCCGATCCCCTGGACGAGCCGGGGGGCCACAAGCTCGGCATAGCTCACGCTGGTGTCGAAGCCCGAGGCCCAAAACGACACCACGGCGAACACCAGGAATGCGACGCTGGTGAGGATGCGCAAGTCGAATTTGTGCAAATTGCGCCCCACGATCGGCGAGAAGACGATGGACAGCAGCCCGATGGGGGCGGCCGCAAGCCCCGCCCACGTCGCCGTGTAGCCCATCTGGGTCTGCAGCCAGAGGGGGAAGACCACGACGTTGCCGAAGAAGGTGAGGTAGCCCAGGCTCAGGGTCAGCGTCCCGACCGCGAAGTTGCGTCGGGAAAACAGATGCAAGTCGACGACCGGATGCTTCTCGGTGAGCTCCCAGACGACGAAATAGCTCAAGGCGACGGCCGCGACGACCGCCAGGGCGTCGATGGTCGTGGAGCCGAACCAGTCGAGGTCGTTGCCCTTGTCCAACAGCACTTGCAGGCTGCCGATCCCGATCGCCAGGAGCGCCAGCCCGACGATGTCGACGGGCCTTCGCACGATCTCCGTCTCCCGATGGCGCAGGAGTTGCCAAGTCAGGTAGGCGGAGAACATGCCGACCGGGATGTTGATGTAGAAGATCCACGGCCAGCTGATGTTGTCGGTGATCCAGCCGCCCAGGATGGGGCCGAAGATCGGGGCGGTGACCACCGTCATGGACCACAGGGCGAGTGCCATGCCGCGTTTGTGCGGCGGGTAGTTGGACAGCAGCAGCGTCTGGCTCATCGGGATCATGGGGCCGGCCACCGCCCCCTGGAGGACGCGGAAGAAGACCAGGAGCGGCAGATTCGGCGCCAGCCCGCACAGCCAGGAGGCGATGCTGAACGCCAGGGTCGAGAGGATGAACAGGCGCACTTCGCCCACCCGTTTGGCCAGCCAGCCGGTAATCGGGAGGACGATCGCATTGCTCACGGCGAACGAGGTGATCACCCAGGTTCCCTGATCCGGGCTCACCGCGAGGTCGCCGGCAATCGCCGGGATCGAGACGTTGGCGATGGACGTGTCGAGGACCTGCATGAACGCGCCGAGGCCCATCGCCAGGGTCACGAGGACCAGCGCCGAGCCGTGCAGGGGCGCTCTTTCCGCCATGATCTCGCCTCCTTCGCTATCGCGCCGCCGATCCCTGGCTGGCGTGCACGATCGCCGCGATGATGCGCTCGGCGGGGGCATCGGCGGCGCGATAGATCGGCGTCTGGTAGCGGGTGCGGGGCGTGCCTGGCCCGGCGAGCATCGGCAGGGCCAGGTTGTGGGTGTCGATGCTCACGTCCATCGACAAGCCGACCCGCAAGGGATGGCGCCGAAACTCGCCAGGGTCCAGGGCGATGCGCACCGGCACCCGCTGCACGATCTTGATCCAGTTGCCGCTCGCGTTCTGCGGGGGCAGCACGGAAAACACGCTGCCGGTGCCCGCCCCCAGGCCCTCCACGCGTCCGCGGAACCGCACCGACCCGCCATAGACGTCCGAGGTGAGGACCACGGGCTGCCCGATGCGAACGCGGTCGAGCTGGTTTTCCTTGAGGTTGGCGTCGACCCACAGGTGATCGAGCGGAATGATCGCCATGAGCGGCTGTCCCTCGTGCACCCGGCCGCCGAGCTGGACGGTGCGCTCGGCGACATAACCCGCCACCGGCGCTTCGATTCGCGTGCGGCGCAAGTCCAGATAGGCTTGGCGCAGGCGGTCTTCGGCCGCGAGGAGGGCCGGCTGGCGCAGCAGCGGGATGCCTTCGGTCATGGCCGTGGCGACCCGCAGGCGCGCGCGCGCCGCCGCTTGCGCCGCCTCGGCGGCCTCATAGGCCCGCCGCGCGTGCTGCAGATCCTCCGCGGAAACGGCCTGCAGCCCGATGAGCGCCCGTCGGCGAACCCAATCCTCCCGTGCACGGCGGACGTCGTTCGCGCGCACGGCGAGTTCGGCCTTCAGCTCGCCCACCGTCGAATAGAGCTGTCGCGCCTCGCGCACGGCGCGCGCGAGGCGCGATTCGGCCACCTTCAGGGCAAGCCTGCGATCGGCGGCATCGAGCCTGACCAGCAGTTGTCCTTGGCTCACGAGATCGGTATTGTCGGCCGCAATGGACACCACCGTACCTTCGGTCTGGGGCGCCACCGGTACGATGTTGCCGCCGACATAGGCATCGTCGGTGGTCACGCGATAGCGCGCGACGAGCCCCCAGTAGGCAAAGGCGCCTGCGGCGGCAACGACGATCGCCAGCGTCAGGACGACCAGCAGCCGCCGGCGGCGGCCATTGGGCGGTTCCGGCCGCGTGGGACTGCCGCGCATTCCGGTGGCCTCCGATTCATTGTCTGGCATGAATTTCCCCTGATGGACCCCTGGCCTGCCGGCTCCCGCCGGCGGCCACAAACCCGCCGCCGAGCGCCTGCACCAGGTCGACCCGCGCATGCAGCGCGGCCCCCCGGACGGCGACGACGGCCTCCTGCGCCGCCAGAACCTCCTGCTCCACTTGCAGCACGTCGAGATCGCTGCTGAGACCGTGGGCGTAGCGCAGCCTCGCCAGCGCATAGGCCCGCTTCGCCTTCGCCTCTGCGGCCCGTTGCGCCCGCCCTTCGCGGGCCACGGCCTGGATTTGCGTCAGCGCATGGGCAACCTCGCCTGCCGCCGTGAGCAACAGTTGGTTGTACGTCTCGACCGCGGCGTCGTACTCGGCGTTGCGCGCGTGCAGCACCGCCCTCAGGCGCCCGCCGTCGAAGATCGGCAGGTCGACGGCGATCCCGATCGAGCCCATGCGGCTGCCCGGCGCGAGCAGTTGCCCCAGGGTGAAACTCTGCTGTCCCACCGTCGCCGCCAGGTTGATGTCCGGATAGAAACCTGCGCGCGCCGCGTGGATCCGCTGCGCGGCCGCCTCGACGCGCGCGCGCTGGGCGGCCAGGTCAGGGCGCCGCGCCAGCAGTTCCAGGGGCAGGTGGGCCGGCACCGCCAGGACCGTCGGCAGCACCCGTCGGGGCAGGGCGATGCCGGCCCCCGCGTCGGGCCCCTGGCCGATCAGGACGCCCAACCGCTGGCGGTCCAGCGCGACGGCCTCTTGCGCGGCGATCACCTGCGCGTGGGCGCGCGCGCGCGCCGCGGCCGCCTCGGCGGACGCCGAGGCGTCTTCGAGTCCATGGTCGACGCGGGCATCCACGAGGCGGGCCAGGGTCGTTCGGTCCGCGGCCGCGCGCTGCGTCACCGCCAGGCGCTCGCCGTCGACCTGCAAGGAGAAATAGGCGCCGACCACTGCCGTGCTGAGCAGAAGGCGCGCGGCGGCGCTTTCCGCGCGCGCCGCCTGCGCTTCGCTCAAGGCGGCCCGCAGCGCAGCACGGTTCTTTCCCCACCAATCCAGGTCGTAGGCGGCGTTGAGCGCCAGCTCGCCGGTCGTCAGCGCGGCCCCGGCGAACGGCGGGGGAATGAGGCCATTGTCGCTCAGGCGCTGCCGGTCGATTTCCCCTTGGGCATCGAGGGCCGGCAAGGTCGCCGCGCGCGCCAGCGCCGCCTGGGAATTCGCCAGCCGCAGGCGCGCGGCCGCCGCCGCGAGATTCGGGCTTCCCGCCAGGCCCTCGGCGACGATGCGGTCGAGCTGGGGATCGCCAAAGGCGCGCCACCAGCGAGGCGCAGGCCAGGCATCCCGGCGCGTGATGCCGGCTGCGGCGAGCGCCCGAACCTCCCGCCGGACGGGGTAGGGCCGGGACAGCCGGGCGCGGGGGCCTTCATGCGGCAACGTCGCGCAGCCGCCCAGCAGCGCGAATCCGGCGACGAGCGCGGCGCGGAGAGCGGTGCGGACGGAAGGGATCATGAGGCGGCTCGCGGCTATTCCAGATGACCCAGCAGCTTCCTGAGCAAGGACTCGAGGAGGGTGGCTTCCTCGGGGCTCAGGCAGCTCCAGACCTGCGTGACGTGATCCCACTGGCGCGGGAGTACTTTTTCGACGCGGGCGCATCCGAGTGCGGTCAGGCAGAGAAAGATCTTGCGCCGGTCCTCGCGACACGCCTGCCGCTCCACCCAGCCGTTGGCGACCAGCTCGTCGGCGAGGCGGGTGACGTTGGTGCGTGACGAGGTCAGCGCGAGGCTCAAGTCGGACGGAATGATCTTGTGGTCCGGCCGGGCATAAATCATCGTCAGCGCCAGCATCGTGGTGGTATTGAGGCCGTGGTCGGCCAGCATGCGGTTGAGGCCGTCGTTGAGCCTACGGAAGAGGAAGAAGTAGAGCCTGGTGAGGATCACCTGTTGCCTCGGCAGCCCCGGAAACGCCTCGGCCACCCGGCCAATGCCCTGTTCGAAGACTTGAAATCCCTGCTCCATGGGCCACTCCTGGACGGCAATTGATTGCGCGGTCGATTATAACTTACGTTACTATATCCGGGTGAACTTTCTCGGCTTTCGACCCAAGGTCCTTGGGGCGCCTGCGCTGGGCGCGTGGCAATAAGAGCCCGACGCGGCGCCATGAAGGTTGATAGCGCCTCGAACACGCCATGAAACTCGGTATGGCACGCGCACGCCGCGGCCGCAAGGAGGTAAACAGGGTCGGCGCGAGAGGCCGCAGGCTCGCGCGGCGGCGAATCAACAAGGGACGGCGCGACTCGACAATTGCTGGGGAAAAAGGCGTGCCGTTTCCTTCGCCCGGCCGTCGGGTAGCCGCCGATTGCCCCGGGGCCGCGCAGCTCTCGCGCATTGGCCGGGGAAAGGCGCGCGGCGCTCGTCTGCTGGGCGGGACTCAAGACTGCGCAACCATCCCCCTACGCCGATCCATTGCCGGTTCACCGTTCCCAGGGAATACGCCCAAAAGGCGTCGCCTTCGGAGAACCGGCATTCGCCACGGCCTGCAGTCTGTGCAGACAATTCTTGCAGCAGCGGCTCAGTTTTGCACACCCGCGGATCATTCCGCGGTACCGTTCCAACAGCGCCTGGCCGATAAACGAATATTGCGTCTGCACGATGGCGAGACGACATCGCCGCCGCCAGGCCTGTGCCCGCCGGGCGGGTGGCTTGGCTAACCACGTGTGGCGCACACCCGATGCGAGCGTTTCTGGCATGAATTTGGCTTATGCCGGGGGACACCCATTGGCGAGATTGCCCTTGCACGATGATCACCAACCTTGCCATGGCCGACGCCCCTATGCGTCCGCTTTGCGTTGGCGACCAGGGCGGCTACTCCGCGCATTCGAGAAGCCCTCCGCGGGTCTTGCGCCGAACGTCCCGAATCGGATCGGCGAGGCGCTCTGGGGGCGGCCGACGGGTGGGTGAGGCGGCAGATCCTTAAGGGGCGCGCAAGGGCCCACGAGAAACCTGAACAGATGGAGAAAGGACAAAACATGGCTTTTCGGATCATGTCGGCGATCGCGGCGTGCCTGTTCGCGGCTGCCGTCCAGGCGGCGGACATCGCCTCGCCTGGCGTGTTGGTGAAGACCGCGTCACAGGACGTCATCGCGCTGCTTAAGAAGACGCATGGGGGCGCTCATCAGCCCCGCGCTGCGATCCTGGAAAAGATCGCACCCGACTTCGACTTCACGCACATGACGCGGCTCGCCGTCGGGCAGTATTGGCGGCAGGCCACGCCGCAGCAGCAGGCCGCCCTGACGCGGCAATTCCGCGACCTGCTCGTGAATACTTATGCCAATGCCATGTCGCACTACCGCAATCAGACCGTTCAATACGAGCCGCTTGCGCTGAGCCCCAACGCGTCCTATGCGACCGTGCAAATGATATTCGTGGAGCGGGGAGGCCAGCGGGTTCCCATCAACTACTACATGCAGAAGATGGTGGACGGATGGAAAGTCTACGATGTGGGGGTCGATGGCGTCAGCCTCGTCATCAACTATCGCAACTCCTTCGCGGATGAAATCCAGCGGTCCGGGATCAATGGCCTGATCAGCGTCTTGGCGCGCAAAAATGCATCGCTGTCGGGCGATCGACACAGCGGCGGCGCGTGATCGCCCTTGGGCAAGGCGCTCGACCGGTTGGCCCGTCGCAGTCGTCATGAAGACGCGCACCGAGGACGGTTGATCAGGTCATCGCATCGCTGGCCGGTGTCGGCCAATATCCGCCGCATGGCCGTGCTTTTCACCCCTTGCTGCCTTGCGCCCGGGAAACGGTTGCGTCCGCAACCCCCACCTGGCGGCCCCTCCGCCGAAATGGAGGAAAAGGGCGCCTGCGCGACCCGGCAAAGGCAAAATCTCGGCCCCGAGCGGCACTGACCGCCTTGGCGGAAGCAGCGCTTCGGAGGGCCCCGCAGGCGCGCCAGCAGGCCGTCCAACGGATCGGGCCACGATGCCGCCGGTGGTGGCACGCAGACGATGGATCCTCCCCATCGTAACCATCATGGTTCCCGGGCGTGGAGGGGGCGCACGGATGGCAGCGCCTTTGACAAGCGTCCGGACGACCTGCGCGCGGGTAAAAGGCGGCGGCACGGATCCCGCCGTCCCGTCTGAACCGCGAGCCGACGGCGGCCTCGAGGCGGTGCTCATGGCCACAAGCGTCGCGCCGGCCAACCCCCTGGCGCGGGCCTGCGACGCGGTGCACTGAAGATGCAAGGGCGGCCGTGCTCGGTTGCGCGGCAGACCCCGACTTCCGCTCGGGGAAGGGTCGCGCGGGCGCTGAAAACGCCCATCGGTCAACACGATAACGGTCTATGGGCGAGCGGGTCTGCCTGCACCGCGCCTACCGCCCTCGTTGCCGTCCGAGCGCCGAGGATGCCCCTGAATACAATTTCCGGTTGCCCCTCATGGCCCGACTCGCCTACCATTCAGTAAACTGCCGTGCCGGGGACAGCACCTTTGCCGGCCCCCGGAAAGCCGGCCGGCAGGGAATATTGCGCGCGCATCAGGCGCCGCTTCGGGAGCCGGCATGGCCGCGCAATTGCCTCAACTGTATGTCGCACGCCACGGGGAGACGCCCTGGAGTGCGGCGGGACGCCACACCGGACGCACGGATGTCCCGCTCACCTTGCAGGGCGAGCAGGCGGCGCGCCGCCTTGGCGAGCGGCTCGCCGGGAAGGCCTTCACCGGAGTTTTCACGAGTCCGCTGCAACGCGCTTCGCGCACCTGTGCACTGGCCGGCTTCGGCGAAACCGCCGCCGTGGACGAAGATGCCGTCGAATGGGACTACGGCCGCTACGAGGGAAAGACCACCCTTGAGATCGTCACATCGCGTCCCGGGTGGGAGATCTTCAGGGATGGCTGCCCCGAGGGCGAGTCGGTCGCGGCGGCGGCGGCGCGGGCGAACCGCGTCGTCGAGCGGCTGCGCCGCCTGGATGGCGATGCGCTGGTATTTTCCCATGGCCACTTTCTCCGGCTGCTGGCCGCCTGCTGGCTGGGCCTCGATCCGGCGGCGGGGCGATGCTTTTACCTCGATACGGCCGCGCTGAGCATCCTCGGCTACGCGCACGGACGGGACGATCCGGTCATCCGCCTTTGGAACGAGGCGCATCCGATTCGCGGGTGATGGGCGAGGCGGCCGCCCCCAGGACCGCCTGCACGGGCCGCGTGCGCGCCCCGACCGCCTCGTCGTGCGGCCCCAGCATGGACCGGCGAGCAGGGCCCCCGTCCCGCGTCTGAACATTCTGTAATGTTTACCCCTCGCGCCAAACCTCCATGCATGATCAATGGGTTGCATGTCCCTGCGCCGCGCATGCGCGAGGGCGCCCGGCAGGCTGGCATTGTAGGGGCCACCGCATTCCATTATCATGCGCTTGCGCCGACAGGCCCTGCCGTCGCCCATGTCCGTTAGGGGGATACCATGAATCGCTTGCTCATGACGCTGATCGCGGGCGTCGCCGCCGCCGCATTCTCGGCCGTTGCTTCCGCCCATGTCGGTGTCTCCGTCAGCATCGGCGAACCGGGATTCTATGGCCAGATCAATGTCGGCGGCTTTCCGCCGCCGGAAGTCATCTATCCGCGGCCGATCGTGGTGGCGCCGGGACCCGTGTACGGGCCGCCGGTCTATTTGCGCGTGCCGCCGGGCTGGCAAAGGCACTGGGCCGAACACTGCCGTTTCTACCGTGCGTGCGGCCGGCGCGTATATTTCGTGCGCGACAGCTGGTATCAGCGCGAGTATGTACCCCGCTACCGCGACCGGCACGGCTGGGGCCACGATGGCCGCTGGGGCCCCCGCGACCGCGAAGGGGATCGACGCGATTGGCGGCGCGGCGATGATGGCCGCCGACACCCCGACGATCGCCGGGGCGATCACCGGGGGTCGGATGGCCCCGGCTGGCAACGCGACCAATAAGGCAGGCGCCCGGATTCAAGGGGCGAATCGGTAGCGGCCCGCTCGTCTCTGCTGATCGCCCCGATATCGCCCGCGGCGGCTTTCTCGCCGCCGCCTATCGCCTGCCCGCAGAAGCGGGCACCCTCTGCGGCGCCAGGCGGCACCAAGACAGCACGGAGACCAGCCTCTGGATGGATGCATCTTTCTTTGAGCACCCGGCCTTTCGCTTCCTGCAGCAGATCCTCGATGCGCTTCCCCAGCGGGTTTACTGGAAGGACACCCACTCCCGCTACCGGGGCTGCAACGCCCTGTTTGCCGCATCGGCCGGCATCGCCGACCCTCGGGCCCTGATCGGGAAGACCGACGACGAGTTCTCCTGGAAGGACCAGGCCGAGCGCCTTCGCGCCGACGACTGCCACGTGATGGCGACCGGCCGCGCCAAGCTCGGCGCCGAGGAGTCGCGGACGATGCCCGACGGCACGCGCGTCCAGTTGCGCGTCTCCAAGTGGCCCCTGCGGAACCCGGACACGCAAGAGGTAATGGGCGTGCTGGGGCTCTACGAGGACATCACCGACGGCGACCTCGCCCGGCAGGCGCAAAAAGGACTGGCGCGCGCGTTCAGGCTCCTGAGCGATTGCAACACCGCCCTGGTGCGGGCAACCGAAGAGGACCTGCTGCTCGACGACATTTGCCGCCTCGCGGTCGAAATCGGGGGATACGCGATGTGCTGGGTGGGCTTCGCCGAACGCGACGTGGCGAAGACCGTGCGGCCGGTCGCCCGCTTCGGCGATGGCGACGGCTACGTGGACCAGGTCAAGATCACCTGGGGCGATGATGCGCGCGGCCAAGGACCGGTCGGAACCGCCATCCGCCAGGCCACGGTAGTCGTCAACCAGCATTGCCTGACCAATCCGAAGATGGAACCCTGGCGGGCGGCCGCCATCGCGCACGGCTATCAGTCGAGCATCGCGCTGCCGTTGCCGGGCAAAGAGCGGGTCCTCGGCGCGCTCACCCTCTATGCGCGCGAACCCTATGCCTTCAATCCCGAAGAAGTGGCGCTCCTGGAAGAACTGGCCCACAACCTGGCCTACGGGATCGAATCCCTGCGCACGCGGTTCGAACACGAGGAGGCCTTGCGCAGGCTTGAGTTTTTGGCCTATCACGATCCGCTCACGCGGCTGCCCAACCGGGTCCTCCTCCAGGACCGCTTCGAGCAGGCCAAAGTCTTGGCCCAACGCGGGCACTCATGGGTCGCCGTCCTGCTCCTCGACCTCGACCATTTTAAGCAGATCAACGAAGCGCTGGGCCACGATCAAGGGGATCGGCTGCTCGTGCTCGCCGTCGAGCGCCTGCGCAGGTCGCTGCGGGCAAGCGACACGGTGAGCCGCCAAGCCGGCGACGAGTTCGTCGTCGTGGTTCCCGAGGTCAGGGACGTGCCCAGCATCTCGGCCATCGCCCAAGGCATCCTCGCGTCGTTTGCCGAGCCCTTCCCGCTCGAGGGGCAGCGCGTGAACACGTCGTTCACGATCGGCATCAGCCTCTTCCCCGGCGACGGCCAGGAGCTCGACATCCTGCTCAAGCAGTCGGCCGCCGCCCTGAGTGACGCCAAGGAGGCGGGGCGCAACACCTACCGCTTCTTCTCCGAGAAGATGAACGTGAACGCCCTGGAGAACATGCGTCTCCTGGGTCAGCTGCATGACGCCTCGAGGCGCCAGGACTTCGAACTGTACTACCAGCCTCAGGTGGACATCGCCAGCGGACGCATTCTCGGGGCGGAGGCCCTGTTGCGCTGGCGCCACCCCGATCGCGGCATCGTCTCGCCGGCGGCGTTCATTCCTCTCGCGGAGCGCAGCGGGCTCATCATTCCCATCGGCGAATGGGTCCTCAACGAGGCGTGCCGCCAGATGGCCGAATGGCAGCAAACCTGTGCGCTGCCGTCCCTGGTCATCGCAGTCAACATCTCGGCGCTGCAGTTCCGCCGGGGCGATATCGTGGAGACCGTGGCCCGCGCCCTCGAGCGCGCCGGCCTCGCGCCGGACCGACTCGAGCTCGAGCTCACCGAATCCGTTCTGCTGCACGACACGGAGGCTGTCGCGGCCACCGTTCGGCGCCTCCGGGACCTGGGCGTCAAGCTCTCGATCGACGATTTCGGCACCGGCTATTCGAGCCTGCGCTACCTCAAGCGCCTTGCACCGGATAAGCTCAAGGTCGACCGCTCCTTTGTGCGTGACATGATGCAAGACGACGACAACGCCGCCATCGTGGGCGCCATCGTCCATTTGGGTCACGTGCTCCAGATGTCCGTGCTGGCGGAGGGCGTGGAAACACCCGCGCAGCTGGCGCGCCTTTCGGCGTTCGGCTGCGACCAGTACCAGGGATACCTGTGCGCGCGCCCGCTGCAGGCTGCCGATTTCCTCAGCCTGTGCAGCACGTAGGCCGCCACATGGGGTCGCGCCGCGCGAAGGCGGCCCTGGCGGCGTGATGCGTCGTTCGTTGCCACCGATAAGGAGGCGTCATGCGTAGTCTCACAATGGCGGCTATCGCCGCGATGTGCATCCCCTGCCTTTCCGCACAGGCGAATGAAGCGCCGGCCGTCCACGTGGCGCAGCTCACGTTGGGCAGCGCGACCAGGATGGCCCGCGGGGCGATCGCCGCCTGTCGGAAGGCCGGCTATCAAGTGGCCGTGACCGTCGTCGACCGCGACGGCATCACGCAGGTGGCCCTGCGCGATACCCTGGCCCCGCCGGTTGCCCTCAGGATCAGCCGCGACAAGGCCTATACCAGCGCCATGTTCGACGCCAAGGGAACGGCGCTGGAGCAAACGCGTGCCCGCTCGCCTTTGGCTCAGGCGGGCGAACACCTGGTTTTTTCCGGGGGGGCGGTCCCGATCGAGGCGGGCGGCGTCTTCTATGGGGCCATCGGCGTGAGCGGCACGCCCGAGGGTCGGATCGACGAGCGGTGCGCCGAGGCGGGGCTCGCCGTCCTCAAGGGCGATCTCGAGATGCAGCCGTGAGCAGGGGTGCCCCGTCTTCGCCGGACCCTTGGCCGGTGCGCGCGCCCTCGGCATCATGGAGGCGCACCCGGTTCCTCCCCGCCGCCTTCGCCTGATAAAGCGCCTCATCGGCATGCGCGACCAGCTCCCGGGGCGATAGCTCGGCACAGGAGCCGGCGGCCGCCACGCCGACGCTGATCGTGACCCAATCGCCGACCGGCGAGCGGGCGTGGGGAATGGCGAGCGCCAGGACGGCCGCGCGGAATCGCTCCGCAACCTGCAAGGCGCCTTCCGCTTCGGTGCCCGGCAGCAGGCAGACGAATTCCTCTCCGCCGTACCGGGCAAAGAGGTCCGTCTTGCGGTTCAGCGCGCCGGACAGCTCCTGCGCAATCGCCCTGAGGCAGGCATCCCCCTCCTGGTGGCCATAATGGTCATTGAACGGCTTGAAATGATCCACGTCGATCATGATCAACGCCACGGGCGCCGTCTGGCCCGGCGCCTTCCATATATGGGCGTAGTAGTCCTCGAATCGGCGGCGATTGGGTACTGCGGTCAGGCCATCGCCGTAGGAGGTGTCGACCAGGAAGTCGCGATAGCACTTCAGCTCGACGTGGGTACGCACCCGCGCCCGCACGACAACCGGGCTGAAGGGCTTGGTGATGTAGTCGACCGCCCCCGCTTCGAAGCCCTTCACTTCGTCCCGCTCATGGGTCATCGCCGTGAGAAAGATCACCGGGATGGATTCGGTGCGCGGGTCGTCCTTGAGCCGGCGGCACACCTCGTACCCGTTGACGCCGGGCATCATGATGTCGAGCAGGATCAGATCGGGCGGCTCGCCGGATTGGGCGATGCGCAAGGCCTTCTCTCCATCGGTGGCCACGCGTATCGTGTAATCGGTCCGCAGCAGCGCCCCGAGAACCGTGAGGTTCTCGGGGGAGTCGTCGACGATCAGGATGCTGCGCTTGGTCTGCGTGTCCATGTGCATTCAGCCTCCTTCGGCAGGATCTTTGGGCAAACCGGCCGCCACTGCCGCCAAGGCGAGCTTCGCGGCATCGAAGTCGAAGCAGGCAATGCTCTTCTCGAGCGCGCGCCACGCGGGGTCCGAGGGCGGCGCCGCGTAGCGCTTCGTGAGCGCGCCGAAGCATTGCGCGACGTCCAGATTGTTGTCGTCGATCAGCGCCTCCAGCGCCACGAGGCCCGCCCGAAGCGCCGTCCAGTCGGGCGGCCCGTCCGGCCCCCCCTCGTCATCGGGCATCAGCGCACCCACGACGCTCGCCATGCGGGCCATCTCCTCGTCGAGCCCCGCGAGCTGCGCATCCAGCGCGTCCCCTGGCGGCCCCCTCAGCGCATCTTCCACGCGGGAGGCGCGCTCGAATACCCCGGAGAGCGCCAAGTTGCCCGCCGAGCCTTTGACGGTATGCGCGAGCTGGGCCGCCCGTTCCGATGCCCCGTCGGCGATCGCTTGGCGGATCTCCTGGGGCACACAGACATACCGGTCGGAAAAGCCTTTGAGCAGCCGCGCGTACAGCGCCTCATTTCCGTTGAGCCGGGCCAACCCCGCGCTGATGTCGACGCCGGGCAAGGTGGGCGGGAGGCGATACGCCGATTCCTGGGTCTGGCCCCGCGCGCGGCCCGCGCCCTCGCCGCTTGCGCCGATCCAGCGCGCCAGCGCGGCAAACAGGGCCTGCGGGTCGATCGGCTTGACGACATAATCGTTCATGCCCGCGGCCAGACAGGCGTCCTTGGCGCCCTGCATGGCGTGCGCGGTCATCGCAATCACCGGCAGCCGCGCAAGGCGGGGCTCGGCGCGCAGCCGACGGGTCGCCTCGAAGCCGTCCATCACCGGCATCTGGACGTCCATCAGCACCGCGGCGTAATCGGTCGCGCCGATGGCGGCAAGCGCCTGCTCCCCGTTGGCCGCCACATCGACCGAAAGGTCCGCCCCCTCCAGCAAGGCGGTAGCCACCTGCTGATTGAGTTCGTTGTCTTCGACCAGGAGCACCTTGGCGCCGCCGAAGCGCGGCGCCATTGGGGCTTGCGCCGCTGGGGGCGGGGTCTCGAGCCGCCCGTGGCCGAATGCGGCCATCAGGGTATCGCGCAGGAGCGCGGTGTTCACCGGCTTGATGAGGAAGGTATCGATCCCCGCCTTCTGGCTCTTCTTCACCACCTCCTCGCGACCGAAGGCCGAAACCATGACGATCATCGGCAGGCGGCCGATGCTCGCGTCCTGCCGGATCCGGCGGGCGGTTTCGATGCCGTCCATCTCCGGCATCTTCCAGTCCATCAGCACGAGATCATAGGCGCGGCCCGTCGGCTGGCGTTGCAGCTCCGCGATGGCTTCGGCGCCCGAGGCCACCGCCACGGGCGCCAGGTTGAATGAGCGCAGCTGTTCCGAGAGCACAACCCTGGCGATTTCATTGTCGTCCACGATGAGCACCTTGCGGCCGGCCCACGCGTCGGTGGTCGGGCACGCGGGCTCAAGCACCGCCTGCGGGCAGGCGAACACCGCGGAAAAGCGGAAGGTGCTGCCGCGACCGGGCACGCTTTCCACACCGATGTCGCCGCCCATCAGGGACACCAGCCGCTTGGAGATGGCAAGCCCCAGACCGGTGCCGCCGTATTTGCGCGTCACGGAGGTGTCCGCCTGGGAAAACGCGGTGAACAGCTTGGCCAGCTGCTGCGCGGTCATGCCGATGCCCGTGTCCTGGACGCGGAAGTCGAGCGTGCACGCCCGCGCATCGCCGGCGCGCCAGTCGACCTTGATCAGGACGGAGCCGGTGTCGGTGAACTTGACGGCATTGTTCACGAGGTTGGTGAGCACCTGACCGAGCCGCAGCGGATCGCCGATCAGCGACGCAGGCACCCTTGGGTCCACGGAACACACGATTTCCAGGCCCTTCTTCGCCGCCGCCAGCGCAACCACGCCGGCCACGTCGTCGATCACGTCCTGCGGCCGGAACGCGATCGATTCCATGTCCAGGCGCCCCGCCTCGATCTTCGAAAAGTCCAGGATATCGTTGATGATCCCGAGCAGCGCCTTCGCAGAGCTTTCAATCTTGCCGAGATAGTCGCGCTGCTTGGGATTGGGCTCGCTCTTGAGCGCGAGTCCGGCGAAGCCGATGATCGCGTTCATGGGGGTGCGGATCTCATGGCTCATGTTGGCGAGGAAATCGCTCTTCGCCCGCGTCGCGGCCTCGGCGGCATCCTTGGCCTGCCTGAGCTCCTCCGTCCGCCGTTCGATCATGGCTTCCAGATGCTGCCGATAATCGTCCAGCTCGGTGACGTCGCGGATGCACTCGATGGCCCCGGTCACTTCGCCGGTCCCGTCATACAAGGGGCGCGCCCAGGCCGACAGGTGGCGCGGTTGGCCGCGCACCACGGTGATCGTGCTTTTGCCCCTGAGGATGTCGCCGTCGCGCTCGATGTCCCGGTATTGCGCCTCTAGCATCGCGTCCGGCTCGCGCACGAGATCGATGAGGATCGGGTGCCGACTGCCATAGAAGGGGATGGCATATCCGTAGTCGCCTTGGCCAAGCATGTCCTGGGCTTTGCAGCCGGTCATCTTCTCGGTTTCCCGGTTCCAGGCGATCACCTTCCCCGCCTTGTCGATGACGAGCGTGGCATCGGGCAGGAAGTCGATGATGTCGGCGAGCTGCCGCTGCGAGCTTTTGAGGGCTTCCTCCTCCCGCTTTCGTTCGGTGATGTCGGTGACGAAGGCGAACGCGCCGCCCACCGCGCCGGTCTCGTCCCGTTCCGTCGTGGCGCTGAAAAGGCACGGCACCGGCTCGCCGCCGCGGCCGGTCAACGCGATCTCGTAGCGGCGCTGGTCCTGAGTGGCGAGTCGCCCCGCCGACGCCAGAAAGACGGCGCGATTGCGCTCATCGACGAAGTCCAGGATGGAGCGACCCAGCATCTCCTCGCGCCGATACCCGAGCATCTTGCACAAGGCGGCATTGACGTCCAGCGTGGTGAGCGCCGGGGAAATGTGCCAGAAACCCTGCGAAGACATTTCGATCATGCGGCGGAATTTGTCTCCGCGCCTTGCCGTCTTGCCCACCACCGCCTCCCCTTGGGGTCGCCGCCCACCCCTTCCTGCGCAAGGCCGCGAGAGTCGCCGCGGGGCGGGCGCGGTCGGCCGCAAAATCTCTATTTATCGATCTCTATTTCCTAAATTACGCCTCGCCGCCGGAATATGCAACGCCTTGGCCGGCGAGCCATTCGCCACCTCGTGATCGGGCGGCCTCGTGAGCCGGCGCGGCGCGCTCGCCGTTCACCCGATTGACCGCGCTGAAAAGCGCCTTGAGGCTGGCCGTGACGATGTTGGGATCGAGGCCGACGCCAAAGCAGGCGACGCCTGCGCCGTCCCGTTCCGCTTCGACGAACGCACAGGCCTGCGCGGCGCTGCCGCGGCTGGCCGCGCGCAACGCGCGCTCCTGAAAGCTGAGGAGCCGGATCTCGATCCCCAGGGTGCGCAAGGCGGCCACCGCCGCATCGATCGGCCCATTGCCCTCGCCGGCGGCCCAGCGGATCTCGCCATCTTGCGCGACGCCCAGGCGAATCCCCTGGCCCTGTGCGGCGTCGAACAGCTGATGGGCCACGTAGCGGACGCCGCCGTCCTCGCCGAGATACGCCTCGGTAAATAGCGTCCACAGCGCCTGTGCGCCGATTTCGGTGCCGAGACGATCCATGTGCCGCTGCACGTGGCGCGAGAATTCGATCAACAGCCGCCGGGGCAGCACAAGCCCATAGCGGCTCTCGAGCAGATAGGCGATGCCGCCCTTCCCGGACTGGCTGTTGAGGCGGATGAGCGCGTCGTAGCTGCGCCCCAGGTCGGCCGGATCGATGGGGAGATACGGCACGTTCCACGGGCCCCCATGCACCTGCCGCGCCAGCCCTTTCTTGATCGCATCCTGATGGGATCCGGAAAACGCCGTGAAGACCAGATCGCCGACATAGGGATGCCGCGGATGGACGGGCAAGCCGGTACACGCCTCGACCACGCGCGCGATGCGCCCGATGTCGGAGAAATCGAGCCCGGGCGCGACGCCTTGGCTATACAGGTTGAGCGCGAGGGTCACGAGATCGACGTTGCCGGTGCGCTCCCCATTGCCGAACAGGCATCCCTCGACACGCTCGGCGCCGGCCATGAGCGCGAGCTCCGCGGCGGCCACGGCGCTGCCCCGGTCGTTGTGCGGGTGGACGCTGAGGATCAGGCTCTCCCGGCGGGCGAGGCGGCGGTGCATCCATTCGATCTGGTCGGCAAAGACGTTGGGGGTGGCCATCTCCACGGTGGCGGGAAGGTTGAGAATCATCTCGCGACCGGGGGCTGCGCCCCAGGCCGCCGAGACCGCATCGCAGATCGCCAGCGAGAAATCCAGCTCGGTCGCGCTGAACGCTTCCGGGCTGTATTGCAGCGTCCACTGCGTCTCGCGCCGCTCATCCGTCCACCGCCGGATGCGCCGCACCGCCTCCACGGCAAGATCCGTCACCCCCTCGCGGCTCAGTCCGAAGACCATGTCGCGAAACGGCCGCGCGGTGGCGTTGTAGAGATGGACAATGGCGCGGCGCGCACCCCGGAGGGACTCCAGGGTGCGCACGATCAGCGGCTCCCGCGCCGGCGTGAGCACCTCGATGGTGACGTCCTCGGGCACTTTGCCGCCTTCGACCAATTCGCGCACGAAGTCGAAGTCGGTCTGCGAGGCGGAAGGAAAGCCCACCTCGATCTCCTTGAACCCGACCTCGCACAGCAGTTGAAAGAGCCTCATCTTGCGGCGCCGATCCATCGGTTCGAACAAGGCCTGATTGCCGTCGCGCAGATCGGTGCTCATCCACACGGGCGGGGCGGCGAGGCGCCGGCCCGGCCACTGCCTGTCGGGCAGGTCGACCGGGGGAAACGGGGCGTACTTCTGGGAAGGATCGTTCAGCATGGCGACGGCGCTCCGGGTCTCGTGGTTGGCAATGAATGTTCTGCCCTCCATGATAGGCGGCGCGCCCCGGCAAATGCTTGCGTTTTTGCCGTAGCGCCGGGCGCATTATGACATTATCTGCGCGTCATCGATCTATTTTGTTATATTAATTGCTCCATCCACAGAACACCGGCAATTTATGAACATCGACCGCTACGACCGCCAGATCCTCGAAGTCCTCCAGCAAGACGGCCGCATCCCCAACCAGGAACTGGCCGACCGCATCGGCCTGTCTCCCTCGCCCTGCCTGCGGCGGGTGCGTGCGCTCGAGGAGGCGGGCTTGATCGCCGGCTATCGGGCGGTCGTGGATGCAAAGGCGCTCGGGCTTTCCCTCATGGCGCTCATCCATATCGCGATGGACCAACACACGCCGGAGCGCTTCAGCCATTTCGAGGAGAGCATCAGGACCCTTCCGGAGGTGGTCGAATGCCTGCTCATCACCGGGCAGGCGGCCGATTACCAGCTCAAGGCCGTGGTGGCCGACATGGCGGCCTACCAGGATCTGCTGCTTAACCGGTGAAGTGGACCCCACTGTCAAGACAAGAATGTGCCGAGTTTAAGCTGGTGCGCACACATCACATGCAGCGGGTCGGCGCTGCCCCGTTTCCTCTTTGCCAAACCGATCGACGATGATAGCGCCACCG